>JBKPCS010000159.1:0-33443 GCA_046727495.1 bacterium | reverse complement strand
GGTAAAACGCGGAATGCAATTCGCCCTGAAAGGGCGACATACCCGGCGCGGCGCTAAGACCTCAGGCCCTACCCAATAGCGGAGCGCTCAATGTCCTCGATGCTCGTACTGCATTCTGGTGTCGCCAGAGAAATCGGTGTGAACAGACGAACAGCCAATCAAACAGATCATGCAAAGACTTAGGCCGAAGCAAAGAACAGCTCTCTTGGAAATTACTGGCTCGGACCGCATAATAGAGTAAAGGATCTCAGCTCCGAAAATCCTCCAGGTCAACCTGGAAAGCGTTCGAAGTAGAGGGTTAGAACAGAATGAATCCGCAGCTCCAGAGTTATCTCGGTCACGCTTATCCGGTCCAGCTTGCAGAACTGGTCAAGAAAGCGTGGCCTCCGGAGAGTCTCGCGCGGCTACCGCAAGAACACCACCTACGCCAATTGTTGGATGTTGCATATCACGCCAGCTTTTTGAGGGATGAAGATCGACAAGTTCGTTTTCGACTGATCTTCGGCGATCCGAGTTTTTTTGCACCCGACGAAGGTCCGCCAAGCGGACTTATGCCGCTGAACCTCGACTCTGGCCGGCCGTTTGATGAACAAGAGATTCGGAGATTGGCCATGGCGGCTTTGTTTTTTCGATCAATGATTGGCGTCTGCCCCGGCACAGATCAAAAACTCCACATCTGGGGCGTCGTTGTGTCAGGGACGCGCTGGCTCAGCAGCGTCGCTGGCGGCCGTTATCGGGGGCCTTCACAACCAGATTCGTTGATCGTTCATTCACTCGGGCCAGGGCACCTGTCCGTCTACCTGGGTGCTCGGCGCATTGCTACATTGAGTGGTGGACGGATCGAATCGCAGTCATTCGATCTGCTTCAGGCGCGGTGGCTAAAACAACTCTTTGCCGAGGCACGCAAAAATCTTTTGAACGAGGTTTTTGGCCAGCCTTCTGACTTGAAATCGGTTCCCGTGGAAGCCGATTTCGCTCGAATGATGGGTTACAACATCTTGCTTCGAACGCTGGCTGTAGTCAGAAACGGGAGACACGGAGGAATGCTCGTTATTCTGGATCCTGGGGACGAACCGCGACTCACCGAATGCGGTGACGCAATCCGTTTTAAATATCGGATTGGCGATTGTCCGGCACGAAGACGTTACGAGACCCTCTTGAAAAGCGCTATCACTCGTCTTTCAGAGCTCGCGCCGTTGGATAGTAACCGGAAGATCGGGTGGGCCGAGTATCAAACCCTGATCGATCCCGCGCTTGCGGACCTTGATGAAGCGCTTTTCGATTTCGCTCATTTTCTGGCTGATCTGATGGCAGTCGATGGAGCCCTGATAGTCACTCACGGATTTCGTCTCATCGGATTCGGCGCAGAACTCCGAGTTGATCCTCCCAAACTCACGCAGGTGCGTCATGCCCTCGACCCTGAGGGCGAAATCTGGACTAACGAATCAATTGAAAGCGTTGGGACCCGGCATCGAGCTGTATACCGCTTTTGCGAAGAGTACGCTAAATCTCTTGGTGTGGTTATCTCACAAGATGGCTCCGTCCAGATCGTCCGAAAACATCGCGGCGCGGTGACATACTGGAATCAGTTGTCGTGGTGACCAGGAGGTCCGGGTTCCGCGCTCAGGCCAGCATTTGGAGCGCTATCCAGGCCAGTTCTTCCGGCACCGCGACTGAGTGGCGTCCCATTTTGTCTTGCAGTAAACGTGTAAGCCATTCGCGCGATGTTTCGATCGATTTGCCATCTACCTCCAGGAATAGCCGTTCTTCTTTCTGGATCAGCTCGTACTTGCTCACTCGGATCTCGACCGGTGACTGTTCGCCGTTCAACAGCAGTGACGCGAATACGGATTTATCGACTGTATTTAGCTGGAAGTCGACCAGCGTGCCGTAGGGCCGAAGCTCCTTGCTGATCTTTGCGACCGCGGCCTTTGAGAGAAGTTTGTCTTTCGCGTCGGTTAGAGCGTGTCCTCCTGGCAGGCGCTTCAACAGGGCGTTGATCGACATGGGATAAGTGTGAGCGTGGGTGCGAGTGTGAGTGTTTGCAAGAAGCGCTGCTCTACCGACCATGCGCTTTCAATTCACGCTCAATACTCGCCGCAACCCGCTGGCCAATTTTCCTCGGTTCGAAACGCGAATCTCAGCCAAACCTACCCACTCGGCTATTAATCGCAGTTCTGCTGCTAGAGCAGGCAAAAAGGATTCAGGTTCTGCCCCCGGCTCCGAATGTGCGGACAGCACTTCAAGTTGGCCAAGCTGCCGGTTACCTTTGAGATCTACGCGCGCGACAATTCGATCTCCGTACAGAAATGGCAGCACGTAATAGCCGTGCTTTCTCTTCTCTACTGGTGTGTAGATCTCGATCCTATAATGGAAACCGAACAAGCGCTCTCGACGTTTCGCCTCCCAGAGAAGCGGGTCGAACGGCGAAAGCAATGCCGCACAATCAATCTGTCGCGGAACCTTGGCTTCTCGATGGAGATAACCCTTCCAGGTTTCAACTGATACCGGGATCAATTCGCCTGTATCCACAAGTTCTGAAATCGGGTTTCGTGCATCCAAGACAGGCAGACGGAAGTAATCTCGCAAGTCGGTTTCAGTTGCTACGCCTAGCGCCCGAGCCGCGATCCGAATCAGTTCTCGCATCGCGTCGGGGACCGAAGGGGTTGGCACAGCCAAAATTTCCGCCGGGATGACGCGATCCGTAAGATCGTAAAGACGCTCAAAATGTTTTCGCGTCGCCGTGGTGATAATGCCCGCCCAGAATAGCCATTCCAAGGCGGCCTTGCAGGCGGTCCAACCCCACCACCCGCCCTTCCGTTTCGGGCGGTTCTCTTCTAAATGCTTCTCTACGTCGCCCGCCCCGATTGGACCGTACGCTTTTACAATCTCGAGAACTCGGTTCATGAACTCCGGCCGGCGGCGGGCAAAGAGGGATAGAGACTTCCAAATGCCTTCTCCAGTACGGGCACGGTCCATGCGCCAACGCAGGAACGGCTGGGTTTCGACAGGGAGCAAGGAGGCAGCGTGTCCCCAATATTCGAAAAACCGGCGGTGTTGTCGCGAATAGGCGATCTGATCCAGAAGCTGCGGATCATAGATGCCCAATCGCGAAAACAACGGTACGTAATGCGCCCGCTTCAGGATGTTAACCGAATCAATTTGTACCATCCCTATCGTTCGGAGAATGCCGGCAAGATGGCGCCGGGTAATTTGGCGCGGATGACGATTGGCAAAACCCTGAGCAGCTAACGTGACGCGTCTCGCTTCCGACAAGGAAAGGTTATTTTTTTGCCTCATCAATCAAGCGACTGAATGCGCTGAAGAAATATGTCGCGTCATGCGGGCCTGGTGCCGCCTCCGGATGATACTGGACGCTAAAAACTGGATGTTCGCGGTGGCGCATTCCTTCGACGGTTTGATCGTTCAGATTAACGTGCGTCACTTCGACGTTTGCAGGAAGCGAATCGGGATCAACAGCAAATCCATGGTTCTGCGATGTGATCGAAATCTTGCCCGACAAAAGATCTTTCACCGGCTGGTTGCCTCCCCGGTGCCCGAACTTCAGCTTGAATGTTTTCCCCCCATAGGCGAAGCCGAGCAGCTGGTGACCGAGACAGATGCCGAAGATCGGGCATTCCCCGACAAGCTTGCGCAGCTCGTGGTGAATTCCGGTCAGAGGATCGGGATCACCCGGGCCGTTTGAGAGAAAAACCCCTTCCGGTTTCAGCGCAAGAACATCTTCAGCGCTGGTGCTCGCCGGGACGACCGTGACTTTGAACCCGTGCTGTCTCAGCCTTCTCAGGATGTTAAGTTTAATCCCGTAGTCGTATGCGACGATGCGATGACGGACAGGGGGCAATTTTTCGAACGCTTGACCGTTCTCCAGGATCTCGTCCACTTGCCCACTCTTCACGATCGTCCAGTTGCGGCTCAACCGATCGTCGCTATCCCATTCGTATGCCTTTGACGTCGTGACTTCCTTTACGAAATCAGACCCGGTCATTGAAGGGCTTGCCAGCGCGCGCTTGATCGCTTCGGCTTCATCTGAAAATTCGCTCGTCAGACAAGCGCGCATCGCGCCTTGCAACCGAAGATGTCGTGTCAAGGCGCGAGTATCGACTCCCTGAATAGCGCAGATATTCCATTTCTTCAGAAATTGATCGAGCGAGCCTGACGATCGCCAGTTACTGGAGACGGACGACAGTTCACCGACTACAAATCCACGTACGTGCGGTTCCGCGCTTTCATCGTCTAACGTATTCACTCCATAGTTCCCGATGAGCGGATAAGTCATGGTGACAATCTGACCACGATATGACGGATCGGTCAGAACCTCCTGGTAGCCAGTCATCGAGGTATTGAAACAGATTTCTCCCACGGTTGTCCCTGATGCGCCGAACGCTTCGCCGCGAAACACCCGCCCGTCTTCCAGAGCTACGAGAGCTTCCTGCATTTGGGCCGGAAATATGAAAGCGATTCATTGATGTTCCAAGTGGTTTCTTTGGGGGAGCCAGGAGTCAGGAGCCAGAAGGTGGGACTATCCCGCTTCAAACAGCAATACTCCGAACCGTTCAGGAACATGAAACGTTCCAACCGATGTGGGTGACCATGCGGTTAGTTCGCGAGGGTGCACTCTAGGACGCTCGATCCGAGCGAAGTTGACACGCCAAACTGGCGAGCGATTTGGGTGACAATCGCCTAATGACTCAAACGGAATTCGAAAAGCTGCGACCCAGCCATATGGAAGTCTGCCACACGCAGTGACCAATCCTTCGCAGTCCCAACCGAGATCCTTCTTGATACCTGTTCGAGTGCGGCGCAGAACGAGATCTGCGACGGTGTTGAGCGGGTTGATCTCGAATTCGAAATAAGACAGCAAGTCACCGATTGGGTCCAAAAATATTTCAACGACTTCTTCTTCCCAGAGCGCATCGTCTTTCTGCGTTTTGGTAGCCCATGGTTCAGGGTCCTGACACAGGAAGAGCCCGTGTAATGCTTCATTCGTCCAACCGACGCGGACTTCTGTTCCCCATCGCGGCGGTTGGCCATAGCTGTTTTCCAACAAGAAGAGTCGGGCGCACTCACTCCAGGGAGTACTCAGCGCATCCAACGAGTGGAGATCCCATGAACTAGTCTTCGGGCAAATCAATTCTGACCGTTCCACACGCGACATTCGCGATATGCTGGCCGGAGGTCCAGCGGAAACCAGCTCCTGACTCCTGCTCCTGGCTCCTGGCTCCTGGCTCCTGCCCTAGCTCCTTTCCCAGGATTGAATTCCAGCGACAACTCGGGCAATATCAGAGCCTCTATGCCCAAAGAAGAGCCATTGATCGCGGAAGGTGTCGTCACCGAAGTTCTTCCGAATACCATGTTTCGGGTGGCGCTTCCGAACGGCCAGCGCGTGTTGGCGCATATTAGCGGCAAGATGCGCAAGAATTTCATCCGCATCGTTCCGGGTGATAAAGTCGAGATTGAAATCTCTCCGTACGATGTCAGCAAGGCGCGTATTATTTTTCGCGAATCTTGATTTTTGCCGGTCAAAACGAGACAGTGCTGTGACTTATTGCAATCTATTTGAGCTACTTGGAGGAGATACCGATGGACGAAAATAAAACCCCGAAACAGGCAGCGGACAGCGCTAAGGAACACGTCAAAGCTGCAGCGGACGATTTTAAAACAGCGGCAACTGCAAAGGCAGAAGAAATTCGGCGGGCTGCAGAGAAGAAAGCTGAGGAGCTCCGAACCGTGGCTGAAGGCAAAGCGAAAGAATTCCGCGGCGCAGCGGAAAGCGCCTGGTCGGATGCGCGAACACGCGCCAAGACCTGGCAGTCCGAGAGTGAGACCTATATCCGCGAGAATCCGGCTAAAGCCGTGCTGATTGCCTTGGGCGTCGGCTTCGTTCTTGGTCTCCTGTTCCGGAAATAGCCCATGGAATCTGATGCTCCGCCAGGAGCTGCGAAGCAATCTGCTAGCGAATCGTTGCGCCAGTGGATTGCTTCGCTTGGGGAGTACCTCACCCTCAAGCTGAAACTGTTTGGCGTTGAGTCGAGAGAAGCCGCCCTCCACCTGCTAGTGCTCGCACTCTTGTTTGGAAGCGCGATCGCGCTCTTTAGCGGGTTTCTCATGATGCTCCTCGTCTTCCTACTCTACCTGATGACGATCTTGTTCCACTGGGAATGGGGATGGAGCGCATTGGCGTGCGCCGGACTATCCCTGTCAGCCTGCGTGATCGTGGCGATCGTCTTTCGGTTTCGAATCACCAGAGTACTGTTTCCGGTTACCTTGTCTGAGTTGAAGAAGGATCGCGAATGGCTAACGCAGAAGAGCAAAAGCAGCGACTGACAAACGAATTGGCTGATCTGAGGGCTCGAGTAAGGAATCAAACACAGCTGGTTCGAAGGCAATTGGATCTTAGAAAATATTTTGCCGATTCTTTGCGACGACATTCGGTAGGTTGGATGAGCTTCGCGGCAATCGCAGGCTGGCTCCTTTCGCGTCTGCCGGCTCGCAAGAAAAAAGTCTATGTCCAGGCTAAGACCGGCGAACCCTTACGAAAAGCATCCGGCCGAAACGGCCTTTTGCTGGCGGTCGGGAAAGGCGCCTGGTCGGTCGCGAAACCGTTGCTGACAGCGTATCTCACCCAAAAACTGGCTGAAAGTGCGAAGAGTGGGTTTTGGCGGAAAAAGCGAGAGCGGTGATACACGGTCGCGCAAGATGGGCGTGCCAGGCGGTATCGGCGTGAATATCTTGCCACTTCGGTAGTTCGCCGATACGCCGATACGCCGATACCCCGATACCCCTTCCCCCCCTCTCACACCTTCCTTCCAAACTTTTTCTCCAGCTCCCCATAATTGAGCTGGATCATCGTGGGGCGGCCATGCGGACAACAGTACGGAAGTTCACAGGAGAGCAGATCCTGAATCAGCTTTTCCACTTCGGGAAGACGCAAGTCGTCGTTAGCTTTGATTGCGTGACGGCAAACCGTTTTTGCAATCACATCTTCGCCCATTCTTAGTCGAGAAGTCGTTGTGGTCATCGAGCGTAGCTCGTCGACAAGCTGTCTGATCGCGGTCGACGGATCCTGTGTCCGAAAGAATTGAGGGATTCCGTCGATTTTCAGAGTCGATTCGCCAAATGGTTCCATGACAAAACCCATCTTCTCCAGAGCGGGCGCGTTGCTCATGATCCAGTCATAGTCTTTGGGGGTGACCTGAACAGTGAGCGGAATCAAGAGGCGCTGCACCGGGACACCACCCTGCTCCATTTGGCGTCGCAACCTTTCGAAAAGAATCCGCTCGTGTGCGGCATGTTGGTCTACCAGGACGAGGCCTTCTTGATTTTCCATCATTACGTACAGTTTGCCGAGTACGCCAAGAATTCTGAATTGTAGATCCGAACCGGCTGCCAGCGCGGATGATTGATCCTCTGTTTCCGCCGGCGTCGTGCTCTTCGGCACCGCTGGCTCATTCCATTCCGCCGATTGCTTCACCGCCGGATCGGCGGCGGGCGCTGTTGGCGAGTAAAATTCAGACCAGTCGCGACGTAGCGCAAACTGCTCGGTCGTTGGAATAAGCGGAGGATCGTAAACGGCAGCAGCAGCCGCGATGGGACTAACCGGTTCGACGTTAGACGGCCTTTGAAATGTTTGGGTCCAGCGATTGCGATCGCTCTCCAAGGTTTTGCGAATCGCTTCGGCAACCGCATCTCGGACTTGGTCCGGCTCACGAAAACGCACCTCGCGCTTAGCCGGGTGCACATTGACATCTACGGCCTCTCGATTCATCTCAAGAAAAAGCAGCGTCACCGCATATTGACCCTTCATCAGCGCTGTGTGATATCCCTCCCGGATTCCGTGCTGGATAGTAATGTTCTCGATCGGACGGCCGTTGACGAAAATGATTTGTTCGGCTCGAGTTGAGCGGCTGATTCCCGCCTTTCCGATAAATCCGGAGACACCAATCCCACCAAACGCGGCCGACTCTATTTCCAGGAGCTGGCCAACGAAATCCGATCCACGCAGGTCACGAACCCTGTCCCAAAGCCGTTTGACCGGCGGCGCTTGGAATACTGTGTTCTGATCCCGGACAAACACGAAACCGATCTGAGGATGGCCAGTCGCCTGGAGCTGCAATTGATGCTGAATATGACTTGTCTCCGTGTTGTCGGTTCGCAGAAATTTTCTGCGCGCCGGTAGATTGTAAAACAATGAACGCGCTTCGATCAGGGTTCCAGGGGCTTCGCCGGACGATCGTACTGAATCGATCGTACCGCCGTTCACAAGAATTTCTGTGCCTTCCAATGCGTCTCGCGGTCGCGTTGCCATCCGGAAACGGGACACACTGGCGATGCTGGGCAACGCTTCACCCCGAAATCCGAGGGTGGCGATTCGGGCAAGGTCCTGGCCGGTCCGTATTTTACTTGTAGCATGCCGTTCAAGACTCAGCAGCGCGTCATCGCGGTCCATACCAATGCCGTTATCGACCACCCGGATTACCGACATACCGCCGCGGGTTATCGCCACCTCGATGCGGTCCGCTTCCGCATCAATGCTGTTTTCTACCAGCTCTTTAACTACCGAGGCGGGCCGCTCTACCACCTCACCGGCCGCAACCTGGCTTGCGACTTCATCCGGCAACAGAACAATTCGGCCCATGAGTGTCAGTGTGGGTGTGAGTGTGAGTGTTTGCAAGCCGGGTTCAAGCCGACCGGCATTACGCCGATAAACCGATACGTCGACACGCCGATACGGGTCTAGGCCGATGCGATCTTACCAATCCCGTTGGTTTGACTTTATCGGTTGGTGTCGGTTAATTGAGATCGGGATGATCACTGTCACAGATTCTGCCATTCGCCAGTTGCGGTCGCTCGTTGCGGACAATGCCGGCTACCGAGGCAAAGGGCTACGAATCTTTGTGGAGACCGGGGGCTGCGCCGGGATGCAGTACGGCATGCAATTCGACCACGCCAAGGAAGGCGATCTCCATATCCAAAGGGAAGGTGTAGAAGTCTTGATCGATGCATACAGCTCAGAATTCCTGAAAGATGCGACGATCGATTTCACCGACGGCCTGACCGGCGCCGGATTTAAGATCACCAACCCAAACGTTACGCGGAGCTGCGGTTGCGGCAGCTCGTTTGAAATGTCCCGTGAGAGCCGCTGAGGTCGCACGCTCGAGCAGAAAACCGCACCAAGAACCAGAGAGCGACAATCTCTTCGGTTGGACTGTCTTTATCCTGTTGTTGTGTGGTATCGCGGTCGCATGCTGGATTGGCACGTTCTACGTGTTTACACACCCGGAAGAACCGTTTGATTACCAACTTCTGGCAAAACTCCATAAGCTCGACCCGCCTAAGCGATTCGAATTGACCGCCGCACCGGCCGGAGAATTTCTACCTCCGGACAAATTGTTAGCTAAATACGGCGCACTGACCGAGACACAGCTCAATGAAGAAAGTAAACAGCTGCTGCGATCGTATCTGCGAAACTATGACCATCAGGTCGGCAAGGTTTCCTACGTAACCGGCAAGTTCACGATCCTCGACAGTTATCCTCTGAACGATAGCAAGTTCATGGACTCCGGCATGGTCGTCATCGCGCAGTCAGCCGACGTGCCAACTGTTTTTATTGAGCACCTGTTTCCGGCGGCTCCGGAGCATCTGAAGGCGATGCAAAAGACTTTGACAACTGGGCTGGGGATTGAACTGCGGCGGTCGTTCGATTTGTCCGCGTTGATTCACGTAGAGAACCTTGGCAACAGCAGGCTGCTTTTTACGTGCGTTCCTTTATTGTACGGACCGTACGGCACTACCGAAAGCGGATCGGGATTTCAACTTGATCTGCCAAAAGTCCTTAACCTGAAGGCAGGGTTACCGGTCGTCTCACAAAGCCAGATCCGCGACGCTGAACAACGCTATGCCCAATATCGAAAGGCGATGGGCGGTTCCGAGGTCGCCTCTGCCAAAAAGAGCACCAAGCCCGCACCCAGCCTGATCGGTTCCGAGCCGACACCGACGCCACCGCCTATCGTCAATGCGGTTCCGGCGATGCCGCTGGCGCGATCGGGAGGCAAACCTTCCGGCAAACAGTTAGCTGCGAACGCCCCCGGGCCCTCTGCTCTGCCGCCACTTGTCGCGCCACCGCAGCTGCCCAAGACCTCGTCTCCGCAACAGGCGCCGGCAGCGACTCCCGCACCTTCGTTTGCAGCGGTATCGACAACTACTCCTCATCTTCAACCTTTCCTCACAGCTTCTCCTACTCCCGTCACAACAGGTGGGGTGGGATCCTGGCAAATTTATCGGCCAAGCCAGATGCCTCGGGGCCGACTGATCGATGTCGCTCAAAGCGTTGACCTGGCCGACAAAGGAGTCGGCGCAGATCCAATTTATCTGCGGGGAGCCTTTGTCGTTACCGCTTCGAAAGATAATCGCGCAGTGCTCCGTCCCCAACAATCCTTGACTGACCGCGTGTTGAATCGGGGGAACGCCCGCATAATCGCAGAGTTCCCACGAGGGGTACCGGCACCGCAGATCGGCCAGAATTTCCAGCGCGGCGCGGAGCGCCCCTTCCAGATTGTCGATGTGCGTAAAGGGGCCGACGGCCAGGTCAACATCTACGTTCGCGAAATCACCAGCGAATAGTCCGAAACGCGGAACCCGGAACGCGAACCCTCAATACACATCCCGTTTGTAGCGTTTCGACTTCTTCAACGTTTCGACATACTCCGCGGCTGTTTCGGGCGTCTTGCCCCCCTCTTTCTCGATGATTTGATGCAAAGCGAGATCGACATCCTTCGCCATTCTAGCCGCGTCGCCGCAAACATAGAAATGGGCGCCTTCTTCCAGCCAGGCAAAAAGATCTTTTCCGTTTTCCAGCATCCGATGCTGCACATAGATCTTGTGCGCCTGATCCCGAGAGAAAGCGGTGTCAAACCGAGTCAGCAAGCCCTCCTTTTGGAACGCCGCAAATTCGTCCTGATAAAAGAAATCGGACTTCACACGTTGTTCGCCGAAGAAGAGCCAATTCTTTCCCGTAGCCCCAACGGCTTTTCGTTCTTGTAGATAAGCTCGAAACGGAGCGATCCCCGTTCCCGGTCCCACCATAATGATCGGAGTAGAATGATCCTCTGGAAGCCGGAATCCTTTCGCGACATGAACGAACATCGGCACATGCGCGTCGCCGTCGATGCGATCAGCCAGATAGGTCGATGCTACCCCCTTCCTTTTGCGGCCATGGCTTTCGTATCGCACCGTGACTATTATAAAATGTACCTGGTGCCGGAATCCTTTCAGGCTGGAGGCAACCGAATAAAGTCGCGGCTGCAGTTTCCTGAACGTCGGCACTAGCTCTTCGGGCGTGAACTGGATAGACGGTCGATCCACCAGGAAATCGATCAGCTCGAGTCCCCAAAGGTATTTATCCAGCTCTTGCTTCCTCTCCGGCCGGAGAAGCGATTTGAGATCCTCTTCGCCGGGAGATTTGTTTGCGATTGCCTCCAGGAATTGCTTCGAGGTCTGAGTGATAACGAAATGCTTAAGCAACCCTTCCCGAATCGAGAAAGTCTCGCCTTCTTTGTTTGTGACCGTTTCGTCCCCGGTAAAATGAAGCGCCTGCAGGAGCTCTTCCACCAAAGCGGGATCATTTTGCGGAAAGACCCCCATGGAGTCGCCGACCTCGTACTGGAGCCCTGAACCAGCCAGAGAAAATTCGTAGTGAACCGTTTCCTTTTCCGAACCCTCAAGATTGAGTCTTCTTCGGGTTAATAGTTTCGACGGAAACGGATTCTTTCGTGAGTATGGTGGGCTAGCCGTTGCTTCTGACATAAACCGGGAAACGTAGTTGGAGATCGGAAGCGATCAAGGAAGAATACGGTGGGATTACTAACAGGCGAGACGGCGAAGGGCGATACGGCGAATTGAGCAGAGAAGCGGGTCTAGCTTGTTTACCACGACCCATGTAATCAAGGTAATCTCCCTTCGCTAACGCTTCGCCGTATCGCCGTCTCGGCGTATCGCCTATTGTCGCTCCACCTTGACTAACGGATTCAGGAGATCTTCAACGCTCACAACTCCAACCATTTTGCCACTCGGATCGACAACAGCAGCGAGATTCTGCGGCGACGCGCGGAGCCTCCGCAAAGCGTTGAACGCCTGTTCTCCAGTTTGAATGATCACGATCCGACGCAAATGGTCCTGAGCTCTGCCCGAGGTGGACCCATCCATGATGAAGTCAAAGACGTTCACCAGACCGAGCGCTCTCCGAGCGGCGTCAACGACCGGAAAATTATCAAATGAGGATTTGCGAGTCAGTTCTCTGAGTTCCTCTACGGTTGTACTCGGTTGAACTGTTACAGCTCGCTCCAGAGGCACCATCACATCGCGTACCTTGACGTTGCGGAAATCCACTACGTTGTGAATCATTTGCCGCTCGATACTACTGAGCGCGCCGGTCCGTTCGATTTCGGTCGTGACATATTTCAGATCTTCTCGAGCAACCAGGACCTGCCGAGGTCGTTTGAAGCGAAGTAACTTCCTTGCGACCCAGCTGCCCAGCCACGTTACCGGGATCAAAACTCGAGAGGCTCCATCCAAAAGAATCGCCAATGACGCGAGCGCAGAGTACGGGAACCGCCGAAAAACCGATTTGGGCAACAGTTCCACAACGAAAAGAAAAAGTGGTAACGCCACTGCTAAGGTGATCGGATAACCCATCGGCCCGAACCAACCGACCAGAGTCTGAGCCAGAAGAACCAGCGCCGTGATATTCAACAAACTGGTTACAACTAGAACCGTAATCAGCAAACGAGCCGGTTGCTCAATCAGTTCCTGAAGCTGCGCGGCTGCACGATCTTTTCGCCGGGCGAGCCGCCGGATTCGCAATCGATTGAGCGAGAGAATGCCGGCTTCAGTTCCAGAAAACAAAAAAGAAATCAGCAGGCAGAAGAACAACGCTATCCATGTCATCGATCTGCGCCCCTCCTTTTCGCAATGAGTACTTCAGTTACCCGTTTCCGACTGCTCTGACGGATTTCGAGTCGCAAGGGATCTATCTCCAGAATCGCACCCGGCCTGGGGACATAGCCTAGCTGCGTAAAAATGAGTCCGCCAATTGTATCCAGACCTTCCCGCTCCAATGCCACGCCAGTGATCTCGCTGAGATCATCCAGGCGGGCATTTCCGCTCGCTATCCAAGTCCCGTCGCCGATCTCTTCGATTGTGAGTGCTTCGCCCCCTCGCGGAACTGCGTCCTCGATAATTTCTTCGGCAATGTCGTTGAATGTAACGACTCCCTCCGTCCCCCCGAATTCGTCGACAACAATTGCCAGGCGTTGGGGGTGAGTCAGAAACGCCCGAAGCAGGTCGAGCGCTCTCATTGTTTCAGGCACAAAGGAAGGCGCCTCCAGATGCTCCGTGTAATGTTCCTGGTGATCCAAGAGGAACTTTTTTACGTCGAGAATACCGAGGATCTCGTCCGGGCTGTCACCATACACAGGCACCCTTCCATGGCGCTTGAGCCCAGCCTGTTGAATCACCGTTTCGTTCGAAAGTGTATCCGGGATCGTAAAAGCGTCGACCCGCGGCGTCATGCAATCCTTGACCGTTTTGTCGCCGAGTTTAATGATTTCACCAATCATGTCTCGTTCATCGGGACTCAGCTGACCCTCTTCGACACCTAGCTCTACCAAAGTGACCAGCTCGTCATCGCTCAGCCGATCCTGAGGAACCGGATTTTCCTTGGCAAACAAGTCTGCGACGTTCTCGGAAAGCCGCTGCAACGAACGCGTGAACGGCCCGAGAACGGGCATCAACATTCTCAGTGTCCGGATAGCCGTTTTCGAGAACCGAAACGGATCCACCAAGGCCAACATTTTTGGAACGAGGTCGCAGATGACAATAATGAATCCAAAGATCGCGAGCGCCTTCAGCCAGTTGGGTAAAGGCAATGAGAGAGAATTCACAAAAGTCCACGCGAGCAGGATGAGAGGGATATTGATGAGGGTGTCAGTAAGCAAGATCACGCTCAGAACTCCGCGCCGGTCGCCCATCAATTTTTCAAATTGTTCGGCCGTTACAGCATCCCGTTCTTTCCATCGGCGGACCTGGAAGGCAGTGATCGAAAAAAGCGCCGTCTCCATGCCAGACACGAAAGCGGAAGCCGCGGCTAGAAGGATCAGAATCGGCAGCATCGAGACCATTACGGTAGCCGTCTCCCACAAAAGCACACAAGCATCTTGTGGAAAGGGGCGTCGTTACCAACCCCGGCCGCGTCGCTAAAATTTTAGGTTGAACCGGCGGCTCCTCGCCCGACAATTCGAGTTGTTGCCTGATGAAGAAGAGCCATCGCATTGCCTCCTTCGTAGAAAGCCTGGAAACCGCCTCGCACCCTGACCAGGATCCGCATTACGTCGGCTACTTCGTCTGCTTTAACGATCAACGCTATTACGAAGCCCATGACGTCCTGGAGCAATTGTGGCTGAAATCCCACGGACCAATTCATCAATTTTTTAAGGGGCTGATTCAATTGGCCGGTGCTTTTGTTCACTTACAAAAACAGTACTTGCGACCCGGACACGCAACCGATGGTCGAAGATTGCGACCCGCCTGTAGACTGTTCAGGATTGCTCAAGCCAATCTCGAGCCGTTCGCGCCAGAATTCCTCGGTCTAGACGTAGCGGAAGCGACTCGTTTGTGTGCGGCGAACATTGTTGCAATCGAGGAAAGCGGATTTCGAGAGAATCCCTGGAACCCGAAGAAGCCGCCTCGCCTGACAATGAAGCCATAAGACAGGTGCTCGGCCTGTTTAATCGATTGCCTTGAAAGTCAACCGCGATAAACTGTGCCCGGTTTAGGAGTAGAGTATGTCGCAAGTTCTTCGAATTCTGTTTTCCACTGTCATTCTGCTGAAGCTTGTTGACGCCACGCAGGGACAAATAGCGGGCGCTTATGTCGCAATCGATCATACCACCGGCTACGTCTTGGACAGCTATAAGCCCCGGGACAAACGCCCTGTCGCTGATCTGACAAAAATCGCAACGGCAAAGGTGGTTCTGGACTGGGCAGAGAAAACAGGAACAGATCTTGCCCAACAAGTGGTCGTACCGCCGCAAGCTCTCATGGATATAGGAGGTGGCAATACGCTCGGTCTGCAACAGAATGACCTGATAAGCTATCGCGATCTGATTTACGCGATGATGATGCAATCAGATAATGCGGCGGCCGAGACTCTGGCCTATTACGTCGGCGCGGCGCTCCGCTCGCAGGGAGGTTCGGGAGGCTTGAGTGCAGAGGAGACCTTTGTCAGCCAGATGAATGCGCTCGCCCGTCAATTGGGAATGGAGCGTACGCTCTTCATCAATCCCCACGGGCTGGAACCACGTAAAGGTCTCCAGCCTTATTCAACAGCGAGCGACATGTCGAAACTGACTCAGTATGCCATGAAAGACGCGGGGTTCAGATTTTACGTTTCGCAAAAGGAACGGAAAGTCACGATTGTCCGAGTCGGCCGTCCTACGTTTTACATGCTGCGCAACACAAATGAACTCGTTGGCACAAACGGCATTGACGGCGTCAAAACTGGCCGAACTGCAAAAGCTGGCGACTGTGTCATTCTTTCCTCGCAGCGGGGCCCTGAAGTGAAGCAGGAAGGCGCCACAACGCTCGTAACACCAAGGCGCATCGATCTAGTCGTTCTGGCAGCAACCGATCGGACGGCAGTCGGCAACGAACTGCTGAGCAAAGCGTGGTCGCTCTACGATCAATGGGCGGCTGCCGGCCGGCCGCCGATGCCCTCCACCCGATAACGAACCGAAATGGATCCGATACTTCAGCTCCTACAAAAAGATGCATGCATGTCGCGCAAAGACATTGCCAATGCGGTGAATCTCTCGGTCGAAGAAGTCGAGCAACGCATCAAAGAGTATGAGCGATCTGGCGTGATCCTCGCCTATCAAGCCGTGATCGACACTGAAAAGCTATCGAGCGATGACGTGATAGCATTCATCGAGGTCCGGATTACACCGGAGCGCGGTGGCGGTTTTGACCGGCTTGCCGAGAGAATCGCCAAGTTCGATGAGGTCAAAAGCTGCTGGCTGATTAGCGGCGGATACGATCTTGCGGTGATGGTGGAGTGCAAAAATCTTCGAGACGTTGCCAGGTTTGTTGCAGAAAAGCTCAGCACCGTTGAAGGTGTGCTTTCCACTGCAACCCGGTTCAGATTAAAGAACTACAAACAGGACGGCGTGTTGCTAACTCAGCGTGAGCAGGTTGAGCGGCTTCCGGTCACGCCGTAGGGTGGAGCTTCCATGGATCTAAGTCGTTACCTCGCGAACCACGTTCGCAGCATCCCTCGCTCCGGTATCCGAGACTTCTTCGAGCTCGTCCAGTCGATGAGTGGCGTGATCTCGCTGGGAATTGGAGAACCAGACTATGTAACTCCTTGGCGAATTCGCGAAGCCGCGATCTTTGCCTTGGAGAAAGGAAAGACCGGTTACACGTCGAATCTCGGTCTTATCCACCTGCGCCAGGCGATCGCGCGCTATCTCGAACAACGGCAGGAGGTCTCCTACGATCCAAAAACAGAAATTCTAGTGAGCGTCGGTGTCTCTGAGGCGCTCGACCTAACGCTGCGGGCTCTTTTGAATCCAGGAGACGAAGTCATTTTTCATGAGCCCTCTTACGTTTCGTACAATCCCAGCATCGCTCTGGCTCACGGCAAAGGGGTTCCCGTCCAAACCAGAGCTGCCACAAATTTCCGTCTCGAGGCGATCGACATTGAGAGAGCAATCACTCCGCGATCAAAGATTCTCCTTCTGAATTTTCCGACGAACCCCACAGGTGGGGTCATCGGGAAGGAGGACATTGAAGCGATTGCCGACGTATGCATACGGCACGACCTCCTGGTCCTGTCCGATGAGATTTACAGTGGATTGGTTTATGACGGCGGGAAACACGCCTCAATCGCGGCCCTCCCTGGTATGAAAGAACGAACCGTACTTTTGAACGGTTGTTCCAAATCTTTCGCGATGACCGGGTTTCGTGTCGGGTACGCCTGCGCACCGGCACCGTTGATCGAAGCGCTGATGAAGGTACATCAATACGCGATCATGTGTGCGCCGATCATGTCGCAGGAGGCGGCGATCGAAGCATTGGAAAACTGTGGTCGGGAAGTCGAAGCGATGCGCAGAGATTACGAGCAGCGACGTAACTTTATTGTACGCCGGCTAAATGACATGGGATTACCCTGCCACTCTCCAAAAGGTGCCTTTTACGCCTTTCCAGATATCAGCAGAACTGGTCTTTCGAGTGCAGAATTTTCGGTGCGGTTACTGAAATCGCAAAAAGTCGCGGTCGTCCCGGGAACAGCCTTCGGGGCGCCGGGTGAGGGTTTCGTGCGCTGCTGCTTCGCCACCGGATTCGATAAGCTCAAGGAAGCGATGGATCGGATGGAAGAATTTCTAACGTCGTCAACGCCGTGATCGCCGGAATCGGATATTTGGAGAGGCGTTGCATGCAACGCCCGAAACGCGCTATTCCCCTTTATGTCTAGTAAAGTAGCGAAAGCAGTCGTTCTAGCTGCCGGTCGCGGCACTCGAATGCGTGAGCTTACAAACGATCTGCCAAAACCGATGGTCATTGTCCACGGCAAGCCCGTTTTGCGGTATATAATTGAGGGGCTGGCAGCGGCTCGGCTGAATCAGATTCTGCTGGTTGTGGGATACCGCAAAGAAGTCGTCCAAGACTATTTCGGAGAGGGCTCGCGCTACGGCGTTCGGATTGATTACGTTGAACAGGTTGTTCAGGACGGAACCGGAAAAGTTGTCGAGCTTGCCAAAGAGTTCTGCGGGTCCGCTCCATTTGTGTTGAGCTATGGCGATATACTCGTCCAACCCTCGACCTATCCTGCTTTCGCCAAACTTGATGACGCTGAGATGATCCTGGCTGTTCGACGTTCGACGGAAATATCGAAAGGCGGTGCAGTCTACCTGAACTCGGCTTTCCAAGTAGTTGATTTGCGTGAGAAACAGCAAGCGCACGAAGTAACGACGCCCTGGTACAACGCTGGAATCTATACCTTCAAGGAAAGCATTTTTTCCTACGTATCGCGCCTCGAACGATCTCCTCGCGGGGAATACGAACTGACGGACGCAGTGCGGGCAATGGCCCTGGAGGGCCGAAAGATCAAGGCGGTAGAAATAAAAGGCGACTGGGCCGATGTCCGCGATCCAGAAGTATTGGCGGAGTTGAACCGCGGCGTCAGCAGCTCGAGCGCCGGTAGGGCTGAGGTTTAGCTCAGCCTCGCGCGCGCGGCAGGCCGAAGTTTCCAGTCCGGCCAAGGCCAGATGGGTCGACCTTCCAGGTCGACGTCCGGATTCATTGGCTTGAACCCGCCCGCTGTAAGATGCTTATTTGTCTCGTTACATGGATATCGGCTTTGCTCAGATTAACGCCACGGTTGGAGATATTCGGGGGAACTTGGAACGAATCTACTCCGCCTACACGAAAGCTGTGGCGGAGGGTGCGCAGCTCGTGCTGACACCAGAACTCGTCCTGACCGGATACCCGCCGCAGGACCTCGTGTTTAAATCACGTTTTGTTCCGGAAACGTTGGAAGCATTGGAAGAGTTGCACAGTCGGATCGGTGACGCGCCTCTTCTCGTCGGCTATGTCGACTTTAACCCGAACAAGACCGGTAAACCGCTTGTGAACGCTTGCGCAGTTCTGATAAAGGGCGAGCCGGTTCGCAAGGTCTTCAAGACGCTGCTGCCGACATACGACGTTTTCAATGAAGCACGCTATTTTGAGCCTGCTCAAACTCAGGACCCAATTGATCTGCTAGGGACTAAGGTCGGGGTCACGATTTGCGAAGATGTCTGGACCGACAAATATCTCGAGCGGGATCTTTACGCTCAGGACCCAGTTGGAACCCTGGTAGCCAAAGGCGCGCAGCTCATCGTAAACCTGAGCTCTTCACCCTATAAAGTCGGCAAAGCAGCTCTCCGCCGTGAAATGGTAACCGAGCTGGCTATTCAATATAGAATCCCCTTCTATTACTGTAACGCGATTGGCGGAAACGATGACCTGATCTTCGACGGCAACTCGTTTGCCATCGATGCCCAAGGGAAGGTCACGCTAGCGATGACGCCGTTCCAAGAACAGGTCGCGGCCGCCAAGTCCACCGATAAATCTTGCCGGGTAGAAGAGCAGTTGCCTGAAGCCGAAGTTTACGATGCGCTAGTTCTTGGCGTTCGAGACTATTTTGCGAAATGCGGCTTTCGAACCGCTGTCCTGGGTCTAAGCGGAGGAATTGATTCGGCGGTCACCGCCGCTATCGCGGTTGCCGCGCTGGGTAAAGATAATGTCGTCGGTGTGTCGATGCCGAGCGCCTACTCCTCCAAGGGAAGCCTGGATGATGCTCACGCTCTAGCCGAAAACCTCGGAATCGTACGGCATGTTATTCCCGTCAAAGAGCCATTCGAGGTGCTGAAAAGCCAGTTCAAGGAAATCTTTGCCGGCAGGAGTGAGGATACAACCGAAGAAAATATGCAGTCCCGTCTGCGAGGCCTGATTCTGATGTCTCTTTCAAACAAGTTTGGGCATCTGCTCCTCACGACAGGCAACAAGAGCGAGTTGGCAGTTGGCTATTGCACAATCTACGGCGACATGTGCGGCGGACTCGCGGTGATCAGCGACGTGCCGAAAACGATGGTCTACAAACTGGCGGAATGGATTAATCGGGAGCGCGAGATTATCCCTGCGAATTCCATCAGTAAACCGCCCAGCGCAGAATTGAAGCCTAACCAGACTGATCAAGACACTCTTCCCTCTTACGACATTCTCGACGCCGTGTTGAAACTTTACGTCGAGGAACATCTCGGCCCGGAAGACATCGTCGCGCTTGGTTTCGACCCCGCGGTTGTCCGATGGATACAACAGCGAGTCGACACGAACGAATACAAACGGCGTCAGGCAGCAATCGGACTGAAAGTCACCACGCTTGCGTTCGGGACGGGTTGGCGTATGCCTATCGCGCAGCGATACCTGCGACACTCGACCTGGAAATGAAAGATTACTTAGCCTCCCGCCAGCAAATGGTGGATGCGGCGCTGGAAGCGTACCTGCCCAAACCGAACGTTAAACCCCAAACGATTCACAAGGCGATGCGGTATAGTCTGTTCGCCGGCGGGAAGCGGTTGCGACCGATCCTGTGCATCGCGGCCGCAGAATCTTGTGGAGGCAAGGCCAAGGCCGCCATGCCGCTGGCCTGCGCCGTAGAATGCATCCACACCTATTCCCTCATCCATGATGATCTACCTTGTATGGATAATGACGACTTCAGGAGAGGAATGCCAACCTCTCACAAGGTGTACGGCGAAGGGATCGCCGTGCTCGCTGGAGACGCCCTGCTGACAATCGCGTTTGAGCTAGCCTCGAATGCCACCGGATGGCCTCGCTACCCCATTCGTAGAGTCCTTAATGAGCTTGCCATCGCCGCCGGTAGCAGGCAATTGATCGCCGGCCAGGTGGCTGATCTCGAAAACGAGGGGAAAAAAGTCTCGCTCGCGACGCTCCAATTTATTCACGAATCCAAAACGGCAGCGTTGTTGCGAACATCGGTTAGGCTAGGCGCCATGAGCGCCAACGCGACACCGCGTCAACTCAGCAACATTACCGAGTTCGGCCAGAACCTTGGGCTGGCGTTCCAGGTGATTGACGATATCCTCGATGTCACGCAAACATCGGAAAAGCTTGGCAAAAGCGCAGGAAAAGACTTGGCAGCCGAGAAGGCGACCTATCCGTCAGTGGTCGGTCTGGAGCGTTCCCGCAAGATCGCTCGAACCCTGACCGAAAAGGCGCACACAGCATTGAAGCCGTTCGGACGCACGGCGGAGACTCTCCACGGGCTGGCAGAGCACCTTCTCGCCCGAGAGTATTGATGCTCGCGCGAACCTAAAATTTTCATTTGTCATACCAGGCCCACTGTGGCAGTTTCCGGACCTTTCCAAACATTCTGAACCATGGCATACGCAATAATTCGTTCCGGTGGTAAGCAGTATCGGGTCAGCCCCGGAGACACGATCAGTGTCGAAAAATTAGAGGCTTCGGCTGGCGATAAGGTGACGTTTGCGGATGTCCTGTTACATGCGGAAGGATCGAATGTCACTCCCGGAACGCCATTGGTCAGCGGAGCAAAGGTTACTGGCGAAGTCGTCGAACAGTTCAAAGACAAGAAGATCGTCGCTTTCAAATATAAACGGCGAAAAGGGTATCACCGGACAGTCGGTCATCGTCGTCAGTTGACTCGGGTCAAGATCGAAACGATTGATCTTTAGTATCGAAAGGTTTTCGAAGTATGGCGCACAAAAAAGGTCAAGGTAGCGTTAGAAACGGACGCGACAGCGTCAGCAAACGCTTGGGTGTAAAGAAATTCGGCAGCCAGACTGTCGTTGCAGGTAACATCATCGTTCGCCAGCGCGGTACAAAGTTTTTGCCGGGGAAGAATGTAGGACTGGGTCGGGACTATACGATCTTCGCTCTGGTGGATGGCATTGTACGGTTCGACCAGAACGGTCGCCGGGTCAATGTCGAGCCGGTCGAAGCGGCGCAGTTAAGCTCGAATAACTAATCCGGTAGCTGGATTCCCTCCCGACGGAAAAAGCGCCTCGATAGTTGAGGCGCTTTTTTTGTTTCATCTAATCGAGCTCTGACATCATCGCGGACGAAACATGTTTAACGTTGTGCTAGTCGAACCAGAGATTCCTCCAAACACCGGTAATGTAGCCCGGCTTTGTTTGGCAACCGGGAGCCGTTTGCATCTGGTCAAGCCTTTAGGTTTCTCGGTGGACGATCGCCAGCTCCGTCGCGCCGGCATGGACTATTGGCACCAGGTGGATCTGCAATACTGGGTAGACTTGGACGCCTTTGAAACGGCTACCCGTCCACCAACCCGCCGCTTTCTATTTACTACTAAAACGGAACGAAGCTATTGGGACGCAGAGTTCAAGCCAGGCGATTATCTTGTTTTTGGGAGAGAAACCAGGGGTCTTCCGGAGAGCCTGCTCCAGGCTCGATCCGAAAGCTGTTTAACCATCCCGATGGAGCCGGCGGCACGGAGCTTGAACCTGGCTACCGCTGTGGCTGTGGTATTGTTCGAAGCTGTGCGCCAACTGAAAAAGAAAAAGCGTTGATTACCGATCCACAACTCGTAGCGAAGGACCTTCATCGCGCATTCAAAATTGGCACCCGAAGGATCGAAGTACTTCGCGGAATCAGCCTCGAGATCCGACGGGGTGAAGCAATTTTCCTTTGCGGCGCGTCCGGAGCAGGAAAGACGACCTTGCTCTATACGCTGGCCGGCCTGGAGCGTCCCGAGGCCGGTGAAGTAACTTTTGAAGGCCATAGGCTCTACCGCAATGGATCTTCCGCTGATGCGCGGATCCGAAACGAAAAGATGGGCTTTGTTTTTCAAGGTTATTTTCTCCTGCCGGAACTCACTGCTCTGGAGAACGTCATTCTGCCATCGCTTATCAGAAATCGGCAGCAACAGGATCGCGCGGTCCAGTACCTGGAGCGGGTAGGCCTGGGAGATCGCTTGCATCATTTGCCCAGCGAGTTGTCCGGAGGCGAACAGCAGCGCGTCGCGATAGCGCGTGCTTTGATCAACGATCCGGCGATCATTTTTGCGGACGAACCGACCGGCAACTTGGATACAGCCAACGGTGACGCCATCATGGAATTGCTGCTTGCTTTGGCGCGGGAGAAGCAGAAAACATTAGTCGTGGTTACACACGATCAGGAACGCGCTTTGGCCGGCGATCGCTGTCTCCACATCCGCGATGGATTAATTACCGATTAGTAAAGCTCAGTATGTCTATGAACCTCAAAATCTATATTGATGGAAATTTCCTCGACCAGGCTGAGGCAAAGATCTCGGTGTTTGATCATGGCCTGCTGTATGGTGACGGGGTATTTGAGGGGATCCGCTTTTATAATGATCGCGTTTTTCGATTCGAGGCCCACATTGATCGGCTCTGGGATTCTGCTCGGGCAATCGCCTTGGAAATCCCAATGTCCAAATTCGAGATGGTCGCTGCGACCTTGGAGACAATCCGGCAAAATGACCTGCACGATGGCTACATTCGAACCGTGGTGACGCGCGGTATCGGATCGCTTGGACTGAGCGCGGATAGTTGCCGGCGTCCGAGCGTCATCATCATCGCGGCAACAATTTCTCTCTATCCGGAAGAGCTTTACCAGAAGGGTTTAACCTTGGCCACATGCTCAACCCGCAGACCTTCTCCCGCGGCCCTCTCTCCGCGAGTAAAGTCGCTAAATTACTTGGCCAACGTCATGGCCAAGATTGAAGCGCAGATGGCAGGCGCAGGCGAAGGATTGATCTTGAACGAGCAAGGCTATGTTTCGGAGTGTACTGCAGACAACATTTTCATCGTGAAAAACGGCGTCATCTGGACGCCTCCCTTACATTCAGGCATCCTCGCGGGTATTACTCGGGATGTCGTTATTGAGCTGGCCGCGCAACACAAGATACCTTGCATCGAGCGCGACTTGACCCGCTACGATATATATACTGCCGACGAGTGTCTCTTGACCGGAAGCGGTGCAGAAGTCATCCCCGCGGTGCAGCTCGACCGCCGAATCATCAGTACCGGAAAGCCTGGTCCTATTACTCTGAAACTGATCGAAAGCTACCGCGAGTTGACACGTACCACCGGCACCCCGATCTATTAACAGGGCGCTTTAGATTTGGGATAGGCGTCCGATTAGAGGAGATGACAAGGCATGATTTGTGACGTTTGCAAAACCAACACTGCAACGGTCTACCTGACGCAAATCGTCGACGGGAACATGAAGAAGATTAATCTTTGCGAATCATGTTCCAAAGACAAGGGGGTATCAGATCCAACCGGGTTTGCCCTTGCCGATCTGTTGCTCGGTCTTGGTGAGTCGCAACAAGTCGAACAAGGGCCGCCGACCGAACATTGCCCGGTATGCGGCTTTACTCAGGCCGACTTCAAAAAGACGGGCCGCCTCGGGTGCAGCGAATGTTACCACACCTTTTCGGAGGGTTTGAACTCGCTCATTAAGGCGATGCACAAAGGAACAAAACATTCCGGTAAGGTACCGGCGCGCTTGTTTCGACATTTAGCCCGCTCCGGCCAGCTTGGTGAGCTCAGACGCAATCTGGAAGAAGCGGTCTCCAAAGAGGACTACGAACAGGCGGCAAACCTTAGAGACAAGATCAGGCAATTGGAGGAGGGGTTGTCATGAAAATCGCCGCTATACTGGCTACGCCGGGAGAATGGCTTTCAACTCAGAACGGGCATCATCCAGTAGT
Organism: bacterium; assembly: GCA_046727495.1. GTDB lineage: Bacteria > Verrucomicrobiota > Verrucomicrobiia > Chthoniobacterales > JAFAMB01 > JBKPBY01. The sequence continues at coordinate 9,091 of JBKPCS010000159.1, read as the reverse complement.
CATCAGCAGCCGGGTACGGCTGGCTCGCAATCTGGCAAAATTGCCTTTCCCGGGGTGGGCGAAAAAAACGGAACGCATCCGTATCCTCGACGAGATCAGGCCGGAAGTCGACGGCTTAAATCAGATGCAGGGCGCCTTCTCTGAGCAACTGAACGAGCTTTCGGCTTTGGAGAAACAGGTGCTGGTCGAACGGCATCTCATTAGCCGCGAACACGCTGCGAAAGGAATGGGCAGCGCCGTGGTGATCGATCAAGGCCAGCGAGTCAGCGTCATGATCAACGAAGAAGATCATCTGAGAATGCAGGCCATGAGCTTTGGGCTGAACCTGCAAAAGACCTTTGAGAGCGTGGACGAAGTCGATACTGCGCTGGAGGCGCACCTCGATTTTGCATTCGATCCTACTCTTGGTTATCTCACTGCCTGTCCGACGAATGTCGGAACCGGGATGCGCGCTTCGGCGATGGTTCACCTGCCGGGTCTGGTGTTGAGCGACCAGATCAATCAGGTCGTGAATTCGATCAACAAGATCGGTTTGGCTGTACGCGGCCTATACGGCGAAGGAACCGAGGCATTGGGCAACCTGTTCCAGGTATCTAATCAGACAACATTGGGTGAAAAGGAGGGTCAGATTATTGAGAGACTGAATAAAGTAATCGAGACGCTCATCCAAAGAGAAAACCAGGCGCGCGAGAACTTGCTACAGACCAAATCAACGATGCTGGCGGATCAGGTTGGCCGGGCATACGGCATCTTGACCCACGCTCACTCGGTTTCCTCAAAAGAAGCCCTTAATTTGCTCTCTGTAATGCGCCTGGGGATTGACTTAGGCTTTTTCCCGGAAGACGCTTTGGTAGTGATCAATTCACTTTTAATGGAAACACAGCCGGCGCATTTACAGCATCTTTCGCAGCAAAAACTGAGTGCGGAAGAGAGGGATCATTTGCGCGCCGAGATCGTCCGTAAGAAGTTGAAAAACTTTCCCAAACCCCATAATACTGATAAGCTGTCCGGGGGATTGGCGGCGGAAAGCCAATGATGAATAATTTTACTCCACGTGCCCAACAGGTTTTAGCGCTCGCGCGCAAGGAGGCCGACCGATTTAACCATAATTACGTCGGTACCGAGCATCTTCTGCTGGGCCTGATTAAACTTGGACAGGGTGTCGCGGTCAATGTGCTCCAGAAAATGGGGCTCGATCTCGATACGGTGCGAATGGAAGTCGAAAAGCATGTCGGTTCGCACCCCGAGACGAAAATGATCGGCAATATTCCTTACACGCCACGCGTAAAAAAGGTCCTGGCGCTTGCGGGTAAAGAAGCCAAAGCATTGAACCATTCTTACGTGGGAACCGAGCATATTTTGTTGGGACTCTTGCGAGAAGGTGAAGGAGTGGCAGCGAGGGTGTTAAAGAGTCTGGAAGTCGACATTGAACGAACGCGAAACGAAATTTTAAAAGAATTGGACCCGAATTTTACACCGCCGGAGAGCGAGGCTGAGGCCCCGCAGGAAGGCAACAAAAAAGATGTTAAGACACCCGCTCTGCGGGCCTTTGGCCGGGATCTGACCGAGCTCGCACGGAAGGATGAATTGGATCCGGTGATCGGTCGTAAGAACGAGATAGAACGCGTGATTCAGATCCTTTGCCGACGTACCAAGAATAACCCGGTGCTGCTGGGGGAGGCGGGAGTCGGCAAAACAGCGATCGTCGAAGGATTGGCTCAAGAGATCGCGGCCGGCGATGTACCGGAATTGCTCCGAGACAAGCGTGTGATTACCCTGGATCTGGCATTGATGGTTGCCGGAACGAAATATCGCGGCCAGTTCGAGGAACGAATCAAAGCGGTCATGGATGAGATTCGGCGTTCCAAGAATGTCATTATCTTTATCGACGAGCTTCACACGATCGTTGGCGCTGGATCGGCTGAAGGAGCCATGGACGCGTCCAACATTATCAAGCCGGCGCTCAGCCGAGGCGAACTTCAATGCGTTGGTGCAACGACGCTGAACGAGTACCGTAAGTATATCGAGAAGGATGCAGCACTGGAGCGCAGATTCCAGACGGTCAAGGTAGAAGCCCCGACGATCGAAGAGGCAGGGCAAATACTTCGAGGATTGCGTCCAAAATATGAAGCGCATCATAAAGCAAAATTGACCGATGAAGCTTTGGATGCTGCGGTGAGGCTGTCAGATCGTTACCTGACCGGACGCTTTCTGCCGGATAAAGCGATCGATGTCATGGACGAAGCGGGTGCACGTGCCCGGATCAACGCCATGACTCGACCGCCGGACATCAAAGAGATCGAGAAAGAGATCGAGACGATTCGAAACGACAAAGAAGCGGCGATCAAAGCGCAGGATTTTGAAAAAGCGGCTGCCCTGCGGGATTCGGAGAAGCAGGCCAAAGACAAGCTGGAGCGTATCTTGGATGAATGGCGCGAACGACGCGAAGAACAGGAGGTCGTCGTTACTGCCGAAGATATCATGCACATCGTATCCAAGTGGACCGGTGTGCCGCTGAATCGTATGGAGGAGAAAGAAGCTCAAAAACTCCTGAAGATGGAGGACGAGCTCAAGCAGCAAGTCATCGGCCAGGACGAGGCGGTTGTCGCTATCAGCAAAGCCCTTCGGCGCTCGCGTGCCGATCTGAAGGATCCGCGGCGGCCGATCGGCTCATTCATTTTCCTCGGACCAACCGGAGTCGGCAAGACGTTCCTTGCCCGTTCGTTAGCCGAATTCATGTTTGGCGACGCGGATGCTCTGATCCAGATCGACATGTCCGAGTACATGGAGAAATTTACTGCCTCGCGATTGATCGGTTCGCCTCCGGGCTATGTCGGTTACGAAGAAGGTGGACAGCTTTCAGAAGCTGTGCGGCGCCGTCCCTACTCAGTAGTGTTGTTCGACGAAGTCGAGAAGGCCCATCCGGATGTCATGCACTTGCTTTTGCAGATTCTGGAGGAAGGCAAGATTACGGATAGCCTGGGAAGAAAGATCGATTTTCGCAACACCATTATTATTATGACGTCAAACGTCGGGGCCGAGCTGATCAAGCGCCAGACTTCAATGGGCTTTGGAGCGGTTGCCGGTCATGAAACCTATGAGGCGATGCGGGAAAAGATCATGGAAGAATCGAAGCGCACGTTTAAACCGGAGTTCCTAAACCGGTTGGACGACATGATCGTCTTCCACACGCTGGAGCGCGAGAGCCTGGCGAAGATCGTCAAGTTGGAAGTCGCCAAAGTTGTTGAGCGGATCCGAGCGAAAGACATCAAGGTTCATCTTGATCCGAGCGCAGTAGAGTTTCTTATCGAGAAAGGATACGATCCGACCTATGGGGCCCGCCCAATGCGTCGAGCAGTCGAGAAGTATCTGGAAGACCCTCTGGCGGAGGAATTGCTGCGGAGCAACATCAAGCAAGGGGATACTCTGGATGTTATCGCGGCGGGCGAACATCTGACATTTAAGGTTCATCAGGCCGAAACAAACGAGCCTGCTGCGGCATCAAGCTAAGTTGCCGGCCCCCTGCGGCGAAGCCGCAGCTTAAAAGAGCCTAGGGCGCAGCGAAGCGTAGCCCTAGGCTCTTTTGATTTGCGGCTTCGCCGCTTCTTTCGTTCCGAGCTGTCTAATGAACCACCCCATTCGCGATCACCAGACTTCTAAAGAGCCAAACCCCTGACCCCTGAAAACCTGACCAATCCGGCCCCGCTCGCTTCTTGAGATTCATCCCGGCCAAGCGCACAATGGCTTAGGATGCTTTGGAAACTAAGAGATCGCACGGCCGATCTTGGCAGATCAGGGATCGTTATGGGTGTGCTCAATACGACACCCGACTCGTTTTCCGATGGCGGAAAGTACATCAATGAAGAAGCCGCGCTCCGGCACGCTTCTGAGATGATCGGCGAAGGCGCCGCAATTCTCGATATCGGCGGCGAATCATCGCGACCGGGAGCGGATCCCGTTCCCCTCGAAGAAGAAATTCATCGCGTCATCCCCATTCTCCGGGCTATACGGTCCGCTTTTCCAAAAATCATCATCTCCGTCGACACAACGAAGTCGGTAACAGCCCGTGAAGCACTACTAGCCGGAGCAGATATCATTAATGATATCTCGGCCGCAACCGCGGATCGAGAAATGGTTGCCGTACTAAAAGAATCGGGCGCCGGGATCATTCTGATGCACATGCAAGGAACCCCAAAGACGATGCAGATCAACCCAACCTACTCGGATGTGGTTACTGAGATCTTCGAATTCCTCAAAAAGCGAACGCAGGCGTTAGCGGATGAAGGAATTGATCCTGAAAGAATTGCAATTGATCCGGGATACTGTTTCGGAAAAAAGCTCGCCCATAACGTGTCGCTGGTTCGCAATCTGAAGAAATTCAAGGAGACGGGACGTCCAATAGTAGTTGGAATCTCTAAAAAGAGCATGATCCCTCAACTGCTAGACGAACCTCGGCTCCCTATGGAAGACAGGATTTGGCCGACAGTTGCGTTTACCAGCATCCTGCGCGAGGAAGGTGCCCATGTCTTCCGAGTTCATGAAGTAAAACCAAACCTGGATGCCCTTCGGATGACCGAAGCTATCCTCTTTGATGAATAATCCAGTCCTAGATTTCCTCCAGAACAATTGGACCGCAGGGATTGAGATCGTGTTGTTGGCGGTTGCCATTTACTATGGCTACCTCTATTTCCGCGGCACACGCGGCGCCAAAGTTTTGACCGGGCTGGCGATTCTTTTCATTACGCTCACACTCATTTCGCAGATCCTTAATCTGACAGTAATCGGCTGGCTTTTGCGCAGCCTCACGGCCTTCCTGGCGATTGCGCTGGTCATCATCTTCCAACCAGAGTTGCGACGCGCGCTCGCCGAACTTGGAAGCAGTCATTTCTTTTCCACAGCCAGTCAAAAGAAAGAAACCATCGATGTTATCACCGACGCTGTCTTCGAACTGGCAAGCAACCAGACCGGAGCGCTCATCGCTATCGAACGAGATACGGCAATCCGTAGCTTCGCCGAGAGCGGAGTTAACATTGATTGTGAAGTATCATCCGAGCTTTTACTCACGATTTTCTTCCCGAAAACGCCACTCCACGACGGGGGTGTGATTATTCGTAACGATCGAATCGTCGCAGCGGCCTGTATTTTCCCGGTTAGCCAGCGTGAAGATCTCGATCGTACAATGGGGCTGCGCCATCGGGCCGGGATTGGTATAACCGAAGAATCGGACGCCGTCGCTATAATTGTATCGGAGGAAACCGGGAATATTTCGATCTGCCACCGAGGAAAGGTCGAACGGGGTTTAAAGCCTGGCCAATTCGAGAAGCGGTTGTCTGAGCTTCTGCTGCCCGAGGCTGAACATCCCGAAAGCGAAGAAAATGAACCGTTGCATGAATCCGATACGACACCACCGTAGAGGGCTAAAGCCGAACACATGAAACGTCTTTTTCTAGAGAACTGGCGCGCAAAACTGATGGCCTTAATCGTGGCAACAGCTGTGTGGTACCTGATTAAAAGAAATGTCGAAGTCAGCCCGGAGCGGTGGAGACTCGAACATCGATCTGCATTGACCCCGGGGGGCTAGCCTGTTTGCGTGAGTAATCCAAAGCTTTTCGGCACAGACGGAGTTCGCGGTACTGCAAACGTTGATCCGATTACGGTGCCATCTGCCTTGCGGCTGATCCGCGCCGCGGTAGAAGTGCTCTGTCCCAAACGGAGCCGCCCAAAGGCACTGGTCGGACGAGACACAAGAGCGTCCGGAGAGATGTTGGAGGCGGCTATTGCTGCAGGGCTGGCGTCCGCAGGAGTTGATATTATTTTGGCGGGAACGGTGCCAACGCCGGCGATCGCCTACCTTACTGCAGCTCAGGAAGCCACCTTTGGGGTCGTCATCTCCGCCTCGCACAACCCATTCGAAGATAATGGCATCAAGTTCTTTGGGCCGGATGGTTACAAGCTGAGCGATGAGCAGGAGCAAGCCATAGAAGATGCGTATTTCAGGTCGAGCCATGCCCTTCCCGATGTCTTTTCCAAGGACATCGGCCGGGTGTCCCGTCTGCCGGACGCGGTCGAACGATATGCGTCACTCGCGGCCGCTTCCTTTCCAAGACCAGGATCGCTGAAAGGATTAAAGATCGCTGTCGATACAGCAAACGGCGCGGCATTTCAGACGACACCTCTTGTCTTGTCGAATCTCGGAGCGACTCTAGAGCTTCGATCGGCCACACCCGACGGATTCAATATCAATGCGGAATGCGGAAGCACGCATCCCGAATTGATCAGCCGTGTTGTACGCGAAACCGGGGCCGATGTCGGCATCGCTCACGACGGCGACGCTGATCGCGTCGTATTCTGCGACGAAAAGGGCGAACCGCTCGACGGCGATGAACTTCTGGCAATCGCAGCGGTCGACTACCTCCGGCAGAATCGTCTGCGAGACAAGACCTTGGTTGCAACGGTGATGAGCAACTTCGGTTTAGATGAGCTTCTGCAGAGCCATGGCGGTCGAGTGTTACGCACTGCGGTAGGAGACCGAAATGTCATCGACGCCATGATCAAAAACCGGTTGAACCTCGGTGGCGAACAGAGTGGTCATCTCGTTTTTCGAGAGTTCGTAACAACTGGCGATGGTTTGATCAGCGCCCTACAGATCCTGTCGATCATGGTTTCGACTGGAAAACCGCTAAGCGAGCTTCGCCTTCTTCTGAAGAAGTTTCCACAAGTGCAGCGGAACTTGCATGTCCGGAGCAAGCCCCCAATCGATCAGGTGCCAGGGCTTACGCAGGCAATTAGGACGGCCGAGAAAGCTTTAGCTGAGAAAGGACGCGTGTTGGTGCGCTATTCCGGCACCGAGCCACTCATCCGTTTGTTGCTCGAAGGGCCCGACCGAGCCCAACTGGAGAAATTGGCAGACAACATTGCTAAGACAATCGAGGACCATTTGAGCCCGTGAACTATCTCGTCACCGGGACAGATACCGGCGTCGGGAAAACGTTCGTTACCGTCGGGCTAATCAACGCGGCGCGTCTGTCCGGTATCGACTGCGTCGGGATGAAACCAATCGCTGCGGGCAACAACGACGACACTCGCGCGATTATGGCTGCCCAACGGGGATGCGAACCAGAAAATCTGGTTAATCCGTTTTGGTACAGAACTCCAGTCGCACCATATACGGCCGCAATGATTGAAAACCGGCCAGTGGATTTAACAGCAATTCGCAAGGCCTATGAAGAGATTGCAGACCGTCACCGCTCCGTGTTGGTAGAGGGCGCAGGCGGTATTCTGGTCCCGATCTTTGAAAGCTACGATTTCAGGGATCTGGCCAAAGAGCTTGGTTTGTCGGTGATAGTGGTGGCTGCAGATCGACTGGGCGCCATCAATCACGCGCGACTGACCGTTGAATCAATTCGAAACGCAGGACTCGATTGCTCTGCTCTCATTCTAAATCATCCGCCCGGTCCAGAAGATTGGTCGCAACTGACAAACCAAAGCGTTTTGGAGCATCTCCTGAAGGTTCCGGTTCTGCGCGTCGAAAAGGATCAGAGCGATTTCGCAAAGTTAGCGGAGCAGCTGCAATTATGAGCCTGCTCTTCCATCGTCGGCCGAGCTGCGCTTCAGATGCTGTCGACGCCCCGCGGTCTGTCGCCCCTTCAGGGCGAAACCATTCGGAACCTATACCCGGGGCTAAAGCCCTGGGCTACTTTCTATAGCCACTGCGTGGCGTCCGCTCCAACGGAGCGCAGGATTTTAGCCCAGGGCTTTAGCCCTGGGTATAACATGTAACGACAATCCGCCATGAAAGGGAAGGCAGGCCGCCCGGGGCGTTCAACAGCCCCTAAAGCGCGCCCTCCCAACTACTGGTCCTTCAGAGCATCGCTCTCGTTACGCTCGCGAGCCGATCTCGCAATAACGTAACCAGCTTCTGGTAGAGCAAACTTCTTTATCTCTACCTCCACCTTCCTCATCGGGAACCGCTTCATCAGATGATCGGCGGCCTCAGCTACCAGTGTCTCCAGCAATCGGTATTCCGTCTGGCCAACCAGTTTCTCGATTTCTTTCGCCACGGCGGCATAGTCAATCGTCGAATCCAAACGATCGGCTAAATCCCTGAATGACGAATCAATCTGGTATCGGACATCGACGCACAGCTCCTGCGGCGTCCGGCGCTCCGCGTCCGGCACTCCAATTCTCGCCTTCACCGCAAGCTCCTTGATCTCGATCCACTCCGAATCCACTTCTCACCTCTCACTTCTCACCGCGCATCCCCCTACCCCAAGCGAAACCGCACCTCTTTGATGACTTTTCCCCCGAACCTCTTTTTCAGCTTCGAGAGAATGAGCGGTTTCCATTGCCGATCCAATTCATACAAGATTGTTGGCTGAAGCACGCTAACAATCAGTGTCCCTTGGTACAGCTTGAACGGACGGGAGTGCAGAGCGAAAAAATCACCAACCACTTGCGCCCATGCGGCGATCACTTCCTCTTCTCGCAGCCGCGATGCGATTCCAAGCTTCGGAGCAAGCTCGGCAAGGACCTCTTTGATATGGACTCCGCGGTCGGGCCGGTCTTCAGACTCACCGAGGCCGCGCCACTCCTGAATGATCCGCCGCCGAAGCAAGTCGTCCATTGTGACTCGCAGCGTGTTGGGCCAGCCGCCTACTCGCCGTCGTTGCCAATCGCCTCGACCGGGCAACCTTCCATTGCTTCCTTGCAGAGATTCTCTTCGTCAGGGCTCTCCGGCTGCTTGTAGACGAAAGAATGACCGCCGTCGTCGTTGCGCGTAAAATTGGCAGGCGCCGTCTCGCGGCAAAGATCGCAATCGATGCACTGATCGTCCACGTAATACCGGCCTGCTACGTTATCTGCGTATTTATTTGCAACGTCTGCCATAGTTTTCCTTCCCTCCCCGGGCAGCCTTACAGGCTACCCCGAAAAGCCCGCTAATCTATTGATTCCACCCGAGAGTGCAAGCGCGGAGCTGCAATCTTCTTTCCGGGTTCCGAGTTTCTGGTTTCGAGTTTCTAGTCTACTGTGATCTCTATACAACATGTACCGCTTGCACAGAGTATTCAAAAAGAACTGCAGCCAGCAGACC
>JBKPCS010000158.1:0-9686 GCA_046727495.1 bacterium | reverse complement strand
AGGATCGGGAGCAACTCGGGAGCAACCAGCACTTCGATGCTGCGAGCGACTCCGGGCTGTCGTCGAATCAGTCCTGTTCGTTCGAGGGTGAGCACCATTTGGTGAACCGAAGGCGGGCTGACGCCGAAGTGCCGCTGCAGGCCTGCTTCGACGGGAGGCCGCCCGAGCACGTGGGTGCTTCGTTCGATCTGGATCTGCTAATAGCAAATACCCGCCTGAGAAATCGTGTGAAGAGATTATCGGATAAGCTCGGGTGGAAACATCCGTTGTTCCTAAAGACATTTAGCCTATTACAGGTTTTGGAAGACGCCCTGACTCATGACATCGTGTAGCATTAACGACCGTTCCCGACATCTCGCGACCCATAACAACTTTTGGAGACGTATTCCTTTTAAGTATTTTAAACCTTCTATAATCTCATCGCGAATGCTTCTGGATTTCGATTCTTGCCGAAAGGCGAGCATCATATCATCGTTAAGCCCTCCTCGCGGTTTGGCGCGCCTCTTTCTTCACCCCATCCACCGGACCTAAAGGTTGAATTCTATGTCCTCGGGGTATCCGGATAGCCATACGTTCAAATCGCGTGCACGAGAAAATTCTTCCTAGGCTTTAATCTTGCGCCCTTTGGAGTTGCTCCAACCGGACCGAGTGATGGAGCTCGCCCGCACAAGCCAAGTCTATCCGGTGTTCAGTTATCCTGAAGTGCGCGATGTGCGCGACAGCAATACCGTATTCTGCAGTGTCGCCGCTTACACCATGCTCGCTCTCGGCTTCGAAGTTGATAAAGTATCGCGGGTGGGTTGGGGATACGAAGTGAGCGGACAGTATTTCGAGTTAACCGGCATCCAGCCATTCCTCGGCAGGCTGTTGCAACCCGCGGATGATCAACCTGGAGCCGCCCAGGTCGCCGTTCTCTCTTGGGCAGCATGGAAGGGGTCCTTCGGCGCGGATCCAAATATCGTCGGGAAAAAGGTCCGCATCGATAAGCAGCCGTACACGATCGTCGGGGTCGCCCCGGAAGGATTTTATGGCACAGAGAAAGTGATGCAGCCGGACGTTTTTGTTCCGCTGGTGAATGGACCCGCTCTGGAAGGGGTTAACCGGCTCGAACAGCGGCGCGACCGGCATGTCTTTGCGGTTGTTCGTCTCAAAAATGGCGTGACTTTGCCGCAGGCTCTGGCTGAACTGAACACGATCACTGACCGGATGAAAAGTCAGTATCCGGCGGACGAAGAAGGGCTGGGATTCAAGCTTGTTCGCCCCGGATTCGGCGGCGATTTTGTCGGCGGTCCGTTGCGCGGTTTTCTTACCGGCCTCATGATACTGGCTGGTGTCGTTCTACTGGCTGCCTGCGCTAATCTCGGGGGCTTGTTTGCAGCGCGGACCTTGGACCGGACCCGCGAGGTCGCGATTCGTCTGGCGGTCGGAGCGAGCCGGTTACGTATTCTTCGCCAGGTTCTGCTCGAAGCTCTGATAATTTCGATCATCGGCGGAGCGTTGGCCTGCGGATTAGCTTGGTCAACTCTGACCGGTCTGGCTAACTGGCGATTATCCGAAGTTATTCCTTTCCGGTTTTTTGTGCTGCCAGAGCCATCACTAATCATGATGGCGTTATTCCCATCGGTGCTGGCTGCACTGCTGTTCGGTTTGCTGCCGTTGCGCCAAGTGTTCAAGATGGATCCCAACGAAACCATTAAGAGTGGCGGTAACCGATCTTCCGGACGCCGGCGCTGGGCGCTGCGGGATCTGTTGTTAGCGGCGCAGGTCGCACTTTGCTGCCTGACCCTGACAGCTGCCTTTGTCTCGTTTCGGGGGCTGAGTCAGGCGTTGACCATGGACGTAGGGTTCAATCCAAAGGATGCCGTACGCATTCAATTCGATCTCGGCCAGGCGGGTTATTCCAAGGAAGGTGCTGAACTTTTCCGGCGGCAGTTGCTGGACCGAGTATCGCAACTGCCCGGAGTGCAAGCGGCTGGCTACGCGAGCACGACCCCTCTTGCTCTTCATCCCAGGACGACTCCGGTCTTCTCTGAAAGCATCAGCGATTTCAGACCCTCAAACATCGCGTTTCAGACCTATGTCTATGCCGTCTCTCCCGGATATTTCGCCGCCTCGAAAACACCGCTGCTGACGGGACGCGACCTCAGTTCCACCGATACGGAGAAGTCTGTGCAAGTGGCGGTCGTGAATCGGGAGTTCGCCCGGGAGCTTTTTCACAAAGATGAGGTGGTTGGTCGCTATTTTAAAAATGAATCTGGTCGTTCGATCCAGATCGTAGGAATCGTTGGGGATGGGAAACATCTCAGGCTCAATGAAGAGACGGAGGCGGCCGCGTTCTTCCCGTTCTCACAATGGCCAGATACGAACACCTCGCTCGTCTTCCGGACCCGGCCGGATTCCTCCGGCGCTGTGGCCGATGAGATGGCGATCACCATTCGGAAAGTGATTAGCGACCTTGATTCGGCTGTCCCGATCCAACAGTCCGGCGCCTGGAGCAACCAGCTTGGTCTGGTTCTATTTCCATCGCGGGTCGCTACAGTCGTTCTTGGGTTGTTTGGCGGGTTTGGACTCCTGCTCTCGATTACAGGGACCTTTGGTCTCGCTTCGTACACGGTTGGCAAACGTCTGCATGAACTGAGCATCCGGGTCGCGCTCGGCGCGCGAGGGAAACAGATTCTCTGGGCAGCGTTAGGCCGGCTGTTGATGCTGCTTGCCGGCGGCTCAGCGATCGGGATCCTGCTTGGTTTCGTCGCTAGCCAGGTCCTCTCAGCAATTGTGTATCAGGCATCGGCCCAGGACCCGGTCGTGCTAGGAGCCGTTGGATTGACGGTGCTATTGACCGGCTCGCTTTCGGTGGCGGGCCCGGTGCGACGCGCGCTGCTAGTCGATCCCGCACAGCTGCTTCGCGAAGAGTGAGGAGATCGCGTCTCGAGTTGGAGGTTACGTCTTAGCCAACAGCCAACACATCTGTTGTTTCTTTTAAAACGGGCTGTTGTTGGAGCATTTGGTAGCAATATACTTAACCCGCCGATATCCCTGTCATAACGAAATGAGATTCAGATGGCCGAGCAAACTCCGCTGCACTTCGTCTTCTACTTCGCCGCGCGTCCGGATAAAGTTTGGGGGGCTTCGTCTCCCCCGAATCGAACCGTATCCTTTTTATGGGTGCCGAACTGGGAGCCGATCTGAAGCCGGGCGGTGTGGTCGCTCGCATTGATTCATGACGGGTCATGAAAGTTAATGGATGAATCAAAATAGTGGCTAAGAAATGAAGAATCTTAGCCACTTTACAAAAGACCGATGTCAGATTCTGGCAAAAAGGCGTTTTCCGCCAGCCTTACATGGTGGATGGCGAACGGCGATTGACAAAAGAGTGGTACGCTCGTGTCCAATATGGCGGTAAACGGCAGTTCTTTTCCCTTGGGACTCCCAATAAGGCAGCGGCCGCTGCAAAAGCTCGAGACATTTTCGAGACATTTATTTGGCATTAGTGAGCTCGGGTGGCTAGTCCGAAAGGCGTTGAGACGCTTCGCTGCTCGGAATGAAGGCCGCATCGCGTTGTCGTGGTGATTACCCGCGCTCAGATGAAAAGCGATCACTACAATTAGCCGCGCCACCAAAATAAATGGAAACGTGGCTGCATCGGTAAGCTGAATAAGCTTCGCAATTGGAATCAACTGCTCTAGCCATTGTTGAATCGAAAGGTTTGTCATCTCTCCTTCGTTTTTTCTGGCGTTGGACTCGGTGTTCCATCGCCGATGAAAGGGCTCATGGCTTCGGCCGCGCGATTGAGGTCGTCAGCCCTGGCTTTAGCTTCCGCGCGATCGCGGGCAAGAGCCTCTTGTCGGCGCGCTTCAGCTTCGAATGCCTGACGACGTATCTCTCTTGTGTAAGCCTCTCTTGTGTAAGCCTCAACAAGGTTGCGCAATTGAATGACTGACCAGGAAACGGCTCCGAGAGCGCTGATAAGGATAACAGTTAAAGCGATCAATAGCTTTTGCTTCATGGGATAGTCTGTCCCTGGCGGCCGCTTCCGCCAATCAAGTTGGCTAGATTGGTTGCGGCGTTATTGAGATCGGTCTGCCGTTCTTGAATCATTTGTTGTTGCCGCGCTTCTTGCATCCTAGCCGCGTCATTCTGGTTTTGGACTTGCTGCATCACAGCGCGCTGACCAGTTAAATTCGTTGTGTGACCCAGAGCGTTCATTTGCGCGGAAATCGCTGAAATTTCCGCCGCGTACTTCTCAGCCGATATATGGTCGCTCGCGCTATTCAAGTTCTGAACGGCAGTCGAGAGCTGCTGTTCCAGCGACGCTATCTGATTGTTATACGCCTTTTCCTGCGTGTTGTACGCTTCCACCATATTGTTCACGGTCTGGAACTTCTTGAACGCGGACGTGTCGTAACGGATCGCGTTGCCGAAACGATCAACCGTGCCCTGCAAATTCGAGTATAGACCGTTGGCTGTGTAGGTGAGCGATTGGGCGCCATCCGCTGCTTGCCGGAACGCGGACACAGTTTGCCCAACGCCGCTTTGGAGCTGCGCAGCGCTTGCCATGAACTCGTTCAGGTGCAGCAAATTGATGTAATATTGAGGACCGCCGAAGCGCTCCAGTTGCAGCACCTGGTTCTCAATTTGCGTGATCTGATTAGTGATCTGCGTCAGCTGATTCATCGTTTGCTCGATGTACTGAGTGAGCGCTGGATGCCCGCATCTTTGCCGTAACTCGCAGTCCAGGTCCACCTAACAAAAGGCATTTCGCAGATGCTTAGCTTAGCACACGTCTTTTCTAGTTCGCGAGTGGAACCCTGTTACGGTGGGAATTGCAGCGCGCTCTGCAGCACGTTGAATGCCGATAGAGGCGGGATCTTGGCGCCGGTGGACTTGGAGGCACTGAAGAACATCAGGTGGTCCTTTTTTGCTTCGTCCATGATGTCGTCTTCGTCCAACGCGTGCCCGGCCTCGTGGGCAAGAACTTGTCCCCACTTGATGCCGGCGGGATCACTGCGCTGGGGATCTCTGAGCAGGCAGCATCGGCCGGGTCCTACAAAGAGGCGGATGATGGCACTACCGGAGCCGGTAGTCAGCCCGAGAAAATCCTCGGGAGCGCCAGTCCGAGGCCGCACGTGCGGAGGAATTGGCGCCGGCCAAGATATTGGGACTCCTGACTAACCGCGGAGTCGGGCAGCTGCCAGGAACGTATTCTATTGATATGCATGTGAAGCGGAATCGATGAGCGCGAATACTCAGGGCGCCAACTTGCTCTCGATCAACGATCGTTCATTCTTTCCATCGACGTCGTCGTCGGTGAGTGTTCGGCCGCTGTCCGGGAAGGACGCCGGGCGCTTGGGATCATAGGACAGGACCTCCGGCGGCCTGCCCACGGTCGCCTTCACGCCTGCTTGGGCGCCCTCAAGGTGGCGCAGTCTCGGTCTGTGCCCTGTCCTCGGAGGATGAGAAGCGCACCCCGTACGCGATGTCGCCGACGGCATCGCCGTCTGTGTCAATCTTCAGTTCGTACAGCGCCTCGGGCGCGAAGGGCTCAACGGTGGCAGGCCGGGGGCAGGGGTGTACGTTCATGATCAGGATGGACTTGCTCCTCTCCATCATTACATTCTGATCGATCCAAACTTTTAATTAGTCAGAGTCGGCGACACGGGATTGGCCGGCAGCCTCCTCGATGAGCGCCGCCACTTGTTTGGCGTGCGAGATGTAGACGGCGTGGCTGGCTCCTTCTATCTCTACCTTGTGGCTGTGCGCGCGCTCGGCGTACATGCGTTCCAGGTCGGGGTTGATGGTTTTGTCGGCCTTTGCCACCAGATACCAGCTAGGCTTCAGTTTCCAGGCGGGGTTGGTGATGGGCGTAGTGAACACCTTACCCGCAGTGAGTATCTGCGAGTGCGCCATGAACTCGGCCTGCTCACGCGGCAAGTCAGCTGCGAAGTCTGCGCGGAAGTTGGCGGGATCAAGGAAGACAAAGCCGTCCGGTGTCGCGATCGGCGGTTTCATGGACGCGCTGAACTTCTCACTGTTGGCGGCTACAGTCTCGCCCTCATCCGGCGCGAGTGCAGCGATGTATACGAGGGCGGCGACATGGGAGTCGGTGCCAGCCTCGGTGATGACGGCCCCACCGTAGCTGTGGCCAACCAGGATGCACTGGCCTGGTTGGCGATCAAGGATACGCTTAGTCGCGGCGACATCCTCCTCCAGCGAGGTCAGCGGCTCCTGGACAATTGTGACGCTGTAACCGTCCTTGACCAGAATGTCGTAGACGGGTTTCCAGGTCGAGCCGTCGGCGAAGGCGCCGTGCACCACTACGATGTTCTTGACCGGTGCGGCCGGCACTGGAACCGCCGTTCCGGCGAGGACGAGGAAGGCCGCCGCTGACACGAAGGGATTCTTGAGGTTAGTGAAAATCATAATAAGATCCTATTCATTGTTTGTAATTAGTTATACTTACTTTTAAGCATTACTCCTCAATTGATGCCAGTAACTTGTCAAACGACATTTTAAACATTACATTCCGTTATATGTCTCAAGCCTCAGAAGATGCCGGGATCAACCGTCCGGAATTTCTTTTTGTTGGCGGGCATCCTGCGATCGATTTTGCCAACACAATTCTCCCGCCACCCGGCCCGGGAATCGAATTTTTGCGTACTTGGCCTGACGTGATCGACTGGCTCGCCCAGGCGAAGATTTCAACAGACCTACGTTTGGATGTATCCGCTGCTCGCCGGGCCGCGGCTCTCAAAAGCGTATTGGAACTTCGCCAAGATTGGAAACGGGTGCTGGCATCGCTCGTCGCTGGCGGGAAGGTCAGCGATCATTTTCTCACGCGACTTAACGGGACCTTGGCTGTCGACAGTTTCCACCAGGTGTTACACCGAGTCGGCAAGAAGCAATTCCGTCTTGTCGGCTCAAGGTCCGAGTTGCAAGGGGGCGTTCTCGTCCTCGCTATTCTTGCTCGCCAGATCGCTCTTTTCCTCGCCGAGGCAAATCTGAGCTATCTCCGTCGTTGCGCCAACACGGGCTCGTGCGTTGCCTATTTCTACGACGCGACGAAAAATCATCGCCGGCAGTGGTGTAGCGTAGGTGCTTGCGGTAATCGTCACAGGGTTGCGGAGTTTCGTCGTCGGCAGCGTGAAGACAGGAAAGCAGTCGGGCGGCTACCTTATGGTCAATAGTGGCCGGGATGGAACCATCGGCCTGGCGCTGACGGATCGAGTCAACCATTAGCCGTTCGCTCATGTCCAGCGCCGCCTTCACGCGCTGAGCCAAGGAGGGAACTCGCGTCGCAGTCTGCGGACGAAATGCCGATACTTTGAACAAGGCCAAGGATTCGATCGCCTCGTCGTTAGAGTCCCAAACCCGTCAGGAGGGCGTCTATCTGGCGTTCGACACGGTTGCGGTCGTAGGAAATGATCGCCACCCGGTGCATGCCCTGAATATACGTGACTATCACTTGCACAGCTATCTCTGGTTGAAAGTCGGATGGGAACTCGCCGGATTCCTTGGCGGTTTTCAGCCGCTTGACAAATCGGCCCCCGAACGACGCCATTTGTCCCAAAAGGTACTCGCGGAGCTCCTTTACTTCGAGCACGTCGCGACACACGCTGCTCGCCATGAGGCATGAGTTTGGTGTCTTGGAGTCGTCCATTTCGTCCAGAATGGTTTTGAAAAATCCTCGGACGCCCAACTTCGCAGTTGGCGCAGAAAACAAGACGGCCTGACGTTTGCGGATAATTGTATCGACGTAGTGTTTTAGGCACAACAGATAGAGATTTTTTTTGCTCTTAATCGTATTGTAAAATGATCCTTCTCCGATCTTCATTACCTTCAGGAGATCGCGCAGTGAAGTATTGGAATAGCCGCTCTTCCAGAACAGCCGTGTCGCACTGTTAATTGCTTTGTCGTAGTTGAATTCGATTCCGCGGGCCATAATCAAAAGCTAGCACAATGTGTAGCAGTCGATACAGAATTTATTTGACACCAATCCGGCGTCAACCTATGTCTGTAGCAGTGGCTACAAAATAGGCGACAGGTCCGCGCCGCGAGGGACGTCACCATACCCCTAAGAATAACGGCTATGATAAAGGAATACATTGTTCAGCACCGAGAGCACGCCAATTTGAAGTCATTCGAGGAACTGGTCGCAAGCCCCAGCATGAATTCATCGCAGTCAACAGCCCTCGCTACGACCATGCTTAACTCGCGCATAGTTCGGATCGATTAGACACGTCTATCTGTAGCATATGATACAAACAGTGTTTAACGAAATGACCGCCATAGAGTATTTACTGTAGCAATCGCTACAGACGATACATTCAACAGGAAAGCGTCCACCCAACTTAAGAAGGAATAAAATCGATGAGCCAAACCGACACCAGCGCAGTAGTCCTAGATCACGTTACCCACACCTATAGACGCGACAAATTCGAGGTGCAAGCTCTTGACGATGTCAGCCTTACAATCCCGGCCCAAGGGTTTGTGGCAATTATGGGGCCATCGGGGTCCGGGAAGACGACCTTACTGAACCTAATCGCGGGAATTGATCACGTGACGTCAGGGCGCGTTACGGTGGGCAACGAAGAGATCACCACGAGGAGCGAACGTGATTTGGCTGCTTGGCGCGCGCGGCACATTGGATTGGTTTTCCAGTTTTACAATCTGATTCCTGTTCTGACCGCGTTTGAAAATGTCGAATTACCGCTGCTGCTGACAAACCTGAGTAAAGCTGAACGGAAAACCCACGCCGAGGCCGCCCTCGCTGCGGTTGGTCTGGCGGAGCGGATGGATCATTATCCGCACCAGCTTTCAGGCGGACAAGAGCAACGGGTCGCAATCGCACGTGCCATCGTCACCGATCCCACGATTATAGTCGCGGATGAACCGACGGGCGACTTGGATGCTAAGTCCGCGGAAGAGATTCTAAACCTGCTGACCGAACTCAATCAGCAGTTTCATAAGGCAATCGTCATGGTCACGCATGACCCCCGGTCGGAGCGATTTGTCCAAATCGTTTACCGTCTAGACAAGGGGATCTTTGTCGGCGCTGAGCGCGGCGGGAGATACGTCGAACCGGTTGCCGCGCTTCAACCACAGGAATAGAAAAGGGTGAAGAATGACTAAATACGCACTTTTGATCTTCAAGAACCTCCTGCGCAGCAAGCGCAGGACAATCCTCACAATTCTTTCCATCGCGGTCTCTTTGTTCATCTTCGCACTTCTGGTCAGCCTCCCGACTTTTGTTAACCAAGTCCTGGCGGATACGTCATCTTCAGTCCGAATTTCGTGCCATACAAAGATGGGCTGGGATTATCCATTGCCGGAAGCATACGGCGTCAAAGTCGCGGCAACACCGCATGTAGTGGCGGTGGCGACTGCCGTATTTTTCGGGGGAATCTACCACGAGGCCAGCGACCAGTTTCCGAGCATCGCTTCGGACCCGGAAACATTTGCTGACGTGTTCCCTGATTGGGGACTCTCTGGAGTTGATCAATTCAAGAAAATCAAGACTGCCTGTTTGGTGGCGCAAGGCACTATGGGCCGTTTCAACCTTCACGTTGGGCAGCAGATTCAGATTCGGGGAACTTTGTTCCCTGTTAATCTGACGCTGAACATAGTTGGCACGGTCGCAAATGCGCCATCACAAGACTTTCTCATTTTTCGGAGTGACTATTTTGAGG
>JBKPCS010000157.1:0-39992 GCA_046727495.1 bacterium | reverse complement strand
ATCCAGTGATTCAGCGATCATTTTCTCCACCGCCTCATCGGAGACATCCACCGCGCTTGTCAGATCCATCACTCGTTCGCGCCCGGTCTTGGTATCGCGCGCAAGAACGTGAAGAATCCCGTTGGCGTCGATCTCGAACTGAACCCCAACTCGGGCTATACCTTTCGGAACCGGATCAAAATCGAGTGTAAATTTCCCAATCTCCCAGTTATCTTTCGCCAGCTCCCGTTCACCCTGCAGCACTGTAATCTGCATCGAGGTCTGGTTTGCTACCGCGTTCGTGAACATCTCGCCCGCCTTACAAGGAATAGTCGAGTTCCTCGGGATAATCACATTCATCAACCCGCCAAATGTCTCGATTCCCAGCGACAAAGGCGTCACGTCGAGCAGAACAACATTCTGCAGTTCTCCCGCTAACATCCCGGCCTGGATTGTAGCGCCGACCGCAACCGCTTCGTCCGGGTTCTGCGATACGTTTGGTAATCGCTGAAAAACCTCCGCTACAAACTGACGCACCATCGGCATCCGAGTAACGCCTCCGACCAGAATGACTTCATCTAGATCTTGCGGACGCAGTCGCGAATCATCGAGCGAGCGCAAACAATGGGAACGAGTCCTTCGAACAATCGGCCGAGCAACCGCTTCCAGTTCCTGCCGGCTCAGCATGTAGGTAAAACTCTGTTTATCCGAAAGAAACGGGATATCGACCGGTACCGAATCCTCGGTCGATAAACGAATCTTTGCCGCGTGGGCACCCTCGCGGAGTCTCGCCTGAAAAAACTTGTCTTCAACCTCCTGACGCAGGTCTGGATGACGTCCTATGACACGCTCTTTCAACAGCCGGATCAATTCTCGATCAATGTCATCGCCTCCCAACCGCGTATTGCCGTTCGTTGAAAGCACGCGAAAAACGCCCTCGTGGAGCTCAAGGATCGAAATATCAAATGTACCGCCACCAAGATCATAAACAGCGATCTTGGAACGATCATTCAGCCGATCTAACCCATAAGCCAGCGCCGCTGCCGTCGGTTCGTTAATAATCCGTTCAACCGTTAATCCAGCTAGTTCACCCGCACGTTTTGTCGCCTGTCGTTGACCGTCATTGAAGTAGGCAGGAACACTGATAACTGCACGATCAACAGCGCACGCCAGCGCTTTCTCTGCGTCCGCCTTCAATTTCCCGACCACGAAACTGGAGACCTCTTCCGGCTTCATCCTGCGGCCTGCCACTTCAATGAAAACTTGATTTCCTTCAGTCTCGACCTTGAACGGAAATTCTTCCTTGTCCGTCTCGCCGCGTCGCCGTCCCATCAGACGTTTTACTGAATAGAGAGTGCGATCCGGAACGATGCTTCGCATCCGATCCGCGGCTGCGCCGACCAATGGCTCTTCTCCCTCAGAAAAACAGACAACCGAAGGCGTCAATCGCAATCCATTCTCGTTTGCAATGAGCACCGGAAACCCGGCGTCCATGACGCCTATAAGCGAATTGGTCGTTCCAAGATCTATTCCGGCAATCATTGTCTGAGTGCTAGTGCGAGTGTGAGTGCGAGTTAGTTTTCCGTTTTCAGTTCAGTTATCAATGTCCAGTCCTAGGCGTTCGTAGCGTTTCACTTCTCGCATCTCATTTCTCACTGTGTCGCTGGCCCGCCGTCTCGCCCTCCCGCCGTATCGTCTCATTCCAGTTCCCGCCGTTTCACTCCTCCAACTTACGTACCCTATCTTTCACCTGGTCGCTCCACTTTTGTACAAATGCTAACCGGAACGCAGCCCGAGCCAACGCATCGCGACAATCTTGTTTCCGCTCCGGCCAACGCCGGTCCAGTTGTTCGATTTCAGCGAGAAGCCCGTTTTCTCGTCGCGCGAGTTCCGCTTCAACCTGTGACAACTCGCTGAGGATTGGCTGCACACGCTGATATGCCATCGCCCGAAGCAGCGGAGATTGTTGCCCAACAAAAGAGCCGGTCGCCTCGTCCGCCTGGTGCAAAACTCGGGCAACCTTGGTAAAACAATCTTCCAAATCAGTTCCGATCTCCTTGGCGCGCACCTCGCCAAACTCCAGTTTCAAAAGATGTTGAATCCGTGATACCGGCCGCAAAATTGTATAAAACGCCTCGTTGAGCAAAGAGGGATCCGAGTCTCGGGCGGCGCTCTTCCGGAAATAAGTCTCCTTCAAAGCATTTTCGTCGACGACCGGACGTCGTTCGAGTCCAAACACGGCGAAAAAATCAATCATTCGACTCGCCTCAAGCTCGCCTATGACCGCCTACTAGACGAAACCGTAGTCGAACGCCCTGAGCAAGCAACGCGGATCGAAGCAAGTCATGCAGAAAAGCTTTCGCCGCATGAACAATGGGCGACAGCATTAGGATTCGTCACCTTAAATCCGCCTCGTTGCAGGTCCTCGCTGAAATCCAGTAAAGATCCGCTGACGAAAAGCGCGCTTTTAGGATCAACAACAACGCGGACTCGATTTGATTCGACCAGAATATCGCGATCCATCGGCCCATCCACCAGGTCCATTTTGTACTGCAATCCAGAACAACCTCCTCCGATTACTGCTACACGCAGTGCACCATTCGGCCGCCCCTGGCGCTGCAGCAACCCCGAGAGCTTGGCCGCCGCGCGTTCGGTCACCTTCACCAACCGTTCGTTCCCTATCTTGTATTTTACTTCGCTGACTACAGTCACGCGCGAATATGAGATTAGTCGCGGCGAAACACAAGTGAGAGCTCACAGATGCCGCTAAGCCCAAGACCGTCACTGCCAGGGTTACTCTACGATCCAGCTCGAAAGAGCCCCTACTTCGCCATTGACACGGTCAACCCCAGCACCGATTCAGTGAGTTTCACCGTCTGATTCTGTACCTTTCGTCACATGACTGCTTATCTTTCCTGCCGGATCGTGCCTTTCGCGATCCTGACGCTCCTTGTCCCCTCGATGTCATCCCGCGCAGACGAAGGGATGTGGCTATTCCATGCTCCGCCAGCAAAATTGCTTAGAGAAAAATACCAGTTCTCTCCCGGGCAAGACTGGTACGACCACATCCAACGAAGTAGCGTCCGATTCAACGTGGGCGGAAGCGGTTCATTTATTTCTGCCGACGGACTGGTAATCACCAATCACCACGTCGGTTCCGACGCACTGGAAAAATTCAGTACGCCGGAGCACAACCTTCTGAAAGAGGGTTTCTATGCCGCTACTCCCGCCCAAGAAAAACCATGCTACGATCTCGAACTAAATGTCTTGGACTCGATTCAGGATGTAACCGCCCGGGTCAATGCTGCCGTGAAGCCAGGAGCGTCTGCTCAGGAGGCGTTTCAAGCGCGCAGAAAAGTCATGGCGGAAATTGAAAAGGAGTCGTTAGACAAGACCGGGCTGCGCAGCAACGTGATTACCTTGTACCAGGGGGGCAGCTATCAACTCTATTGCTACAAACGCTATACCGATGTGCGACTGGTATTCGCTCCGGAACAACAAATCGCCTTTTACGGCGGAGACCCGGACAATTTCGAGTACCCTCGTTATGATCTCGATATTTGCATCTTCCGAGTATACGAAAACGGGAAACCAGTTCATCCATCCGATTACCTGAAGTTCTCGACACAAGGCCCGTCGGATAATGAGCTCGTATTCGTCAGCGGAAATCCCGGGTCGACTCAACGGGAAAAAACTGTCGCTCAGTTCGCTGCCGCGCGAGACATTGAACTTCCGTTTCTGCAATCGGTCCTAGATCGGCGTGAAGTCGCCGTCGCCGCTTTCTCAGCTCGTCGCCCCGAGTATGCGCTACAAGCTCGAGAAGATTTGTTTAGTTTGCGAAATTCCCGCAAAGTTTGTGATGGCAGAGTCGCAGGACTCCTAGATCCGGAATTCTTTGGCATGCTTGAAGAACGGGAGGCGAAACTAAAGGCAAAATTCCAGGAGAATCCAAAGTTTCAATCAGCGCTCGACGCCTTTGCCCGCATTAACGAAACACAAAAAGAGATCTCGGCGCAGCTAATCAAGTTCCAGCTCCTTGAAGGCGACCTTCACCACGGCCCGCGCGGGTTCGATAGCGAACTGTTCAAAGCAGCTCGCGTCCTCTATCGGCACGCGACAGAACAAACGAAATCGAACGGCGAACGTCTTTACGAATATCAGGACGGAAATAAAGCTTCTCTCGAATTTGCGCTCTTTTCTGAGGCTCCGATTCATAACGACCTCGAGAAGGTGACACTGGCCGACTCACTGACAGACCTCGCCGGTCATCTGGGCGCAGATGATCCTTTGGTGAAACAAATTCTCGCAGGTAAATCGCCACGAGAACGCGCCGCGGAACTGGTCTCCCATTGCACGCTTGCCTCTGTCCAGGCGCGAAAGGATCTTTACAAAGCCTCCCCTGAAACATTGAAGGCTTCGACAGATCCGATGATCGCGTTAGCAGCATTGGTCGACCCGGCAGCTCGCGAGCTAAGAGCTGCTCACGATGGGCAGGTCGAGACGCTCCGCCAGTGCTACAGCCAGATCGCAGCGGCTCGGTATGCAGCAGGCGACGAATCATATCCGGATGCTACCTTCACTTTGCGCCTATCTTTTGGACCGGTTGCCGGCTACGAAGAGGATGGCAAACAAATACCTGGCTTTACCCAGATTGGCGGCTTGTTTCAGCGTGCCGCAGAACACGAAAATCTACCTCCGTTCGACATCCCACCCCGGTGGATAAAGAGTAAGAACCAACTCGATCCAAACGTACCGTTCAATTTCGTCTGCAAGGTCGACATCGTTGGCGGAAGCAGCGGCAGCCCGGTGATCAACCGTGCTGGAGAGTTTGTGGGCATCGTGTTCGATGGAAACATTCAGACGCTGGTCTGGGACTACGCTTACTCTGAGAAACAAGCGAGCACAGTCGCTGTTGATTCCAGAGCCATTGTAGAAGCCTTAAAGAAAGTCTATCACGCACCCGGTCTTCTGCAGGAAATCACCACCGGCAAATCCGCCTCACCAGCAGCTGGAGGCAGCACCGGAGCAGCCGCGACGCACTAACACCGGCAGCGCCGGCAACGGAGACGGCGAAACGGCGAGACGGCGGCAGGCGCGATAGAGCGAGGCTCGGCCGCGGCTGAGGGGGGTCCTGCCCCGATCGGGACGCGAGATGTTAACCCAGGGTTTTAGCCCTGGGTCAACCGTTGTTGTCCGGTCTGCACTATAAGGGGAACCGAGCGTGTTGCCTTTTCGGGGCGACCGAGAACGTGCCTCACTCGAGGCGTGCCATTGCAACTTTACCGGTGCGGGTGAGGTGGCTGATCCCAAAGGCATCCATCAGCTTCAGGAACTTGGTGATCTTGCTTTCGCCGCCCGTGAGTTCGATGATCAATGCCTTTGGCTGCACGTCGACGATCTTTGCCCGAAAGATGTCACATATCTGCAGCACCTCGGGGCGGTTCGCCGAATCCGCGTTTACTCGCAGCATAACCAATTCACGGTCCACATAGTCGCCGTCGCGGAAGTCCTGGATTTCGATGACGTCTACCAGTTTGTTGAGTTGCTTGGTTACTTGTTCAAGGACTTTATCGTCGCCTCGGACTACAATTGTCATCCGAGAAGCCGAAGGATCGTTTGTTGGCGCGACATTCAGACTATCAATGTTGAACCCGCGGCCACTGAACATACCGGCGACCCGTGTCAGGACACCGAACTTGTTTTCGACAAGGACTGATATCGTGTGGCGCATAACGTGGAATGCACCATGCGGGCAGCACACAGAAAATCAATCTATTTATCACCGAACACAGCCAGTCCGTGAGCAGTGACGCCTTCGGGATCATGCTTTTCGCCGTATCGCCGTATCGCCGTATCCCCCGTATCGCCGTCTGAATCCGCCTGTCGTTCGCAGCGGTTTCCGTTTTACGGATTACAAATTCCAGTTTACCGATAACGCCTCACCCTCTATGCCAACGAAAGTCTATACGGATAAAGATGCCGACCTCGCCAACCTCCACGGGAAAGTCTGCGCGGTCATTGGATTCGGATCTCAAGGACATGCTCACGCGCTGAATCTCAAAGATAGCGGCGTCGAAGTCATTATCGGTCTCTACAAAGAGAGCAAATCGGTCCCTGTCGCACAGGAACACGGATTTCAGGTATTCGATGTCGCAGAGGCAGCGCAACGAGCCGATATCATTTTCTTTGCTACACCCGATCTAAAGATCGCGTCGATTTACAAAAACGAAGTGGCTCCGCATTTGCGCAAAGGTAAGACCCTTCTTTTTAGTCACGGGTTCGCCGTCCATTTCAAAACGATCGATGTTCCGAAAGATGTCGACGTCATTATGGTCGCGCCGAAAGGCCCGGGGCATATCGTGAGACGCCAATACCTTGAAGGCAAGGGAGTCCCGGCGTTGGTCGCCGTTTATCAGAGTCCCTCTAAAACCGCAAAAAAAGTGGCTCTCGCATGGGCAAAAGGAATCGGCGCAACACGAGCTGGTGTCCTCGAAACGACTTTCAAAGAAGAAACCGAGACTGACCTTTTCGGAGAACAAACCGTTTTATGTGGCGGTTTGACCGCTCTGGTTCAGAACGGATTCGAGACGCTGGTCGAAGCGGGATACCAACCCGAGATGGCCTATTTCGAATGCCTGCACGAGCTGAAGCTGATCGTCGATCTCATGTACGAATCCGGTATCGCCGGGATGCGATTCTCGATCTCCGAAACCGCTAAATGGGGCGATGTTTCGGTCGGACCGAAAATCGTCGATAGCTCGGTGAAGAAAAAAATGAAGAAAGCGCTCAAGGAGATCCAGTCCGGCAAATTTGCCAAAGGCTGGATCGGCGAGTACCAAGCCGGCCTGCCGAACTACAAGAAGCTCCTGAAACAGAGCGAGAAACATCTCATCGAAAAGACCGGCGAACGACTCCGCAACCTGATGCCCTGGATACAGAAGAAAAACATCCGCGGCGCCCAGGCGGCGTATTGAAACGAGACGGCGATGGTACGAGACGGCGAAAGGGATTGATCGAAGACGACAAGAATAGAGCTCAGAACTCAGAAAGAATCTTCTAACCAAATGTAACAGGCCGGCCGCGAACTCAGCGACCTTTGCGCGACTCTTTGTCGCCGTCTCGCACCATCGCCGTCTCGCCGTATCGTTGTATCCAGTTCTCGGCGTTTGCTATTCGCGCATCGCGCTAACTACCGGCGCTCCGCCGCGCTGCTCCAGGCCCCAGCTCAACAGCCGATCGGCATCGTCGAACAGCATGTGATGCGTGCCGCCTAGCTGAACAAGAATCACATCTCGGTTTCCGTTTGTCGCACTTGAGATCAAACAACGCCCGCTCACTCCAGTATAGCCGGTCTTCATCCCGGTAAACATCGGAGACCGAGCAAGCAATTTATTTGTCGGTTCCAGAACTTTACGGCGTCCGGAATTCATCACGAATGTCAGGCTGCGCAAACCCATGTACTGTCGCAAGACTGGATTGTGGTATGCGGCAAACGCGATACGCGCCATGTCCCGAGCGGTTGAGTATTGGTCCGGTCGCGGCAGCCCGTTCGGATTAACGAAATGGCTGTGGACCGCACCCAACGAAGCCGCCTTTGCGTTCATCATCTGGGCGAACGCGGCGACACTTCCAGCATCATTTCTGGCCAGGCACAATGCGACGTCATTGCAGCTATGCACCAGCATCGCCGCTAATAACTGTCTTTTCGGATAAACCTCCCCCGGCCGGAATCCAAGTTTTGTCGGCTCCACTGCACAATCGGCAGCGCTAACCCGAGCAAGCCGGTCAAGTCCGCCATGCTCTGCGACCAAGAGAGCCGTGAGCAGTTTTTGTGTGCTGGCAACCGGCCGTTCGACATCCGGGTTTTTTGAAAAAAAAACTGCGCCTGTCCGCGCATCGATCATGTATGCCGAACTCGCGATCGTTTCCGGCACCGCTTCAGAAGGCCGCCAAAGAGGGAGCGAAGGACTTTGTGCGACCGATCCTGCAAGTCCTGGAGCGGCTTCGCTGTCGACTGGTTGCGCTCGACGACCCTCTTTCTGCTGTGCCCAAGCACTCCAGCGCGATCCACCGATCAACAGCAAGCTGATCACCAACAAAAAGCTCAATCGCTCCCGCATGAATCCGGTTCATAGTCCAGAAACGCAAGAAATCAACTCAGAACCGCAGTCTACGGGATTCGGAATCTCGAATCTTGAAGCTCGAATCTCGAAGCTTTCAACCCGCCATTCGGTCGTTGCCCGATTCGAGCTTCGAGATTCGAAATTCGAGATTCCTCTTCTGTATTGAGTCCCAGAGCCGTTTCCCGTACAATCAAGCGCTCATGAAGTCGAGAGCAGTTCGTCTCGCTGCGTTTGCAGCGTTGTCGATTCTCTATGTTGGTTGCGCGGAACATCGTTCGCTTCCTGCGTACGAGCCTCCGCTGAAACGCAGCCAGTTCATGAAGGTCAGGACGACGGCATACACCGAAACGGAGAGCGACCACCGCCGGTACGGCGCCACCAGCGCAGTCGGCACACCGTTACAGGCAGGCCCGGTTCGCAGTGCTGCAGCGGATTGGGCTCGCTGGCCGCTCGGCACAAGGTTCGTCCTTCTCGCTACGGGTCAGACGTATGAAGTGGATGATTATGGTTGGGCACTTTCTGGTCGCAACACGATCGATCTCTACTGCCCGTCAGCCGGTGAAATGAATAATTGGGGTGTCCAAAATGTCACCATCCAAATCCTGGAATGGGGTGATCCACATCGCAGCTATCAATTGCTGAAACCGCGACATGAGTATCCCCACGTCGCGCGAATGCTAACCGAGATTCAAAAATTCTACTGAAACGCGGGCGCCACTTGGCTGCCGCCGCTGTGAACAGCCGATCCGTTCATCGTATCCCACATGAACGCGGCAATATCGGCTTCTTCATCAATCCATTTTGTCACCGGTTTGCCCGCTCCATGACCAGTCTTCGTATTGATCCGTAGCAGAACCGGATTGTCACAGCCCTGCGCAGCCTGCAATGTCGCCCCAAACTTGAACGAGTGTCCCGGCACAACCCGATCATCATGATCACCGGTCAAGATCAAGGTAGGTGGATAACAGGTCCCTTTCTTGATGTTATGCAAAGGCGAATATTTAATCAGATAGTTGAACCCATCTTTTGTGTCAGACACGCCGTAATCCAACCTCCATTGCGAGCCGATGGTAAATTTGTGATAGCGCAGCATATCCAAGACACCGACTTGAGGAACGGCCGCACCGAACAGATCAGGTTTCTGCGTCATTACAGCGCCGATAAGCAGACCTCCGTTTGATCCCGCGTTGATCCCGACCTTGCCTCTGGTGGTGTATTTCTTTCCGATCAACGTCTTTGCCGCGGCAATAAAATCATCAAAGACATTTTGCTTTTTTTCCAGCACTCCGGCCTCGTGCCATTCGCGACCGTATTCGCCGCCGCCGCGGATATTCGGCAAGGCATAGACGCCTCCTTTCTCAATCCAGGCCACGATCAAAGGATTGAAATTGGGCAGGATACTGACGTTAAAGCCCCCGTATCCCGTTAGAAACACCAGATTATTTCCATCCAGCTGAAGAGCTTTCTTGTGCACAATGAACATCGGAATCTGTGTGCCATCTTTTGAATGATAAAAGATCTGCTTCGTCTCGAACGCGTCCGCATCAAACGCGACTTGCGGTTTCTTGAGTGCGAAGTTGGTGCCGCTGCCGATGTCGTATTGATAGACCGTCGAGGGATAGAGGAACGAAGTGAAAGAGTAGAAAAATTCGGAGCGATCCGGATCACCGGAAAGAGCAGTCACACTCCCAATTGTCGGCAGAGGAATTTTCTTCTCGGCTTTCCCATCAAGACTGAACACGAACAGTTGATTCGTTGCATCAACGACGTAATTGACAACCAATTTGCCCCCAGCCAGCTCTGCCTTGGCTAGAAGATTCTTCGACTCTGGAATAATCTCTCTCCAGTGATCGCGACTCGGTCGATTCAGATCGATTGCGATGATTTTGTATTTCGGAGCGTTCGCGTCGGTTCGGACAAATAACTGGTTCCCGACAGCGCCGATTACTCGGTAGTCGGCCTCCATTTGGTCAACAATTGGTGTGAACTCCGCATCCAGTTTCGGCGCTCGTGGGTCTTGAAGATCTTTAAACGCCAACAGATTTTTCGGTTCGGTTCCTCTCTCGGTTTCCACGAATAAGTAGCGGCCATCGCACGACACAATTCCTGTGAACTCGACGTCCGACTCTTGAGGGCGTTCCATGATCAGGATGTCTTTCTCCTGCGGATCACCAAGCCGATGATAATAAAGCTTCTGGTTGTTTAGTTTGGCAAATGTCGGGTCTTTTGAGTCCTCAGGCGCTGGAAACCTGCAATAGAAAAATCCTTTGCTATCCTTGGTCCATTCCGGGGCGGAAAACTTGTTCCATTTCACCACGTCGGCTAAGTCCTGGCCTTTTTCGATGTCCAGAACTCGAATTTCGCGCCAATCCGATCCGCCGACCGAAATATTGTACGCCACCAGGTTACCGTCGTTGCTGACCTTAGGATCAAAAACCGCCACCGTGCCATCAGCCGACATTTTGTTCGGATCAAGCAGCACAACAGGCTCGTCGTCCAGTTTCTTCAAGGTATAGAGAACACTCTGATTCTGGAGTCCGTCATTCTTGGAGTATACGTAGCGACCCCCTTCCCATTTCGGGAGCGTATAACGCTCAAAATTGGTAAGCTCGGTAAGGCGCTGCTTAAACGACTCTCGGTCCGGCAAAGCCGCAAGATAGCTAAAGGTTAGTTTATTCTGCGCCTCGACCCAGGCAGCAGTGTCGGGCGAATCTGTATCCTCCAACCATCGGTATGGATCGGGCACTTTCGTTCCGAAATAATCATCCACGACATCCGTCTGCTTAGTCTCCGGGTATTGAAATCGCGGAGCCGCCGTTGCCGACAGAACAACCCCGAGCAACAAACCAAAACAAAGGTAGGAGGAACGACGCATGGCTGTGACCCTAGCCCGGGAAGCCAGTGGCGTAAACCTCGTTCCGCCACCGCAAGCCTATAAGTCCCGAATATCGAATCTCGAAGCTCGAATCTCGAAGGTGGAACCCAGATCCCTCCTCGTCCTCTTCCTCCTCTCTTTTTATAACCTGGAATTTTCGTATCCCGAAGCTTGTTCCGACTTCGAGACTTGGGGCTACGGACAAAGGATCACGGACTAGATCGGATTGGAGGATGAAGAGCAAGAGGAAGAGTGTTCAAGATTCGAGCTTCCCTCACGCCGACACGCCGATACGCCGACACGCCGACACATCCCTTCAAACCCCTTTACAACACCCCAACCCTACGCCACATTCCGCCCCTTATGTGGTTGAGTATTTTCGTCCCGGTCCTTGAAGTGATCCTGGTGATTTCCTGTTTTCTGCTGATTTTCGTCGTCCTCATGCAACGGCCTAAAAATGAGGGGCTTGGAGCAGCATTCGGCAGCGGTGTCACAGAGAACATCTTCGGTGCTCAAACCACTACAGTTTTAACCAAGGCGACGCTCTATCTTGGAGGCGCCTTTTTCCTAATCACCTTGATCCTGACTACCTTAACCGCTCGGCAGAGCGTCACGGGTCGCACAGGTCTCCTTGAAGCCGAGGCGCGCAAAGCCGTTCCGGTCGCTAGCCCCAGCGCATCCGGATCCGCAAGCCCGGCGGTAAGTGCAACACCTGGAGCCAGCGCAACACCGACCGCAAGCGCCGCTCAATCCGCATCACCTGAAGCCTCGGCATCAGCCACTCCGGCAGCCAGCGCCAGTGCATCTGCCTCTCCCGAAGCTTCTGCCTCACCCACACCAGTGGCTTCCGCTTCGCCCAGTGTTGCCGCCAGCGCGTCACCAGCGCCAAAAACAACAGCGTCTCCTGCAGCTTCTTCCAAAGCCCCCCAACCCAGCCCGCATCGTTAGATCTCGCGCTGCGGTCGCTTAGAGACGCGGAGGAAATGAAAACCAACTCTGCGTTCCGCTGCGTGAGAAAGAAAAAGTGAGCGCTCAACAAACGCATTCTTTACTCGCACTCACACTCGCACTCACATTCGCACTCTCCGCCTGCTCCTCTGACAAACGCGCCGATCTCGTCGTCTTAAACGGCGTGGAACCTGAGACAATTGACCCCGCTCTCGCAACCGGGCAGGCGGATGGCCGCATTTGCTACGCGCTATTCGACGGACTTTACCACTTCGACCGGTTTGGTAAGCCGCAGCCGGCTATCGCTAGATCGTATGATCTGTCCGACGACGCTACGATCTATACCTTCCATCTTCGGCCAGAGGCCAAATGGAGCAACGGTGACCCGGTCACTGCCAACGACTTCGTTGCTTCTTGGAAACGCGCACTGCTCCCTGAGACTGCTTCCGAATACGCTTATGTCTTCTATTACATCAAGAACGCAGGCGCATTTAACGAAGGTTCTCTAAGAGATTTCGATCAGGTCGGCGTCCATGCCATCGATGAGCACACGTTGCGAGTTGAACTAAATAATCCGACTCCATATTTCCTCTCGCTCTGCTCCTTCTGGACCTATCTCCCTGTACCCATTTCGACCGTTACGCGTTACGGTGACGATTGGATCAAGCCGGGAAAGATCGTCTGTAACGGAGCGTTCACGCTCAAAGACTGGAGATTGAACGATCGAATCCGAATGGAAAAGAACCCCCTATACTGGGACGCAAGCCACGTCCAGTTGCAAACAGTCGAGGCGTTGCCGATCGAAAACTCGATCACGGCTTACAATTTTTACGCCTCCAAAATCGCTGATCTCATTCCGGACGCCGTCCTAACGCCACACTCTCTGATTCCGGAACTGAAAACGCGACCTGATTTCCATGCCGCGCCGTTTCTCGGCAACTACTTCATCCGGTTCAACGTGAAACGGAAACCATTCAACGACCTTCGTGTCCGGCAAGCCTTCTGCATGGTGATCAACCGGGAACGGATCGTCTCAAAGATTACTCAGGCCGGTGAACCGCCGGCCTATTCCTTCACTCCACCTGGCACTGCAAGCGGGTACGTGCCGCCCAAGCAATTCGGCAGAAACATCGAAAGAGCAAAAGCGCTGCTGGCAGATGCCGGTTATCCGGGGGGCAAAGGCTTTCCAACGGTAAGCTTTCTCTACGACAATAGGAAGCTAAACGACGACATCGCCGTAGAACTCCAAAGTATGCTCGCTCAGGATCTAGGGGTGCGCGTCGACCTTCAAAAACAGGAAGCAAAAGTCTACCTCAACACGATGAACCAGCTGGACTACGATTTCTGCAAATCGAGTTGGGTTAGTGATTACGATGATCCGAACACTTTTCTAGAATGCTTTCTGTCCACTAGCGGCAACAATCGCACCGGCTGGAGTAACGAAGAGTACGACAAGCTTATAGCCGCAGCAGCTAAAGAGCACGATCCAGCCAGGCGTCTCGAGATGCTTAGGAAAGCAGAAGACATCTTGTTAAATCAAGGGACGCCTATTTGCCCCCTTTATTTTTATATGGGCATCAACATCTACGACAGCACCACCTTCGGCGGTATCCAACCCAACCTGATAGACACTCACCCCTTCCGCGAGATCTACCGCAAAAAGTAAGGCGACAGCGCCGTCAATGCCAGCAACGAGGCAACTCCTAGCTCCTAGCTCCTCCCCATAATCTTCCGATACGCGATCTGATCTTCGTACATCCGGCGGTACACCTTGTACTTTTGCGCGTGGTACTCCGCAACGGCGCGTCCGCCCGGTTGAATCCTCTTGCCAACACCACTCATGGATTTCATCGCCTGTAAAATATCAGGATACGCCCCAGAGGCGACCGCGCCCAGAATAGCGCTACCGAGTAAAACCGCTTCTGGTTCTTTAGGCAAAATGAGATCGCAGCCAGTGATATCCGCGTGCTCTTGAAGAAATACTTCGTTCTTCAGGCCACCGCCACACGCCAATATTTTCTTAACGGCGTATCCTTTCGCATCCATCTCCTCGAACAGGTCACGAACGCCGTATGCGATCGCTTGAATCGAAGCCAGATAAAGCAGCGCGAGATCATCTACGTCCGCAGATAGCTTTAGTCCGCTGATCATCCCTCGCAGCGTCGGGTCGGCGTGCGGGGATCGGTTTCCATGGAAATCCGGATAAACATGCAGTTCCCGAGTCAGCATGGAAAGAGATCCGGCGTTGCGCTCTTTTTGCGGTCCGGCCAACCGCCGATTCAGAAAATCAAAAATCGATACACCTCCCGCATCAGCCTGTTTCTTCGCTTCCGCATAGGCGCCGTGCGTATAAATGATGTGATCCAACAATGCGCCGGTCGCAGATTGGCCCGCTTCTGTAAGCCATAGACCTGGAATCATTGCTGAGAAATATGGCCCCCAGACCCCAGGGATGAATCGGGCTTCTTTCGAAATGGCCATGTAACAAGAAGATGTCCCCGCAATCATCGCCGTTCGCGAATTCAGCTCTTCTGGTGTCAGGCTTTCTCCGTTATCGACAGCTCCAATTACGCCGAGCCCGCCCGCATGCGCATCGATGATAGAAGCCCCAACCGCTGTGCCGGGTTTTAGTCCGAGCTCTTTCGCCGCTTGTTCCGAAAGCCCTTTACCTACGGGTGCGCCCATTGGACGAACCACCGTACCGATCCGTTTGTAACCTTCCGAAACCAGGTCCCCCAATCCAATCTGTTCCCAATAAGAATCGCTCCAGCCCGCTAGGTCGTCTTTTTTCTTTTCGTGACCAAGGTAGGTCCACTTGCAAACCAGGGAACAGAGCGAGCGCCCCGTGTCACCAGTTGCTCGATAGGTTAGAAAGTCCGGCAGATCAAAAAAATGTGCCGCCCGCTTCCAGGTATCGGGCAAATGCTCTTTCAACCAGACCAGTTTCGGCGACTCCATCTCTGGTGAAATCGCTCCACCGACGTATTGGAGCACCTCGTGTTTGGTCGCGTTGATCCGCTCCGATTGTTCGACCGCGCGGTGATCCATCCAAACGACGACGTTTTGCTCTGGTCTGCCCGTGGGGCTCACCGAGACCGGTCGCCCGGGTTCATCCAAAACGACCAACGAGCAGGTCGCGTCAAAACCAATCCCTTCGACCGAAGTGATTCCAGCCTGCGAAACCGCCGAGCGAACCGTCTCACAACATTTTTGCCAAATATCGTCTGACGACTGCTCCACGAAATCGGCCGCGGGTTTCCACAGCTGGATTGGAGCTGTCGCGCTGCCTTTGAGGTTACCTCTGCTATCAAAAACTCCGGCGCGCACGCTGCCGGTTCCGACATCTACGCCAATAAAATGATGTTCGTCCTGGGGCATATCCATGGATCGTAAACTGTATTGCCTAAACCGTAAACCGTACAAAAGGCAGCCCTCAGCCAGGAACAAAGGATACGGCGAGGCGGCGATGGGGCGATACGGCGAGACCGGCGAAGTGGCGATGGAGCGAGATGGCGAGGAAGGACTGAAAACTCTTAAATAACGAAACCGAACAGAGGATCACAAAGGTGGGGAAGACCTAGAGTCGATTCAAAACAACCTTAGAATTGTCCTCTTCGCTGTCTTTTGTTTTCGATTTGCCTTTCGCCGTCTCGGCCGTCTCGCCGTTATCGCCGTCTCGTCTATCGCCGTCTCGTCTATCGCCGCATCGCCCCATCGCCGTATCGTCCATTTTCAGTTCCCGCTCGTTGCCGGCGTTCCCATTCCCGACTACCTTCCGCCCCATGCATGACCATTTCATCGGTGGTCGCTGGGCTAAGGGATCCGGAGAACCGCTGATCGCTGTCAATCCGATCAATCACCCGCACCCATTCACTACTAGGAAAGGTGTTCCGGCCGAGGTGTCTGCGGCAGTCGAGGCAGCGGCAGCTTCGCAATTTGCCTGGAGCACAGCACCATTAGAACGTCGCATTGAGATCGCCAAAAACTATGCGCAGACTCTGCAGCGGAGGAAGGAGTCTTTGACTGCCCAGATCAGTAACGAGGTCGGAAAACCGCTTTGGGAATCAGCTCAGGAAGTCGACACCATGATTCGCAAAGTCGATCTCAGTATCCAGGCTTACTACGACCGAACCGGCACACGAGAACAGCCGCTGAACGATTCGCTGTCGGTTGTCTCACATCGGGCGCACGGAATTGTCGTTGTCCTCGGACCGTTCAATTTCCCTGGGCATCTGCCAAATGGACACATTGTACCGGCGATCCTTGCAGGGAACTGCGTCCTGTTTAAACCGAGCGAGTTTACCCCCGGAGTTGGCGCCTTGATGGCAGATTGCTGGACTAAAGCCGGGTTACCCGCCGGCGTTTTGAACCTGGTTCAAGGCGATCGGACAACGGCCGAATCAATGCTCAGCGATCCCAGGATCAACGGTGTCTATTTCACCGGAAGCGCAGCGGCAGGCATCTCAATTCATCAACGGTTCGCCGGGCGTCCCGACGTCATTCTTGCGCTCGAAATGGGTGGCAACAACGCGATGATTGCCCTTTCTTCCACAACAGAAGCAGCACGGACAGCCGCGGTCTCAGCTTTCCTCACAAGCGGCCAACGTTGCACTTGCACACGCCGGCTGATCGTTGTGGGAACCGCCGACAAGATACTGGCTCCGCTTGCTGAGTGCGCTCGCCAAATCAGAGTCGGCCTCCCGGACACAAAGCCGTTCATGGGACCTGTCATTCATCGAGCCGCCACAGAACGAGTGCTCGCGTTTCAAAAGAAGTTGGTTGCCGGCGGCGCTTCGATTCTAGAAGCATGCAAACCCACAGAGCTCGGGCTCCCTTATCTGCGCCCGGGAATCGTAGACGTTACCAAAGTCGAGAATCGTGTGGATGAAGAGATCTTCGGGCCGTTGTTGCAGGTCGTTCGAGTGAATAGCTTGGATGAAGCTATCGCAGAAGCGAACAATACCCGTTTTGGCCTCGCGGCCGGACTTCTTGGCGGTACTCGAGAGGAATTTCAAAAATTCCGTCAACAGGCGCGTGCCGGTGTAATTAATTGGAACCGGCCGACTACCGGTGCCAGCAGCGCTGCGCCTTTTGGCGGGATAGGGATCTCCGGAAATCATCGCCCAACTGCCCTGTACGCGGCCGACTATTGTGCTTATCCGATCGCAACTCTCCAAAGCGAAACGTTACAGTCTCCAGTGTTCGAAGGCTTGTGATGCTAAAACGACTTCGCTACTGGCTCGAATGGTTCTCTGTCAAAATATTTGCTGGAATCATCCCGCTCCTCCCGCTCGCAGTTGTTCGCGGATTAGCCCGGCTTGCCGGTGCCGTCGTTTATCGCCTGGATCGGAAAAGCAGAGCGGTCGCTTTGGCAAACCTTGAAGCAGCGTTTGCAGCCGGGCTTGATCAAATCACGCGAGAAAGAATCGCTTGCCAATCGCTTCAGGTGTTTGCCCGAGCTTTCCTAGAGCTTTTCTGGGCACCGCGGCTGAACAAGAGAAATATCAGGGACTATATCTCCTTCGAGGATATCACTCGATTTAACGAGCTGATTGCCCGGCCTTCGATCATGGTCACTTGCCATTTTGGGAACTTTGAATGGGCCAGCGTTTTATTCGGGCTCGAGGGATACCCCGGAACGATGCTGACTCAGCGGTTCAAGAACGACCGGCTAACGTCCATCTTTCGCCAAGTTCGCGAGCTATCAGGAAACACGGCGATTACTCAAGAGAACTCCATCCTGCGATTGTTTAAAGGGCTTCGGAAAGGTCATACGGTCGGCCTGCTCACTGATCTGACCCTCAAAATGGAGGACCCGGCCGTCATCATCGACGCCTTCGGACGGAAAATGCGCGTGACGCTCGCCCACTGCATTCTCCATGAGCGAACCGGGATTCCAATTGTACCGTTCATCGCGTTGCCTCGTTCGGACGGCGGCTATTCGGTCAGGATCATGCCATCGCTATCCTTCCTCCCTGGTACATCGCATCAACAGATCGCCCAAGCCTGCTGGAATCAATTTGAGACCCTTATCCGCCAGCACCCGGAGCAATGGATGTGGGTCTACAAGCATTGGCGATATCGGCCATCAACTACTGAACGGGAATATCCGTTCTACGCCAACCGTTCAGCCCGGTTCGATGAAGAGCTAAGCAAGTGAATTCAAGCAACGCGAATGACCGAACGGCTCAGCAACCTCGCGCCACCAATTCGCGTGCCCCGTCAATAAACCCTGTTGGAGGGCGGCTTTGCACTTGCAAATTTCGCTGATCCGATAAAATAGACGGCTTACTTACGTCAGCATGAGAATTCATTGCCTCCGAACTCTTGTCGCAGGCGCGACCCTCGGCGCCTTGTTCTTAACCGGGTGTAGCATACTCACCACTTCCAATAAGAAAGCGTACGAAGTGATTGCCTATAAACCTCACAAACCGGGCGCTGTCCGGGTTAAGGTATCGCTTCAGAGCAAGATGGTCTATGTCATGGAGGGCGACAGGCCGCTGCTGGTGACCCCGACGACAATTGGAAAGCAGGGTGCAACCACGCCGACCGGCTCATTCCGCGTATTCGCCAAGATCCAGAAAAAGCGTTCCAACACATATGGGTTCTGGTCGAATGGCAGCACGATCGTCGCCGGAACCAGCGGCAAAGCTCCGGGCGGCGGCTATCACTATGTGGGGTACCCGATGGCTTACTGGGTTGAGTTCAAACCGGCCTACGGATTTCATTCGGGCGCAGTCTGGCCGATTCCACATTCGCATGGTTGCCTGAGATTGCATCCGAATGCAGCACCGAAGTTCTTTGCTCTGGTCCACGAAGGCACACCGGTCAGTATCGCTCAAATCCAAACAGAGGATCAGACCCTGGGTAAGAAAGCGCTGCATCCGACCGACTACAACGACCCAGATCCGCCTGCTGCGTTCCTGATCTCCAGTAAAGTCTTCGAACCACCGAGGGGCCCCCTACTGCAGGATCAGTAGCGTTCGGCGTTTGGCGTTTGGCGTTCCGCTCTGCACGCCGCGCAATTCCGAGCCTCCCAACTTGACCTTCCAAGTCGAGGGGTGAGTACAAGTGCTCCTACAGCGTCTCACCTCTCACCCCTCCCATTCCCTTTCCCGGCGATGACGACGGTGTCGGCGCTGTCGGCGTTTCAGTTCCTCCGATCCCGGCGTTCCCGGCGCTCCCGGCGTCTCGCCCTTCGCCGTCTCGCCCTTCGCCGTCTCGCCCTTCCCGTATCGCCCTCTCGGTCCTTCGGTTCCCGGCGTTTCCCCACCCTTTGACCCATCCCCTTACCTGCGCTAGAATGGCGTCCCATGTCCGAACAGTCCGCCTCTGCACCTCCAAGACCCAAAAAGATCAACCTCCGTACTCCGGATGTGATGGAAAGGGTTCAACAGCAGGTAGAAGAGCACTATCGTAGCGTTGTCGTTGAACGGATCCGCGCCAACGGCGGTGTCCTGACAATCAGTGATACGACGGTCCTGTTGGCAAAACAGTTCGGCTTTTGCTACGGCGTCGAACGCGCCGTCGACCTCGCTTACGCAGCTCGCAAGGTCTTCTCCGACAGACGTTTATTCATTCTGGGCGAAATCATTCATAACCCGCTGGTCAACGAGCAGATCGCCGCCATGGGTATCAAAAACCTCCTCGGGAACGGCCGTGAAGCCGAGATCGATGAGTTGACTGCCGACGACGTCGTCATTGTGCCGGCGTTCGGAACCGATCTGCCGACCCTGAAACGCATTCAGGACCGGGGCTGCCAGTTGGTCGATACCACCTGCGGCGACGTAATGAGCGTTTGGAAACGTGTGCGCCAGAACGCCAACGAAAACGTTACCTCCATCATTCACGGGAAAGCAGAACACGAAGAAACGAAAGCAACCGCCTCGCGAGCGCTCGGTCTTGGACCCGGGCATTTCCTTATCGTATTGACCCTGGCAGATACCGATTACGTCTGCGATTACATCCGTCACGGGGGAGACAAAGAGGAATTTCTGCTGCGTTTTCCCAACGCCTATTCCCCAGGGTTCGACCCAGACGTCCATCTCAATGCAGTCGGGGTAGCCAATCAGACCACCATGCTCAGGGGCGAAACCGAAGAAGTGCAACGCCGGATCCGGGCCGCCATCATCGATCGCGATGGACCAGAACTCGGCGCAAAAAATTTCCGATTCTTCGATACGATTTGCGGCGCAACTCAGGAACGCCAGGACGCGCTGAAAGAACTGTTGCGAGAAAAAATGGACCTGCTCCTGGTTGTCGGTGGATACAACAGCTCCAACACTTCGCATTTGGCTGAAATGGGTGAAGCAAAACTACCGACCTATTTTGTCGGTAACGCCTCTAAACTCGAGTCAGCGACTCGGATAAGCCATTACAACCTCCACGAAAAACGGGAACGCATCACCGAAAACTGGCTGCCAAGCGGCCCATCGGTCATCGGCATTACCGCAGGAGCCTCCTGCCCAAACAATCTCATCGAAGAAACAATCCTGCGCGTTTACGAGCTTCGCGGAATCTCACGGAGCGAAGTCCTCGCGGCTTAGTAACGCGAGGAACGCCGGGATCGAGCGGGATCGACCGGGAACTGAAGAGAATGAGACGGCGCTAGGGCGAGGAGGGCCTACCAACCGAAGAAACCGAACAGAAGATCGCAAAAACGCACCAAGTCGAATTCTCGAAGCGAGTCAAAGAGTCTTAGATTCTCCCACTCTTTGCGGCCTTCTGTTCAGATCTCTTATTGATTTTTCGCCGTCTCGCCATCCCCGTATCGCCAATTCCTACGTTCTCGGCGATCACCGCGTTCCCCGGCGATCACGGCCG
The DNA here is from genome assembly GCA_046727495.1 of bacterium. Lineage (GTDB taxonomy): Bacteria > Verrucomicrobiota > Verrucomicrobiia > Chthoniobacterales > JAFAMB01 > JBKPBY01. Next base: position 19,244 of record JBKPCS010000157.1, on the reverse strand, counting down.
TTTCCGGCGTTTCATCTCCTCGGCAAAATCGCGCCGAGTCGATTCCAACAGCTCGCGCAGACCATCGGCCGAGATGCAATCTGCTCCAAACGTAATCGCTGTTTGCTGCTCCAAATGATCTGATGTCGCAACAGTAATCGGATATGTCCTTCCATATTTCGCTACGAGCCGCTCCACGATGTCATCTGCGGTGTGACCGCTGCTCGAATAGAAAATCTGGATCCCGCCTGGCTCAGTCTCCTGACTGATCGTTGTTCCGCGGCCGTCGAAGACCACGACCACATGAATCCCGGTAAAGTCCTGATACTCGGTAAGGAGTTTAGTCAACCGATCCCGGGCGGAAGCGGTCTTCTTGCTATGAAGCGCCCGCAACTCCGGCCATGCAAAAATGATGCTGTGGCCATCGACGATAAGGTACCGGGCGCTCATGAAGTCTCGGGTTCACAGTTTACCGTCAACCGTCGACCGTCCACCGTCTATCGGCATGCGATCAAATGTTCTTTCCTGCCGCTTGCCTCTTCAATGTCTTACCGATGTATTAGAACAAAAGTGTTACCGATTGTATTGAATCCGCTCCGATGTCTATCCCTCCCCGGGAGAACCGAAGACGGTCGACGGAAGACCGCAAAGGCGACACCTTTGCGTTACCCCGCTTTGAAGACCCGAATCGTCCTATCCAGTTCGCGACACAGGACGCCGACCATTGCTTGAGGAGATTCCAATGCGGCGAGAAGCCCGGTGTTCTCCAGAACCACCAGGCTACATCGCTGCGCAACCGGTTGCAGCCGATACGCCTGCTCCAATGGTGGGTAGGCTACCTTATCCCCCCAGATCAACGTGACCGGATGCGGGATCTCAGCCAACCGTCGCTCCAAGTCCAAATCTAATCTTCCGCTCAACCACCGAAAGACCGCATATTCAGCCCCCCATTGCTGAGCAAAATAGGAAATGACGTTCACATCTTCCGCCGTCACAGCCTCTGCTTGAGCGAACCCGTAGCGTTCAAGCCACTTTTTCAGTTGGGCCTGACCAGAAATATGCCGCCGATACAATGCCCGCTTGAACAACGGAGGTTTCGAAACAATCCGATAACGACGCGGGATGCCAGCCAGCTCCCCAATCGGCATAACCAGAATCAGCCGTTGCACCAAATCAGGGTGCTGTGCTGCAAGCATCGCTGCAAATCCACCTCCCAACCCGCTTGCCACAATCGTCGCAGGTTCTTTGTCGCCCTTCGCCCGGAGAAATTGCGCGAGAACATCGACGTGATCAGCCGCCGAAAGCGGTTGATTGGGACGTTCCGACTCCCCGAATCCAAGGAGGTCCATAGCCATGGTTCGATGCGTCCCGGCGAAGAACGGATAGACTTTCGACCATTCATAAGAGGAGGCTCCAACATAAACCCCGTGCACAAAAAGCAGCGGTTCGCCTTGACCAGATTCGTGATAGACAATTTGCCCTCGCGACGTCGGTAAAAGGCGAGTCGCAAAAATCGCCGGCGAAATCGTTTCTGGTAGTTTCGGCCTGGCAATCGGCCGGACAGCGTACCGAAATGCTAGAACCAGCGCCCCGAGAATTCCAGCTCCTAGACTGACTCTCCATGACTTCTTCGCTCGATCTAGAACAACACGCCACATGCTCGTTGCATTTCTCACAACTCCCCAAAACTGTACAGCTCGAAACTCTACTCCTTTCGGAGTAGAGCTTCCGTTTTCAGTTTTCGGTTTTCAGTTCACCCCGGTCCTCTTCCTCGGCCAATGGCCTCCACGGCCCAGCAGAAGCTCGGCGTGACCTCAGCCGAACGCTACGCTTACCACGCTACGCTTACCCATGATGCGGCACGGTCTGTCATCGGTTGCTCTTTAGCGTCCCGCCTAGAGGGATATGCCGCCCCCACATCGAGAGGCGTTTCGAGGATGACGACTGGGACCAGATTCAGTTGGGAATGACCCTCCAGGTTTCTGTCACGCCCCCAACCTTCCGAACCGAAAACTGAAAACCGAAAACAGCTAACCGTTAACTCGTAGGATCGCGCACCGCGCGACCCTATGTCAGCAGGACCTTTCCTGACCCAGGGGTGATCTGCCCAATCACTTTTCCCTCGGTCAAGGTGGCCACCTCCTCAGCGTGTCGTTTGGCGACAATCAGCACCATTCCAATCCCCATATTGAAAACCTGGAACATCTCTTCCCATGCGATATCGCCTTTTTGGATCAAACGGAAAATTGGAGGCACCTTCCACGATTTCGTATCAATCAACGCGTCAGCCGTTCGCGGGAGAATCCGCGGCAAATTATCCACCAGTCCACCGCCGGTAATATGCACCGCTCCTTTCAGTCTCCCTTCCGGCAACGAAGCAAGGATCGGTTGATAGTTCTTATGTATTCGAAGCAACTCCTCCCCCAGAGGCTTGGTCAGCCCGTCAGATTTTTGGCTCAAATCAAGCCGCATCCTGTTTAACAACACCTTACGAGCAAGCGTATAGCCGTTGGTGTGTAAACCAGTTGAGGGCAACCCGATCAACGCGTCGGATGGCACGATCCGGCTGCCGTCCAACATCTTCGGACGATCAACCAGTCCGACGATACATCCCGCCAGATCGTACTCCTTCTCGTGATACATATCCGGCAGTTGCGCAGTCTCCCCACCAATCAACGCGCAACCACCTGCTCGACACGCTTTGGTGAAGCCCGCGATGAGCTGATCAAATACCGGCGGATCCAGCCGTTCCGCGCCTATGTAATCCAGGAAAAACAACGGGCGCGCCCCGGTCACCGCGATGTCGTTGATACAATGATTAACCAAATCCTGCGCGATCGATTCGTGCTTCCCGAGTGCGATCGCAATCTTCAGTTTCGTCCCAACTCCGTCTATGCTCGAAACGAGCACAGGATCTTTCATCGAACGAAAATCGGCGCGGAAAAGCCCCCCAAACCCTCCGATATGGCCAAGCACTTCCGGCCCGAATGTAGAACGGACCTTTTCGTGAAGCCCTCTCTTGACCCTATTACCGAGCTCGATATCAACCCCAGCCGCTGCATACGCCTTCTGTTGCTTCTTCATTTCCAAACCAGTTTCCCGCGCCCCTGCGTCTTATCGCGAAACGCGGAACGCCAAACGCGAAACGTTTATTTGAGCCTCGCAAACAACTCCGCTTGATCCCCGTTCTCGTTTAACAAATGGGAGTGCGCTTTGCGGCGTTCCATGATGAATTTGTCCAGCTCCGGATCAAAAGGAACGGGATAATCTCCGTTGAAACAGGCCAGACAGAAGCTGTTCTCGGGTAGCCCGGTCGCCCGAACCATTCCAGCGATGTCGAGATAACCAATCGAATCGACTCCCAGATACTTCCCGATCTCATCCGGGCTCATCTGATTCGCCAGCAGATTTGTCGGATCGGGAAAATCGATCCCGTAGTGGCACGCAAATTTGTGCGGCGGACAACTGATCCGCAAATGCACCTCCTTCGCGCCGGCCTCCCGCAGATTCACCACTCGCGCACGCGCGGTCGTCCCCCGTACGACTGAATCATCGACCACTACCACCCGTTTGCCGGCAACGAGTTCTTTGATCAAGTTCAGTTTAACCCTGACATTGAAATCGCGAATCAACTGTGTCGGTTGCAAAAACGTGCGCCCAATATAGTGATTCCGCACAAACGCCGGCTGATACGGAATATTCAGTTCCTGACTGAACCCTAATGCGGCATAGTTCCCGGAATCAGGCACCGGAACTACCATGTCCGCTTCCACCGGATGCAAACGGGCCAACTCGCGCCCCATCTCAACGCGCACTTTGCTGACGTTGTGATCCGAGATCATGCTGTCAGGACGCGCAAAGTAAACGATTTCAAAGATACAAAACGCTTTTCGCTCTTCTTTGAAGGGCCACTCCGAATGAATGCCATCATCGTTGATGATGATCACCTCACCCGGCTCGATCTCCCGGATGTACTCGGCATGAATCAGATCCAGCGCACATGTTTCGGAAGCCAGTACAAACGCGTCATCCAGCCGGCCCAATACCAAGGGACGAAAACCAAATGGATCCCGTACGCCGATAATTTCTTCTTCGCCCATCAAGACGAACGCGAAAGCGCCTTGGATTTGTCGCAGGGCCACAAGAGCGTCCCGGCGCTTGGCTGGTTGCGCCAGCAGATGAAGAATAATTTCGCTGTCGACGGTGGTCTGGAAAATCGATCCCCTCGATTCGAGCTCATGGCGCAGCACCGCCGCGTTCACCAGGTTTCCGTTATGACCAATCGCCAACTGGCCCCGCGCACAATCAACAACCAGGGGTTGCGCATTCTTTAGCGTACTCGATCCGGTGGTCGAGTATCGGACATGGCCGATAGCCCGGGTTCCCTGCAACTGCTGAAGCTCACGTTCCGAAAACACTTGGGAAACGAGTCCCATATCGCGATGGATCTGAAACGCTTCGCCCGGCCCTCTGCTGGAAACGATCCCCGCGCTCTCTTGTCCACGGTGTTGCAGCGCGAACAATCCGTAATAAGTCAGCGTCGCAGCGTCGGGATGCCCGTACATCGCAAAGACACCGCACTCATGTTTTGGTTCTTCGTTCATTAAGTTCGCGCTCACCACGCCATCATACGTTCGATTGAAAAATACCATGAATCGTAAAGATCAGCTAACGCCCACTCGAAAACCCGGTCTGAGACCGCAATCGACAGCACATCGCCATGCACCTCACCTAACCAGCGGAACGGAGTTCTAGTTTCCGCCAGAACCTGCTCAACCTCAGCAAGATGCTCTTTGCCAACTGTCGCTACGATCCGTGATTGCGACTCGTTAAACAGGACCTGATCCGGCCGCAGACCGGTACCGTCAATCCAGACTGATGCGCCGATTCGTTTGTCTCCCGAGATACACGCTTCGGCCAGCGCTACGGCTATCCCTCCCTCCGAACAATCATGCGCGCTCTTGATGTAGCCATGGCGAATCAATTCCAGTAACGCCCGCTGCACTCGGAGCTCGAGATCAAAATCAAGTCTTGGCGGACGTCCTTCTTTCCGCCCATGCACAATGCTCAGATAATGAGAGGCCCCGATCTCGCTGCCGAGCGGGCCGAGCAACAACACTCGGTCGCCTGCTTCCCGGAAAGATTGGCGTGTGATCCATTCCTCTCGGTCGATCAACCCTACCATCCCGACTGTCGGCGTGGGATCAATCGCACCTGCTGGGCTCTCGTTGTATAAACTGACATTCCCACCGGTAACAGGCGTACCGAACTTGCTGCACGCTTCAGCAAGTCCTTCAACTGCTTCGCGCAGTTGCCAGAAGTTTTCCGGGCGATACGGATTGCCAAAATTGAGATTATCGGTCACCGCCAACGGGGTCGCGCCCGAACAAGCCAGATTCCTAGCAGCTTCAGCTACCGCAATTCTCGCGCCTTCGCGCGGGTCAAGCTGACAGTACAGCGCGTTACAGTCACTCGTCGCAGCAAGGAATTTGTTCGCTTCGCGTACGTAGAGAACCGCAGCATCCGAGCCCGGTGGAACAACCGTCCCCGCCCGAACCGTATAATCGTACTGGCGATAGACCCAGTTCTTAGAGGCGATTGTCGGGTGCGCTAACAACTTCAAAAGGCTTTCTTTCGGGTTAACCTCCGGGATCTCTGAGATCGCCAACTCTTTTTGCTCCGGCGCGGCGACCGCTTCCCGCCGATAAACCGGCGCATCATTGGCGAGCTTGTCGGCAGGAATCTCTACCTCAAGGCGCCCATGGCTAAGGACCCGCATCATGCCGTCATCCGTTACTTCGCCAATCTGCGCATAAGGCAAATCCCACTTCTCAAAGATCTCTTTTACTGTCTCCTCTTTTCCCCGCTGCACGATGATTAGCATCCGCTCTTGCGACTCGCTCAACAGAATCTCGTACGGCGTCATCCCAGGCTCGCGTTGTGGAACAAGCGCCAGATCGATTTGCACCCCTGTTCCGCCGCGACTCGCGGTCTCGCACGTCGAACATGTCAATCCCGCCGCACCCATGTCTTGAATCCCGGCCACACACCCGCTGGCCAGTAACTCGAGGCAGGCTTCCAACAACAATTTTTCCTTGAAAGGGTCTCCCACTTGGACTGCCGGACGATCCTCTTTCGATGCGTCAGTTAGTTCCCTTGAAGCGAATGCTGCCCCAGCGAGTCCATCTCTCCCGGTCTCAGAGCCGACGTAAAAAACCGGGTTCCCAACACCCTTCGCTGCACCTCTGGCAATCTGGTCGTGACGCAGAATGCCGAGACAGAGAACATTCACCAAAGGATTGCCATCATATGACTCGTCGAAATAGGTCTCGCCACCGATTGTCGGGACACCGATGCAGTTTCCGTAATGAGAAATCCCGGAAACCACCCCGGCAAACAGCCGGCGATTCCTAATGTCGGATTTTCGGTGGATCGGACCGAATCGCAAAGAATCCAAAAGAAATACAGGTCGCGCGCCCATCGTGAAGATGTCGCGAATGATCCCTCCCACGCCGGTCGCCGCACCTTGAAATGGTTCCACCGCACTCGGGTGGTTGTGGCTCTCCATCTTGAAAGCGACAGCCCACCCGTCGCCGATATCGATCACCCCAGCGTTTTCTTCGCCGGCTTTAACCAGCACCTTTGGGCCAGTCGTCGGAAACTTCTTCAGCTCAAGTCGCGTATTCTTGTAAGAGCAATGCTCGCTCCACATGACCGAGAAAACACCAAGCTCGGTGAAATTCGGTTCGCGTCCCAAAATCCCTTTGATCCGTTCGTATTCCTCCTCGGTCAGCCCGTGATCCTTGATAACCTCGGGAGTAACTTCTGTAATCATCTAGGATATAGGGCGGCAGGCGCCTGCCGCTGACTCGTCCGCCATAGCCTTGGCGGAGCCGGAAGCATTGGTGGAGACAGCTTCTGCCGCCGAAACGGCTGGCGTCCATTTCCATGAAGCCGATTCCAAAGTCTTCACCATCGATCGAAAAATCAGTTTGCCATCCTCGCTGCCAAGCCTTTTGTCCCACGCGCGATCCGGATGCGGCATCATGCCCGCGACGTTCCCGGTCTCATTGCAGATACCGGCGATATTGCGCAGAGAGCCGTTAGGATTGGCTTCAGAACTCGCTGTCCCCTCCTGGGTCACATACCGAAAAACAACTCGGCCGGTTGCTTCAAGCTCGTTCAGAATGTCTGAATCCGCATAGTAGGCGCCTTCGCCGTGAGCAACAGGCATCCGGATCAGTTGCCCTTTTTCTAATTCGGAAGTAAACGCCGTCTCCGTGTTTTCCACCTTCAACCAGACAGGTTGACAGACAAAATGCAGCGACCGATTCCGGATCAATGCTCCGGGAAGTAATCCCGCTTCACACAAAATTTGGAACCCGTTACAAACCCCGAGAACCGGCATCCCATCCTTGGCTGCCTGAATCACCGATTGCATAATCGGCGAGAATCGGGCAATTGCTCCGCACCGGAGATAGTCACCGTAGGAAAAGCCGCCTGGCAACACGATACCGTCATAACCTGAAATCGAAGTTTCTTTGTGCCAGAGATACTCAGCTTGGACGTGCAACCCGTCTGTGAATCCGCGCAAACAGTCCTGATCACAATTCGAGCCAGGAAATTGGACCACGGCAATTTTCATTTCTGCTCCATCACCTGAATCACATAATCCTCGATCACCGGATTCGACAACAGATCATGACAAACTTCGTCAAGCTTCTTCTGGTCTGGAGCTGTAACGAAATCAAGCTCAAGCATCTTCCCAGCGCGCACATTCTCAACCTGCTCCAGACCAACCTCTTTCAGAGCGTTCCTGATCGCGACCCCTTGCGGGTCCAAAACGCTCGTTTTGGGCATCACAATGACGCGTACCTTCATCGAAAGCCCCCACCATCGAGGGACATCAATGATTCGACAAGTACAAAAGTAGCGTTCGGCGTTCGGCGTTCGGCGTTTCGCGTTTGGCGTTCCGTGAGAGCCGCGTGGTAGCGCATCCCCCTCTTCCTCGCGCCCCATGCAAAGAGTCTTCAGTTCTCGTTTCATGACGAGTGCCACCTCTCACTTCTCACTTCTCACTTCTCACGCCGTCTCGCCCCACCGCCATCTCGCTGCCTCGTAACCTTCCCGGCCTTCTCGCTCGACCTGTCGACCGGGCCCAGGCGAAGGAGGATCACGGCGTTTTCGGTTCGCCAAACGCCAAGCGCCGAACGCCAAGCGCCGAACGCCAAACGCGAAACGCCAACCGCAGGATCGCCGCGCGATCCTGCACTGGACACCGCTACCCCAATTGGTAAACTGCACAAATATGCCTCTCATACGGAATTGGCTGGCGCTGAGCATGATCGCAGCCTTCTCAGCAGCGTCAGCAACCGCTCAACAACAAGCCTCGCCCTCTCCTCAAACAGCTCCTCCCACTAACACTCCGCTGTCGGCCGACGAATTGAAGCAGGCGGCATCAATTGACGCCTTGACCGTCCCGACTCCGGGCGAATTTTTTGCTGCAATCGAAAAAGGCGGCAAACCGAACTGGAGTTCTCAATATCGGCCTCCGGTTTCGATCAAATCAACTAATCGGGCCCAAACCGCGCTCAGTCTGGGGACACTGATTGCTGACGGCTACATCGCGGTAGAAGCTCAGGACGGTCAACAGGTTAAAAATGTCGGTAAAGACGTTTTAACCCTCGCTAAAAAATTGAGCGTATCGCAAAGCGTCTTGGCCCGAGGTGAAAGTATTACCCAGTTTGCCGAGAACAATGCCTGGAATCAGCTAAATGAGGAACTGGAAGCGACCCAGAACGAAGTGAAAAAAGCGCTTCAGGAAAATCGCGACACCGATTTGATAACCCTCGTCAGCATCGGCGGCTGGGTGCGCGGCACCCAGGTCGTGACTGGGCTAATTCTGCAGAATTATAACGCGGATGATGCTAAGCTATTACGGCAGCCCGCGCTGGTTGGCTTCCTCAACGCAAAATTGACCCAACTCCCTGATAGACTACGTAACGATCCCCTGGTCCAAAAGGTAAAAGGCGACATCGACAGCATCCAGAAAATGGTTTCCTACCCACCTGATCACGTTCCTTCTGTCGACGAAGTCAAACAGCTGAACGCAGCGGCATCAAAACTAACTAAGGAAATCGCTAGTACAGAATGAATCGCTCTCTCTTTCTTGCGTTAACCGTTTGCAGCTTCATCACGCAATGGTGCGTAGCCGATACCGAGACCGATGCCCAGGTAGCCGCTCGAAGCGGGGTTATCGATTTTGCCGGCGCCTTTCAGAATGACGGTTTCAAAATCCGGGACGGGAACTGGTTCGGGAACGTTTCGAAGAATCATTCTCCGGTCGTGGCAGTAAATCTGTACAACGGAAACGGGTACTGGTTCACGGCCGCTTCGTCGGGCAAGACCGACAAGCTCAAAGTTTCCGTATTTGATGAATCTGGTAAACCAGTCGAATATCAGCCATTCGCCGCTGGGAATTGCGCGGCAGCAGGTTTCAGCCCGGAAGTGAGCGGGCTCTATTACGTAAAGGTCTCACTGGAAGAAGGCAACCCGGCGACGTTTTGCCTGATCTACTCCTATAAGTAATTCGTCGCAGGAATTCCGGCATGTCCGCGAGCGCCTCGAAAGTCCAGGAAAAGACCTCCGGCCCGATGGTGAAACAATTCTCCGTCTTCCTGATCAATCGGGTCGGCGCGCTTTTGCAGATCGTCCGTTTGTTGAACGAGAACAGTGTCGACGTATTGGCGGTCAATGCTCAAGATTCAACCGATTCGGCGATCATTCGTATCGTGGTCAGTGACCCGGACAAAGTTGAAAGCTTGTTCGACCTCCACGAGGTCGCTTACAGCGTCTCCGAGGTTCTAGTCGTCGAACTTCAGGAAGTCGAAACGGAACTCCGTCGGATGTTACAATGCCTATTGATGGCCGAGGTCAACATACTGGTCTGTTTCCCCATACTGATACGGCCTCACGGCCGCGCCGCGATGGTGCTGCACCTGGACGATCACGAGTGCGGCTGGTCCGTCCTGGCCGGCGAAGGCTTCCGCGTCCTCAGCCAGACCGACTTGTCCCGGTAATGACGTTTCGCGTTTGGCGTTTGGCGTTTCGCGCTTTCCGTTCTTGCCCCTTCTCACCCCTCACCTCTGACCGTCGCCGTCTCGCCGTCTCGCCCTATCGTTGCTTTCCATTTCTAGCTTCACCACCCGCAACCTCCCCCGCAACGCGTTACAAACAAAAACCTCATCCGCTTCGAACAGATCATCTCGACTCAGCACCCTCTCCCGCGCCCGCAACTTCCGATCTTCAAGCAACACCGATCGCATCACTCCCGGAAGCAATCCCGAATCCACCGGTGGCGTGTACCAATCGCCCCGCAATCGCACAAACAGATTACTCCGCGCACCCTCGGTTATTTCTCCCCGCTCATTCACAAACAAAACATCGAATGCGCCTGCTTTCTCCGCTTCCACCAAAGCAAGGTTGTATCGGGTGCGGACGGACGTTTTATGGAAAAGAAACAAGTCACTCGACTCGGTGTGTTCTGTCGCTAACAAGAGTTTGACCGGTGATCCCATTGGCTGCAGCGGTGCAACCTCGATCCGGATCGCTCCTCCGTGGCCAAGTTCCAGGCGCACTTTGTGCACTTGATTCCCATCCAGCCCATCAATCGCCGCCTCAACCGATCTTCTCGCAGCATCCAAATCAAGCCGAAATCCAAACCTGTGCGCTGACCTGTCCAGTCGCGCCAAATGGCGCTCCAGCAACACACATCCCTCTTCCCGGTCGGCCGCCATCGTCTCAATCAAAACGAAACCGGGATCCATCCCTGTCAAAAATTGAGCCTTCAGTCGGCATTCCTCATACTCACCAGGCGGATCGCTCTCATAAAGAATCCCAGCTCCCACGCCCATCTGACCTCTCCGCAACCCATCCATTCCCTTTGCCTCCAACGCCAAAGTCCGTATCGCCACCGACAAACAAAAATCCACGTCGTCGCGTTTCGCGTTTGGCGTCATGAGCCACTCGCTTCCCTCCTCAGGCAAGGTCGGCATTCCGCTCGCCGCCTCGCCGTCTCGCCGTATCGCCATTTCGTCTTTTCCCATAGCAATCCACCCAATCGCCCCCGTGTAAATCCCCCGCGGTTCCGGTTCAAGCTCCTGGATTAGCTCCATCGTTCGCCGTTTAGGAGCACCAGTGATAGATCCGCACGGGAACAAAGCACTCAGAATTTCTGGAAAACCATTCTCCTCGTCACAGTCTGCTTCAACGACGGAGCTCATCTGCAAAACGTCCCCGACCGGTTCCACTGCAAACAGCTCCGGCACCCGAACTGACCCGGTGAAAGCCACCCGCCCCAGGTCGTTCCGAAGCAAATCGACAATCATCAAGTTCTCCGCCCTGTTCTTTGCATCGTTGGCCAACGCATCCGAAGCCAGCGCGTCGGTATCAGCGTCTCCGGTGCGCCGCGCAGTTCCTTTCATTGGACGCGTCATCAAACGACCTGCCATACATCGCACAAAAAGCTCGGGCGACAGCGACACGATGTATCGATCATCCGGCAAATGGATAAGCGCTCCATACTGCACCTGTTGGCGCTCACGCAATCTCAGATACAGACCAATCGGATCACCGAACACTTTGAAATGGAGACGGTAAGTGTAGTTCACCTGATATGTCGTCCCTTTTGCAATGTAATCGCGGATAGCCTCAATCGATTGGTTGAAAGCGTTCCGGTCGACGTTCGGCTCCAGGTCAACAACCCCCGCTACCGCCTCACTCGATATTCGGTCAACTAACCACGCTTTAACGTCATCAGCCGAGCACCGCCGGCATTCTCGGTAAACCAGGAACCGAAGCCCGTCTCCCGATGACCACTCCTCGGCGATTCCAACCAACCCCTTTCCAAACTCGTAATCACACAACACGACCGCGTGCCTTGCGGCCGCTAGCTCGCCCTCTAACTCCTTCCACGCGCTCACGAACCCAGCCGCTTCCCTACATCGAATCTCCCGCACGAACCCGGTATACACCCGCGATCGCGGCTCTGCCGCACTAGCCGTACAATCATCTAATACAGCGAAGGACATTGCGTGTTAGAGCTAGTGCCGGTCCTATACCTCTCACCTCTCACCTTTACACTTTCCCGCCGTATGGCCCATCGTCGTCTCGCCTCGTGGTTTCCTCCGTTCCCGCTCGATCCCGGCGTTCCATTCGCTAAGCTTCCAGCTTAGCGAACAATCCCCCTTTGGCTTGACTCGATAAACGCAATCAGGTCTCGCACCTCGGGAGAATCAGCAAACTTCGCATCCAACTCCTGAATTGCCTGTTTCGTGTTCAGATCGGACCGGTACAAGATCCGATACGCTTCCTTCAGTGTCCGGATTGTTTCAGGCGAAAACCCGTGTCGCTCTAAGCCGACGACATTCACGCCACGAATCGCTGCCGGATTCCCATCTGCGATCAGAAATGGGGGAACATCCTGCACGATCTTCGAGCAGCCCCCGGTAATTGCGTGTTTTCCAAGCCGGCAGAACTGATGCACCGCGGTCAGCCCGCCAATCACCGCGTGATCCTGCACAATTACATGACCCGCCAACGTGCCGTTGTTCGAAAAAATCACGTCATCCCCAACCACACAATCATGAGCGATATGACTGTAAGCCAGGAAATTTCCGCGATTTCCCACAATTGTTTTCCCACCAACTCCCGTAGCGCGGTTGACCGTTACATATTCGCGAAAACAGTTGCCGTCACCGATCTCCAGATAGGTCGGTTCGCCGGCATACTTCAGATCCTGTGTTTGCTGACCGATTGAGCATCCGGCATGAAACCGGTTGTTCGCCCCGATCTTCACCGGCCCACACACTGTTACATGATTCTGCAACCAGCAGCCGGTCCCGATAGAAACTTGCGGACCCACAACGCAGTAGGGCCCGATCGTCACATCACTCCCAAGCTCCGCTTTCGGATCAACTACTGCGGTACTGTGAATGTTCATTGGGCTACAAACGCAAACATCAGCGACGCTTCTGAAGTGATCTCACCGTTCACTACGCATCGGCAATTCGCTTTGCCGATATTTCCTTTCACTCGTACCAGCTCCGCTTCGATCATCAGCACATCGCCCGGAAGCACTGGTTTCCGGAATTTCACATCGTCTGCGCTCATGAAATAACCGATGCCGGTCGTGATCGTGCTCTGTTTCCGCAGCAAAATGCTCGCGACCTGCGCCATGGCTTCAACTTGAAGCACCCCCGGCATTACCGGATGACCCGGAAAATGTCCTTGAAAGAACGGTTCATTGATACTCACCGATTTCGCCCCGACGCATTTGTTATCGCCATCAAACGATACAATCCGATCGACCATCAGAAACGGATACCTGTGCGGTAACACCGCCATGATATCCTTTGTCTCCATTACGCCGGTTCCACGCGGGATAACCTGGGGCGGTACCATGGAAAGCATGTGTTCGTAGCGCTTTGACAGCGCTCTCGTCAGCTCTGCGTTCGGACCGTGACCAGGTTTCACCGCAATCACGTGCCCGAGCACTCTGCACCCAGCTAGAAAAAGGTCACCGATGATATCCAGAATTTTGTGCCGCACAAATTCGTCCGGATAACGCAGCGGTTCCTTGCTCAAAACTGATTCACCCCGGATCACAATGGCGTTCTCAAGGCTGCCGCCTCGAATCAACCCTTTATCCATCAACGGTTTCACTTCGTCGTAGAAAACGAATGTGCGGGCCTTAGCTATTTCTTTTTCGTAAACCGCCGGCGTCACCTCGGTCGAATAGAACTGAGTAAAAGTTCCTCCCGGTCCCACCTGCGTACAAGAAATCCGGAACTTATCATCCGGTACAATTGTCAGCAGTGAACCTGTTTTGGTCTCGATATGTAATGGTTCCCGAATTTCGAATGTGCGCCGGACAGCGCTCTGCTCTTCGAGTCCGCATTTCTTGATCAGTTCGACAAACGGAAGCGCGCTTCCGTCCCCGATTGGAGGCTCATTCGCGTTCATCTCCACCAACGCGTTATCGACCCCCATGCCGCATAGCGCAGACAGAACATGTTCCACCGTGTGGACCTTCACGTTCCCTTCAGCAAGCGTAGTCGCCCGCTCCATAAATTTTACGTGATCGATCTTCGCATCGATCGTCGGCTCATCGGCCAGATCTGTTCGCTTAAATTTGATTCCATGATCCACCGGCGCCGGCTTCAGCGCCAACGTCACTTGCTCCCCTGTATGCAACGAAGTCCCTTTCAGACTAGCGCCCTTGGCCAGGGTTTGCTGGTAAAATAAAGCCATAACCGCCCCTGTTAACATACGCATCCGGCCTGCGCAAGCGCGGGCCGGATGCGCACGCGTGTTAGTTTTAGTGCTAGTGCTAGCACGAACCGCCGCGAACGCGCGGAACCCCCATGAACGGGAGAAGCAAGCCATCTCTTCCTCTTCCTCCTCTTCATCGTCCTCGTCCTCGATCCCACTCAATCCCTGCGTTCCACCTCTCACCTCCATTCGCCGTCTCGCCATCTCGATCCCTCAACGTTCCCGGCGCTCCTCTAGCCCTCAACTCTCCCATTTACGAGCCTCACCTTCCTCTCCGCCGCTTCAGCCACCTCTACGCTATGCGTCACCACAACCAGCGTGGTCAATCGCTCTGCAGCAATCTTTCGAAAGATCTCCAGCACATTTTCCGCGTTCGCCCGGTCAAGATTCCCAGTTGGTTCATCCGCAAGCAACAGCTTAGGTCGATGGACCAGCGCTCGAGCAATTGCTGTCCGCTGCATTTCACCTCCGCTGAGCTGATGGACAAAGTGACTTTCCCGGCCGCTCATCCCGACCAGCTCCAAAACCTCCTGCGCTCGCGCCATTGCTTCTTTCACCCCGATCTTCTGGAGCTGCAGCGGAACGCAAACGTTCTCCAGAACGTTCAGTGTCGGCAACAAATTAAAAAATTGAAAAACAATCCCCAGATCTTTTGCTCGATATTCGGTCAACTGTTTCTCTGATGCCGACTGCAAAGAAATCCCGTTCACCACAATTTCACCGCTATCCGGCTGATCCAAGCCGCCTAACAGATGGAGCAGCGTACTCTTGCCTGATCCGGACTCGCCTGTCACCGCTACGAACTGGTTCCGGTCGATCGTTAAACTCACGTCATTCAGCGCGAGCACTACATTCTCCCCTTGTAAATACCGCCGAGTAACATTCTTGAGCTCAATCATTGGAACGAGTGTGAGTGCTGGTGTGAGTGTGAGTATGCTGCGGAATAGATCGGAGGCTACAAAAGAACGCAATCAGAAGGATGGCACTAGATTGATCCCTCTTTGGCCCTCGTTTTACTTGCACTCACACTCACACTCGCACTCATACTCTGTGAACCTCATCTACGAAAATGATCAATTCCTCGTTGTCGATAAACCGGCCAATCTCCTCATCCACCCCACCAAACCGGGTGGACCCAATACGCTTTGGGACGAGCTTCGGAAGTTTCTGGCATTCGAAATCATCAATGGCGGCCAGGTTTCAATCGTCAACCGGCTCGATCGCGAAACCAGCGGCCTTGTTCTGGTTGCGAAATCGAACGAAATGGCACGAGCTCTTGGTCGATTGCTGCAGCGGCATCAAATCCGAAAACTCTATCAAACCATAGTTTGGGGATGGCCAGACAAAGATCAATTCAGCATCGACCAACCTTTGCTGCGCCAGGGAAGCGTGATGCCAAGCAAAATCTGGCTCAAACAAACCGTTCATCACAGCGGCTATCCAGCCCTGACATCCTTTCGTATCCTTCAACGATTCACCCGTAACGGCACACGGTTTGCATTGATTGAGGCCGAACCAAAATCCGGGCGCACCCATCAGATACGTGTACATCTCTCACACATCGGGCACCCGATTGTCGGCGATAAAATCTATGGTCCCGACGAAAACTGTTACCTCGAATTCATCGCATCCGATTGGACCCCAGAACTTGAATCCAAGCTTCTTCTCCGTAGGCAAGCTCTCCATGCCTCAGGCTTGGAGTTCGTACTCGAAAACGGGCCATTCAATTTCTCCGCGCCGCTACCGCAAGACATGCAAGAGTTTCTGCCCCAAGCCTGAGTGCTGGTGCTGGTGCCAGTGCCAGGAGCGGCCACGCCGCGACTCAAAACAGCCTAGAGGGCGAAGCGACCGCGTAGCCCTCGGAATATCGATGAAATCGAGATTAGCGCTGAAAGCGCGGGTCGTCCGAGGGGCAGCAACGCCTTAGGGTTGAAGCGCACCTTCGGTGCGCATTCGTTGATGGGCATGAGTTCCTAGGGCTACGCTAACGCTTCGCCCTAGAGGTTATTTTGAGTCGCGGCGTAGCCGCTCTTAACGCTAGCACTAGCACCAGCACTAACACTCAAACGCCGGCAACGCCGGCGTTAAAAGATCTCAACCGTCATCCCATCGGTCACCTGGTTCACCACTCTCGCCGCGTCCCAGTTAGCTAACCGAATACATCCGTGGCTTCCCGAGCGGCCGATCGTATCTGGGCTGTTCGTCCCGTGGATCCCAACTCCTCTCTTGCTCAGACCGATCCATGCAATTCCAACCGGGTTCCTCGGTCCTGGCGGCAGGTTATAAAAATTATCGCTCCGCTCGCCATGATTCAGCATTGCTTCGTCCCAACGAAACCAAGGCAGTGTCGCAACGCCCACCACTTTCCAGGTCCCGGGTGGTGCGGGTAGCTTCTTTGATCCAGGCGTAATCGGGTAGGACGCGATAATTTTGTCTCCCTCCATAATATCAAGCATTCTGTACCGCGTATCCACGCGTACACTCCGCTGTTTTACGAATTCCGGTTTCACCGGCATATGTCCAACCTCTTTGAGGTCTTCAATCCGGAACGGAGGCACATTCGGAACGCGAACTATATCACCCGGCTTTAGCGTCGCCATGTCACGATCCTTGTTCAGCTTCTCAATGAACGTGTCGTCGGCATGGAAGCGCTCCGCGATAAATTCGGTGACTGATCGATACAACAATGCCTTTGTCTTTGCTTGCTCTTTCGGTTTCGGCGGCAGCACGCCAACCCGCTGAAAATCCTCGTCGGTCAACGTGTACGTCGTGTAAATCGGAAAGATGCGGATCAATTTATCCTGCAACGCTTCGTCAATTTGTCCCGTTGGCGGCTGGCCGTTGGCGATCTGATACCTCTGCAAAGCCTTTGCGCAGAACTCACCCCAGCGGCCATCGATCTTTCCTGGACCAAACGACCGTTGATCCAGAAAAATCTGGAGGCGGGTAATCACTTCTCGCTCCGAGACCGGCTCAGCCCGCGGCACAGCCGGTTTTTCAGGTTTTTCCACCGCCTCCGGTGTTACAACTTTCGGAGCGATCGGAGTCGCTGGAAACCTTGTATCCGGCGTCGGAGTCGGAGCGGCATTCGGCTCTGGCGTTTCGGCCTGAGTCGGATCGACGATGAACGGCGTAGTCTCAGCATTCGGCGTAGGTGTCGCAGACGGTTCAGGCGGCTGGCTATACGCGCAAATTGAAGAGAGCCCTAGAGCTACAACAAAAACGAACGATTTCCCCCAACACATATGTACGATTTCGGCGCGACTATATCAGAATGCGCTGCGCGAACAAGACTCGCGTTAACGCTTTCGAAGGAGGGCGGTCCTCCGTATTCCGTCGACCGTCTTCCATCCTCCGCTCTCGGCGTTCCTGCTCGATCACGCGCTTCGCCGTCTCGCCGTCTCGCCCTCTCGGCGTCTAGCCGTCTCGCCGTCTCGTTCATCAATCCCCGGCGACCTGTCCACCGTAGCCTTGGCGAAGGTTGGAGCTTTAGCGAAGGCGAGTTAATTTCTCAACTCTGAGATTCCCACCCACCCAAATCAGGCGTAATATCGAGACGGGTTTGGCTACCGATGACCTCGAAGGAGAGCCGGGAAAATGATCGTGCCGGCCAGTTCCGAACTACGCACTGGAGCGTTGTCTTACGTTCCGCTCAAACTCAGGTGCCCGGTTCGCGAACGGCCCTGGCCGAGCTCTGCCAACTCTACTGGTATCCGCTCTACGCTTTTGTTCGCCGCCGCGGCTATAGCCCGGAGGATGCCCAGGACCTGACCCAGGGGTTCTTTCTCAGCTTGCTCGAACGTAAATCGCTCCGGCAAGTCAGCCCGGAGAAAGGGAAATTCAGATCCTTCCTTTTGGCCTCACTGAAGAATTATCTGTCCGACGCGTTCGATCGTGACAACAGCGCCAAGCGCGGGGGCCAATTCCAATTTGTGGCACTCGATTTTGAAGATGGTGAAGAACGTTATCATGGCGAACAGGTTGACAGTCTCAGCCCCGAAAAAATTTTCGATGCCCGTTGGGCCCTTACTCTGCTAAACCACGCATTCGGACGCCTTCGGCAAGAGTACCTTTCGCAAAATAAGATCGCAATAATCGATACACTCCAGCCATTTCTCGATCCTACCAATTCCAAGCGGTTACCTTCGTACGAGGAAGTGGCCGATCAGCTTCAGGTTAGCCTCGCCGGCGTCAAAACTCTCATTCACCGTTTGAGAAGACGATACAGCGAAATACTGCGTGAAGAAGTCGCTCGAACAGTGACGGATGCTCGATCTATCGACGACGAAATTCACTCTCTTTGCGAAGCCCTGATCGCTTCAGAGGGCAGGCTCGGGGCCTGAGCACCGTCACCGGTGAGAGGTGGGAGTGAGAAGTGTTCCGATGTCAAACATGACCTCTTTCCTGGTTTATTTGTTTTTGATGTCGCCCCAGACAAGCGGCCCTTGACCATTGCAGAGGAATCCCAGTCCCAGAGTTTCAGATCTTTTTCTGGAGGGCCGTGACCGGTATTTAGCCCTTTCGCCGTATCGCCCTATCGCCGTCTCGTTCCCCTTGCACTCCGCCACATTCATGGCATCCTACCCATCCACGACGCACCCGTAGCTCAATTGGATAGAGTATGTGACTTCGGATCACAGGGTTGCAGGTTCGAGCCCTGCCGGGTGCAGTGGTTGATTACCAACGACTTACGCAAGAAATGCGCTTAAAGGCAGTTTCGGATATGACTAGTCCTTATCTAGTTTCGCGTTGTACTCATGAGCCAAGCGACAGCCTGCGCGCCCTTCGGGGCCGTCAAAACGGACGCGCCAGGACTCGGATTGGACGCGTTTTGAGCGAGTGCCCCTGTTTTGATACTCCCAGTTTGCGATGCCCTGGACGATGTTCAGGACGACTCCTTCCTTGGTGCCGACTGCGACGGCTTCGTTTCGGTC
>JBKPCS010000156.1:0-23596 GCA_046727495.1 bacterium | reverse complement strand
AGAATGGGACGAGCTTTGCGCAATCCTGGCTTCCTCGCGCAATACGGCCCGAAAGAACTCAGAGTCGCTGAAAAAGAAGAAGGATCTTGACTTTAGAAAAAGCCCTCCGTCTGACAAATAATTTGTCGGCGTTGTCGGCGTTGTCGGCGTTGTCGGCGTTGTCGGCGTTGTCGGCGTTGTCGGCGTTGTCGGCGTTGTCGGCGTTGTCGGCGTTGTCGGCGCTGTCGGCGCTGTCGGCGCTGTCGGCGCTGTCGGCGCTGTCGGCGCTGTCGGCGTTTAATTAAGCTCCGGATTATCCGGTGCGATGGCTAACAGATGATAGGCCGGGCCGAGGCTTCTCATTATTTTCAGCCAGGTCCCTTCGTCGGCTTTGCCGTTCAGAATCGTTTTGGTGGCGGCCTGGATGATCCAGGCGTCTTGTTGCAATTCCGCTTCGAGCTGGCCGCCGGTCCAGCCCGCGTACCCGACAAATGCCCGTAAAGTTTTGCGTTCGTTAGCCGGTAACTCCTCCAATTCGTTGAGCGACCAAGCCGAGTGCATCGTTATCTTCGTTTCCAAGTCCGTCCATTGAAAAGAAGCAATGATCAACTCATGCGGTTCCACCGGTCCGCCGTGATAGACCGGAACATTCTCAAGAACTCCCAGCTCTTGGTCCGGTAGAAAATCGATCAGCTTTTTATTGGCAGGTCTGTTGATTACCAGTCCAAAGGCGCCGTCTTGCTTGTCGTACGCCGAGAGGAAAAGTATCGTTTTGCGAAAGTTCGGATCGCGCATCGAAGGATGAGCGAGCAAAAGATGACCCGAGAGATTCGGGGTCTCCTCACCAAAAGGTCGCACGTGTAGAATCTAAGCTACTTTTTGCATAAGATGCAAAACGTAGCTTAACTTCTAAATTCTAATGACCTCCTCGAAATTAAGAATCTCCGGTCGTGAATTTGAATCGCGCCTTTTGGTGGGGACCGGAAAGTTTTCCAGTAACAGCCTGATGCGCGAGGCGCTGGCGGCCAGCGGTACCGAGATCGTGACGGTGGCGCTCAGGCGCGCAGACCTGTCGGGAGCTCACGATCCCTTCGCCAATATCCTCGACTATATTGACCCGCAGAAATATTTACTCCTGCCGAATACCAGCGGGGCAATGAATGCGGAGGAGGCGGTGCGTCTGGCGCGGCTGGCGGCCTCGGCCGGACTGCCTAAGTGGGTGAAGCTCGAGATCCACCCCGACCCGCACTATTTGCTGCCCGACCCGATTGAGACGCTCAAAGCCGCAGAACAGCTCGTTTCGGAGGGGTTCGTTGTGCTTCCGTACATTAACGCCGATCCGGTTCTAGCCAAGCGCCTCGAGGAAGTCGGTACGGCGACTGTGATGCCGCTCGGTTCGCCGATCGGAAGCAATCAAGGGCTGCAGACCAGGGACCAGATTCAGATTATCATCGATCAGGCAACTGTGCCGGTAGTGGTCGATGCGGGGATCGGGGCACCCAGTCACGCGGCTCAAGCGATGGAACTGGGGGCAGACGCTGTACTAGTCAACACAGCGATAGCCATCGCATCTGATCCGGTGCGCATGGCGGCGGCATTTCGAAAGGGTGTAGAAGCTGGCCGTGAAGCGTTCTTGGTCGGTCTTCACGAGCCTACGACACAAGCAGTTCCGACAAGTCCACTTACGGAACTATTTACGTCTCAAAAGTGAACATCTTAGAGGTTCGAGACCTCACTGTCTGGTTTCCGATACAGTCTGCGATCCTGCGTAGAACGACCGATTACATGAAAGCGGTCACGGATGCCTCCTTTTCTATTCCAGAAGGCGAGACCGTAGGGCTGGTTGGCGAGAGCGGTAGCGGCAAAACAACTGTAGGCAAGGCCATCCTGCGACTCGTTCCGGTCACTCGCGGCGAAGTTCTCTTCCGAGAAAAAGTCATTGAGCCATCGACCGATTTCCGGCCGTTTCGCCGTCAGATGCAGATGATCTTTCAGGATCCGTTCAGCTCTCTGAACCCGCGATGGACTGTTCAGCGGATCATTGGAGAGCCGCTGGACGTTCATTTTCCTGGAATCAGCCGGGCAGAAAAAGAGGGGCGGATTGCGGATTTGCTGCGCCGGGTCGGCCTAAAGCCGGAACAGATGCGCCGATTTCCGCACGAATTCAGTGGCGGGCAACGCCAGCGGATCGGGATCGCTCGCGCGCTCGCGGTTGAACCCGCATTAATTATTTGCGACGAACCGGTGAGCGCGCTGGATGTAAGTGTCCAAGCGCAAATTGTGAATCTGCTCCAGGATTTGCAGGAAGAATCCGGCATCTCTTACCTCTTTATCGCGCATGATCTGGCGGTTGTTGAGCACATTAGTAGTGAAGTAGTGGTCATGCACCGAGGCGAAGTCGTTGAAAAAGCGAGCGCCGAGCAGCTTTACTCCCATCCGCAACACGAATATACGCGAAAGTTGCTGGCAAGCGTTCCAACACTAGATTAGTTAGTGCGTTCCTACGTGGGCCGTAAATGAGTTCTCTCCTCCGCAAATTGTTGGGCATGAACTGGCTGCTCGTTCTGCTCGCCGTTGGCCTGTCGATCTTTGGTGTAATGGCTATCTATAGCGCTACCTACATGCGCGAGGACGTGTATCTGACCGAGATGTGGCGACGCCAAATCATTTGGCTGGTGGTCGGAGTAGTCGTTTTCTTTGCCGCCGCCCTGGTTGACTACCGGCGCTGGCTTAACAGCATTGTTGTTCCTTTACTCTTGTACCTGGTGGGTCTGGGACTCCTTGTGTTGACGCACTTCAAAGGGAAGACAACTTACGGCGCCCGGAGCTGGCTAAATCTCGGCCCCATGAGTTTTCAGCCTGCTCAGCTCGCCGTCATTGCGACGCTGCTTCTGCTGGCGTGGCTCTTGGCGAACACCGAAAACTGGGTAAGGTTCTGGCCGACGGTTGGCCGAATATTGAGTTGCGGCGCAATCATGGCGCCACCATGGCTCTTGATCTTGATTCAGCCTGATTTGGGTGAATGTCTGGTTTGGATCCCCGCTCTTCTCGCTCTGCTTTACGTAGCACGCGTTCCTAAGCGATACCTTTTGGTGATCATTATCCTTGGTGTGGCCCTTGTGCCCGTCGTGGCCAATTTGGGGCTGAAAAGCTATCAGCGTGAGCGACTGACGACTTTCTTGAACCCGGACTACGATCCTTTGGGTGCGGGTTGGACGATTAACCAATCGCTCATCGCAATCGGGTCAGGAGGTTTTTACGGGAAAGGGTTTGCTGCGCCCAACACGCAAGTTCAGCTGGGATTCCTGCCGGCGACCATTGTCCATAACGACTTCATTTTCGCGGCCATCGGTGAACAGCTCGGGTTTGTCGGAACGATCGCGCTCGTTTCAGCGTTCGGCGCACTCTTGCTTACGGGGCTGTTGATCGCGGCCTCGGCAACCGACGATTTGGGGCGACTCGCGTCGGTTGCAATCGTTACTTTGCTTTTTACCCACGTCTTTATGAATATCGGAATGACGATTTCCATCACGCCGATCACGGGTGTGCCGCTGCCTTTGATCAGTTACGGAGGATCGTTTCTTGTCCTGGTACTGTTCGCTTTGGGCGTGCTGGAAAGCATTTGGATCCATCGGAAGGTGGACCCGCGGAGGAGGCGCCGGGCGCGGTAGGGTTTCGTAATGCTGGATGGCTGTCCGGCGGCTGTGTCAGAGCCGCGCCAATGTCGAGCTAGAAGCGCAATCCGCCAAAGGCGTGATGAAGCTGGAACCTTCGCCGCAATCCTCCGGGTTGACCGTGGGTTGACCTTCCGGATCTGACATTGAAGCGACGCGATTGTTATCCACCGACTGCCTGATACCGCCGCAATCCAGAGCGCCATAGCATCGTCGTTCCCCACCAACACAAGATCACCCAACAACTCTGGATCGCGAGGCCTTGCCAAATCTCCGTGCCACGGACTTGCCCCATGAAAATAGCGATTGGGAAATATAACTCGTAAGGAAATGGTAACAACTTGAGCGCAGTCTGAACTGGTCCCGGCATGAAAGCGAGCGGAAACATATGGCCGCTGAGGAAGTACTCAAAAGAATAGAGAATGAAAACGACGGTCGAGATTTCCAGCATCCAAAACGCCAACATCGCGATGGAATAAGCGATGAAGAACTGAAGCAGTGCCGCTAGAACAACACTGATGAATGTCAGCAACCAGGTTTCCGGAGAGGTAGGCCAAACGAGATATTGTCGGAATAGGATAAACACACCGATCATGACCGGCAATGTCACGAAAGTGTATAGCAGCCGATTGCTTAGAAAGAGCGCAAGCCGGTAAACAAGGTAGTTCATTGGCTTGACCAGAAAAGCGTTCATCAAACCGTCTCGGATATCTGACGCTACCTGCCATTCGTCATCTGTCGGTGTAACGAGATTATCCAGAAGCATAACCAGCAGGAAATAGAAGACCGTTGCAGCGTAGTCGAAATTGTTGATTCCGCCTCCCTTGGCCTCAAAGATCGCACCCCAGATAAAGACAGTTCCCAACAGCGGAAACAACCCGAACAGCGACCGGAGCAAAAAGTTCCAACGATAGACGAAAGTGTTCTGGAGACCGATGTCGAAGACTTTGAAGTATTTCTTCATGAAGGAGCCAGGAGTCAGGAGTCAGAATTCAGGAGTTCTACGGGGGTAATTCTTCATATAGACAACATTTAGATTTTCAGTTTTACTCTCGCAAATGAAGACACGAACGTTCGAGGATCTTGTTGTTTGGCAAAAAGCCCATCAATTCGTCCTCAGCATTTATGAACATACAAAGGCTTTTCCAAAGAGCGAGTTGTTTGGGCTGACGTCCCAAATGCGACGCGCGGCAACTTCGATCCCCGCCAATATCTCCGAAGGATATAAGAAACGCGGAGCCAAGAATAAAGTTCGGTTATTGAACGTAGCTCAGGGCTCGCTGGAAGAAAGCCGCTATTACCTCATCCTCGCTCGAGACCTTAAGTATATCGATCCGACGGATCTCAGGACAGGCCTCGAAGAAGTCAGCCGTCTCCTGGAGGCATACATCAAAGGCATCGAGCGCAACCAGCCTCCCTCCTGAATTCTGACTCCTGGCTCCTAGCTCCTCTATTGATCCTCCGAATGGAGGATCAATAGATCTTGATAAACGCCTTTTCCCGCAGGGTATCGATCCAGCGTTGGGTGGCTTTCTGACGTTGCGCTTGCTCGAGCTTCTTTTCGATTCCGTCCCGGACCTCAGCTAGCGGAATGAAATTCGAAGTCTTCTTCGATTCGCAGTAAAGAAGATAATAAGAATCGCCGATCTGAACCGTGTTGCTTACCTGGCCCGGCGATAAACTGAATGCGACGTTAGTCAATTCTTGATTCAGTGTCTTGCGATCAACCCAACCCCAGTCACCTCCCGATTCTGCTGTCCCATCCATCGAGTAGGTCTTCGCCATCGTGGCAAAATCCCCACCGTCTTTGACTTTTTGACGGATTTCTTCCGCCATTTTCTTGGTGTTATCTGACGAATTCGCGTCCAGCGGATCCGCATTGAGAACGATCATCCGCAACTTCACCTGCTCAGGAGTAGCGAATTCCTGCCGATTCACCTGGTAATAAGCCTCAACCTCTTGCGGAGTCGGAGCGAAGTTTCCTTTGACGTTGTTCTGCCTCATCGCTCCAACCGTGATTCGATTGCGCTGAACCTCGCGAAACCGATTCAGCGTGTATCCTTGCGCGTTCAGCGTGCGAATAAAAGCTTGGCGATCCCCTTGAAATTCGTCTTTGATGATTCCGTCGATCTCCTGGTCAACAGCGTAATCGGGGATATGATATTCTTTTTTGCGGAACTCCTGTAAGATCAACTCCCGATCGATCAGATCGCCTAATGCGGCGAGGCGCGCTTCCTTGATCTTATCGATAAGCTCTTGACCGCTGAACTGCTCGCGCAGTGTTTTCTCTCGAGGGCCAGAAACTTCTTGCACCTGCGAAAACGTGATGACATCGCCATTGACGACGGCAGCAATACCATCAATGACTTGCGCATCCGCGGCGCGGAGCGAGGGAGTAACAGAAGTTCCAATCAACACCAAGCTGAGCAAAAACTTCAAACGCATGAACATTCTTAGGAAAGTCTCTCCAGAAGGGACAACAAGTTGGCAAGCTTATTTTCAGCGTTTGGCGAAGTCAAGCGGGGAAACCGGTCCCCGACCAGCAAGTAGTCGCCGCCTCGAACCAGCATCACTTTCTGATCTTTCACCTCCACTGATGCTACCTTCTTAGTTATCGATGCCAGCTTGATCTCATTCAGTGTAATGAGGTTTCGAACTGCGTCCGGAAAAGCCCCAAACCGGTCTTTCCACTCTTGGGCAAGTTTCTTTAGCGCCTCTTTGGAATCGATCTCGGCCAATTTCTTGTAGGCCTGAATTCTGAGCTGTGGCTGGCTGACGTAGTCTGACGGAATGAACGCCGGCACTGTCGAGTCGGCGAAACTCGAGTATTCAGCCTCATTGGTTGAAACAAAATCCAGGCGAATCGGCACGCTTGGCCGGGCTGCCTGACGTTTTCCTTTCAAAGCTTCGATAGCTTGCTGCAGCAGCTGGCAATAGAGATCGAACCCAATATTGACGATATGACCGCTTTGGGCCGTACCTAAAATATTACCCGCCCCTCTGATCTCCAGGTCGCGCATCGCAATTTTGAATCCGGCGCCCAATCCGGAATATTGTTTAATGGCGTTGATACGCCTGCGCGCGGCGCCCACCGTCATCATGTCGCGCGGCAGCAGTAAATAAGCATATGCCTTGTGTTGAGCGCGCCCTACCCGCCCTCTAAGTTGGTACAGGTCTGCCAAACCAAATCGGTCGGCCCGATCGATGATAATTGTATTCGCATTCGGGATATCGAGGCCGCTCTCTATGATCGTGGTTGAAATGAGAACATCGACCTTCCCGGA
Organism: bacterium; assembly: GCA_046727495.1. Taxonomy (GTDB): domain Bacteria; phylum Verrucomicrobiota; class Verrucomicrobiia; order Chthoniobacterales; family JAFAMB01; genus JBKPBY01. The sequence goes on along the minus strand of JBKPCS010000156.1, from coordinate 16,659 downwards.
AACAAATCGCTGCATGACTTCTTCCAGCTCGGTTTCATCCATCTGACCATGCCCGATTTCAATCCGAGCCCCCGGACAAAGAATACGAATCCGTTCAGCCACCCGTTCAATCGTTTGTACACGGTTGTGCAAGAAATACACCTGTCCGTTTCGCTTCAGTTCACGTTGAATCGCATCCCGGATGATTCGTTCATCGTAGCCGCAAATCACTGTCTCAACCGGTAGCCTATTTGGAGGCGGTGTTTCGATGATTGACATGTCTTTCGCGCCCACCAATGAGAGATAAAGTGTTCTCGGAATCGGCGTAGCGGACAGTGTCAAGATATCGATCAGTTTGAATTGTTCTTTGAACCGTTCCTTGTGTTTAACACCGAACCGCTGTTCCTCGTCGATCACTACCAGCCCGACATCCTTAAACTCGATGTCCGGAGAAATCAGCCGGTGTGTTCCGATTACAATGTCGACGGATCCAGTTCTAAGGCCCTGCAAAATATCTTTCTGCTCACGCTGCGACAGGAATCGGCTTAGCATTTCTACGCGGATCGGATAGTCGGACATGCGCTCGCGAAAAGTATTGTAATGTTGCTGCGCAAGAACGGTCGTCGGTACGAGCACGGCAACCTGCTTGCCGCTGATCACGGCCTTAAAAGCTGCTCGGATTGCGACCTCCGTCTTGCCGTAGCCAACGTCACCGCAAATTAAACGGTCCATTGGCTGTTGCGATTCCATATCGGTTTTTGTCTCGAGAATCGCTCGAGCTTGATCAACAGTTTCCTTGTACAGAAAAGACCCTTCGAATTCGCGCTGCCAGCGTGAGTCTTCCGGATAGGCAAATCCTGTGGCAGTATTCCGTTCTGCCTGAACCTTTAGCAGTCTCGCCGCATAATCGAAAACCGCGTTCTCGGCCGCCTTTTTTGCTCGGCTCCACCGGCCATCTCCGAGAACGCTTAAAGGAGGAAACCGTTTCCCGATGCCGACGTATCGCGAAACGAGAAATGCTTGTTCGAACGGCACAAAGAGGCGTGCGTCATTGGCGAACTCGAGCACGACAGTTTCCTGCTCGACCCCATCATGCTGGAGTTTTTGAATGCCGCGGTAGCGAGCGATCCCATGCTCCACGTGGACGACCAGATCGCCGTCGGCAATCTCGGAAAAATCGATCGGGGCGCGGCCCGCCTTGAGCCTGGCTCGCCGAAGGGCTAACCGGCGCGCGCTGGGGACTTGATATCTCCCGAAGATTTCAGCGTCACACAAGACGGCTAGTTTCCCTGCCGGATAGATAAAACCATGGTTCAGGGTACCGACCAAGAACTCTAACCTCTCGGTGTCGACGTCATTATCTGCGAGCACATCTCGCAGCCGTTCAATCTCCCCTTCGTTGTGGCACAGGGCGATAAGCCGCCAGTTTTCGTCGATCCAAGTTCGGACCTGATTCAGCGCAGCTTCACGTTTCGTTTCCTGGACCAGAAAATCGCCGGCCTCGAAATCTTGAAATCCCGTTTCAAAAAATGCTCCGGCATAGTCTTCGATCGCATCGGCAGTGCCAGCGCCGGCCGTAACCACAAATTTCGGGTCAGGAGCTCCAGCATCGACATCAACTACGAAGCTCCCTTTACTCAGGTAATGGCGTAAAGAGACCTGATTTTCCTCGAGGCCGCCGATCAAGATTTCAGCACGATCAACCGTCTGAACCGAACGTTGGTCATCGAGATCGAATTCCCGGAGCGAGTCGATTTCTTCCCCGAAGAACTCTATTCGCGTCGGCAAAGCATGGTGCCAGGAAAAAATGTCCAGGATACCGCCTCGAACCGCATATTGTCCGCGCGCTGTTACTTGCGAAACGCGATCATAGCCACCGCCGGCAAGCCTTTGCAACAGTGCATCGCGATCGAGCTGCGCCCCTTTACGCAGAGGTACAATTTCTCGTCGGAGTTGGTCTGGTGCCGGGACGATGTCATCGAGTGATTCGAGCGTAAGCACGAGAACCGTGCGCTTGTTTTCGGCGATCTTACGTAGCACATCCAATCGTTCAGCGACGATCTCCGGATCAGCGACCGCTCCCTCGATTGCCGGCAGCTCCAGCTGCGGAAAAAAGGATGCATCAATCTCCCAATTAAGAAGCCCGTTAAAGATCGATTCCTGCTGTCTGACATCCCGGCAAACGATCCAACAAGATCTGGAAGAGTGATGCTGAACGATGCAGCCAACAACGAACGCTTGAGCACCCTCGCAGACATGTTCAAACGCAACGCTGCCTTCCCCTCCAAGAAGCTCCTGGAAAGAGGCCGACGTCTGAACGGAACGGACGATGTCTGAAAGGCCTACACCACGCATTTCGATCGGAATTTTGCATTACCGGACCTAAAATTCATCCTTGGCTGCCTTTAAGCGGCGAAGCCGAGGAATCAGAATAGCCTAAGGGCGAAGCGCTGTAGGGCGGCAGAGGCCTGCCGCCCTACGGCGCTCCCCTTACTCGAAATTCAATTCCTTTGTGATGCCGTAACGCTCGATTCGTTTCCGGAGAGTGGCACGCGTCATACCAAGGAGGGCGGCCGCCTTGACCTGGTTTCCTTTGGTCCTTCTCATCGCGAACAACGTGAATTGCCGCTCCAGCCAAGGTAACAACTGAAGCGAATGGTCCGCGGCTGCAGCATCCAGAAGGGTCTCGACCGCGACTTCAAGAGTCGGCTTCTTCTGGGGACCGACGAAGACCTCTGTTTCCTCGTCCGGATGCTGCTCCAACTTTCCTAACGGGATGTCTTTGGGAAGCAAGACATCGCCCGCTGCGAGCACGCAGGCTCTCTGAATCGTGTTCTCCAGCTCGCGAACATTCCCGGGCCAGGAGTAGTTCTGCATAAGTTTGAGCGCTTCCTCGGAGAGCTTGAGTTGCGGCAGATGTTTCTGCGTAGCGATTCGTTTCAAGAAATATTCCGTAAGGAGGCGAATGTCCTCCTTTCTTTGCCGAAGAGGCGGTAAATGAATGCGGACAACGTTCAGCCGATAAAACAAGTCTTCACGAAACTGTTTCTTGGCGACTTCTGTTTCCAGGTTCTTGTTGGTGGCGGCGATCACTCGAACGTCGGTCTTAATGGTCATATTCCCGCCGAGACGGGAGAACTCGCCCTCTTGCAGGACCCGCAAAATCTTGCCCTGCACAGCCAACGGCATGTCACCAATCTCGTCTAGGAAAAGGGTTCCGCCGTCGCTCTGCTCGAAGCGACCGATCCTCTGAGCGGCTGCACCGGTGAATGCGCCTCTTTCGTGACCAAATAGCTCACTCTCCAAAAGATTTTCAGGGATCGCCGCGCAATTGATCGCGATAAACGGCTTATCGCTGCGATTGCTGTAGTGATGGATTGCCCTGGCCACCAGCTCTTTTCCAGAGCCGCTTTCGCCGGTAATCATCACCGGGGCGTCACTGTGCGACACACGCCCGACCATCTTGAACACCTGCTGCATCGGCTGAGACTGTCCGACCAGATTATCCTGATACTGTTCGACGGTCAGTTGCGGTTTGAAGGCTGTGGCCGACCGCATTTCGGCCTGCGCGGTCAACCCGGCATCGACGACCGGTTTCAGATTGAACGGCAACGACTCTTTCCGCAGATAATCGAACGCGCCTAGCTTCATGGATTCGATCACCGACTGCGTGGTGCCAAACGCACTCATTAGAATGACGATCGCATTCGGGTCGACTTGTCTGACTCGGGCCAGGAGCTCGAGCCCGCTGAAGGGCATTAGGTGCGTCTCAGAAATAAGGAGATCGGGCCCCTCGCTCGTATAGATCCTATAAGCGTCATCGGCAGCGGTCGCGGTCAACACCCGGGTGGTCGGAGTTTCAAGCTGGCCTTTGGCCCATTCTAGGAAATCTGTCTCCGGGTCAACAATCAAGATGGTCTGCATGAATCGCTCTTCCTTGTGGGATAGCAGGAAGCCACGCCCCGACGCCACAAGCGAAAGCATACCATTTGCGCATCCGCCTGATTCCGCAAGCTCAGGTTGTTCGAACGAAATGGCGCCGATCCTGGCTTGATACGCCCTGGTTCCCGGTCAACGGTACCGGCATGGCATCCTACGATCTTGTTGTCCTCGGTGGCGGTCCGGCCGGATACACCGGCGCGATTCGAGCTGCCCAGCTAGGTTTGAACACGGCGATTATCGACAAACGAGAAGTCCTTGGCGGGACCTGTCTTAACATTGGCTGCATTCCGAGCAAGGCGCTTCTGGTCTCCTCGGAGCACGTCCACTTTCTCCACCACCAGGCGGGTCGGCATGGAATCAAGGTCGACAAAGTCGACTGCGACATCGGTCAGATGATGAAGCGCAAGCAGGACGTCGTCCGGCAGCTAACGCAGGGCCTCGAATTCCTGATGAAAAAGAACAAGATCGCCCGCCTGCGCGGAACGGGGCAGGTAGTTGCGCCGGGGAAAGTCGCATTAACCAAACCAGACGGCACGGCGGAAGAGTTGCAAGCCAAGCATATCATTTTGGCGACCGGGAGTGTCTCTTCTGAGTTGCCAAACATTGCGATCGATAAAAAGACGGTGGTAACAAGCGATGAAGCGTTAAGCTTCGATGAGGTACCGGCCGAACTGGTAGTTATCGGCGCCGGAGCGATCGGTCTGGAGCTTGGCTCTGTCTGGTCGAGGCTCGGGTCAAAAGTCACATTTTTTGAATTTCTGCCTCGCATCGCCGCCTTCTATGACCCGGACGTCACACAAGTTCTGCAAAAAGCGCTGGAGGCGCAGGGCATGGTCTTCCATGTCGATACGGAGGTGACAGCGGTTTCCGTTGAGAACGGTAAAGCGAAAGTCGAGGCGACGAGCAAGGCGAAAGGGAAATTGGAAATTACGGGCGACAAGGTGCTGGTATCGGTCGGACGCCGGCCGTACCTGGAAGGAGCGATCGCTAAAGACCTCGGACTGCAGCTCACGGAACGCGGAAGGGTTGCCGTCGATGAATTTTACCGAACCAACGTCCCTGGGATTTACGCAATCGGGGATATCATCGATGGGCCAATGCTGGCACACAAAGGCGAAGACGAAGGCGTTGCCTGCGTCGAGCGAATCGCCGGCAAGGCAGGCCACGTGAACTATGACGTTATCCCGAACGTGGTTTACACGAACCCAGAAGTAGCTGGAGTCGGGATTACCGAAGAGATCGCTAAGCAAAAGAATATCGCGGTGCAGGCAGGTAAGTTCCCCTTTGTTGCTAATGCAAGGGCGCTGGCGAACGATCAAAGCCAGGGTTTTGCCAAGGTTCTCGCAGACCCAAAGACCGATCGATTGCTTGGCGCACAGATCGTTGGTTTTGGTGCATCTGAGCTGATCGCAGAAGCGGTCTCGATCATGGAGTTTGGTGGAAGTGCCGAAGACCTTGGAAGGACAGTACATGCGCATCCAACCATGAGTGAGGCTTTGAAAGAAGCCGGGCTTGCCGTTCACGGCCGAGCACTCTCAATACCGCCGCCAAGGTGAGTTTGAGTGTTCGTGCTAGATTAATGAATACAAATAAATAGACGTTCAGCTGCCTCTTCCTCCTCTCGCTACTAATCGCGCCCAATCGTAACCGTTCGTCCCGCAGTAACACTAGCCCTCACACTCCAGCCACACTATCATGCACAGCGTCTTGCTTCGGAGGATCCGGTTCTCGGATACGAGCCTGATCATCACTTGGTTCACGGACGCGCGAGGCAAAATCAAGACGATTGCAAAAGGTGCTCTGCGCCCGAAAAGCCCGTTCATTGGCAAGCTGGACCTGTTTTTCAATTGCGACTTGCTTTTGTCTCTCGCGCGAAAATCGGAGATTCACACGCTGCGAGAAGTCTCCATTTTGAATACTTTTGATGGGATCCGGCGGAACTATGTGAATACTGCTGTGGCCTCGTATTTTGTTGAGCTGATCGAAGAGGTGACAGAGCCCGATCATCCTGTCCCGGAGATCTACAATTTGCTGCTGCGAGCTTTTGGCTACCTGGATTCGTCGGCGCCTGATGCAAAAACCATCACGTTCTTCGAATCCGAGCTCTGCAAATACATGGGGCTGCAAGGCTCCCGTGTGTCGCCTGTTGAGAGGATCGTCGAGGCGTTCGGCAGGTTGCCGCGAAGCCGAGGCGAAGTGATGGACAAATTGTTGCCCCGATAGCGATGCGCTGGGTGCAGATCTACCATCGGTACGGCTGAGGGTTTAGAAGGTGCGCCTCAACCAACGACTATTAATTAATATACGCCGCACTCGATGAACCGCGCCTTCCTCCTTCGCCAAGGCTACGGCGGACACGTCAGCGCGTGACCTTCCGGGGGACCGACACCTAGGGCTACGCTATCGCTTCGCCCTAGGTTTCGTAAAAAAACCGGCCGCGCACTGAAAGTGCGCCTCAATCGACGACGGTTAATAACACACTGCTCTATCAGCTCAGCCCTACCGACGTTGGATCCGGCTCACACTCACACTCACACTCAAACTCGCACTCGCACTCGCACTCGCACTCGCACTCATCCTCACTCATACCTCAACGCTTCGATCGGATCGAGGGAGGCGGCTTTATGTGCAGGATAAAGACCGAATGTGATGCCGACTGCAGAACAGGCAAGTACGCCGATCGCAGCCCAGCCCCAGGGAAAGACGACTGACGCGTTCAGCCACATGGCCAAAGCGTCTCCAGCCATCACTCCTAAAACAATGCCGAAAACCGCTCCAATCAATGATAAGAAAAGTGCCTCCAGCAGAAATTGAAGCCGGATATCACGCTGACGGGCGCCTAGCGATTTGCGTATACCAATTTCTTTGGTGCGCTCGGTGACACTTACCAGCATAATGTTCATAACCCCAACTCCGGCAGCGACGAGAGCGATCGTGCTGATAACGAAAGCTCCAATTCGAACCGTTGCTGCGATACTACGGAAAGCACCGGCTAGAGAATCATTGGCATAGGTCGCAAAGTCGTCAGGCTCCTCGGGACGCAACCCCCGCGCCGAGCGAAAAGCTCCAGTCGCCATGCCGAAGGTGCGATCGTATACCATCTGGTTCCTCGCCTCGACCGCCACATTGAGCGATCGCTCTTTCGACCCGTAGTTCTCAAAAAACTTCGTAATGGGTATCAATACGACTTTATCGTCGCTCCCGCCGAACAGTGATCCCTTTCCCTCCAACGTCCCGATCACTTCATAGTTTTTGCCATTCAGTTTGATTACCTGGCCAATTGCCCCTTTTTGCGGAAAGAGTCGTTGCGCGATCTGTTTGCCAATCACGCAGACGCTTCGTGAGAGTTCCACATCTTCTCGCGACAGATTGCGGCCCTCATCGATACTGAATCGGTTGACGCTGACAAACCCTTGGTTGGTGCCACAGAGCTGGATGTTCGGATTGGTTTTGCGATTTTCGAAAACGGCTTGGGTCTTCTCATCCCACACTTTCGGGCAAATTGTTTCCACGCGGTCGCCGATCAATCGAACCAGATCCTGATAATTGCGGTAAGTAATATTGCGACGATTCCGATACCTCGGATCGCCGCCAAACTGGATCCCGGCCCGGTACTTGGAAAACTGAAAGGTGTTGGATCCGAGAAAGGTAAGGCCACCCTCAATCGAAGCCTGTAAAGCCGAGATTGCAGTCATCACACCGATCACCGAAAAGATCCCGATCGAGATTCCGGAAATCGTTAAGGCGGAGCGGAGTTTGTTCGCTCCCAAAGAGCTCCACGCCATCCGAATGATTTCGAGGATTAACATCGTTATTCGTATCGCAAAGCTTCGACTGGGTTCAGACGCGACGCCTGCCAAGCGGGAGCAAACCCGGAAACGATTCCCGTAATCACCGAGATCACCATCGCCACTAGAATAAGCACTGGAGAAAACTGCATCGGGAATTTCGGGAACGCGGACGCAATCAGATTGAACAAGCCAAACGCAATGATCAGTCCTGCGGATCCGCCCACCAGACAGATCGAAACCGCCTCGATTAGAAACTGCAACAGAATCGTCCGCCGCCGGGCGCCCAGAGCTTTCCGTGTTCCGATTTCTCGAGTCCGCTCTTTCACACTCACAAAAGTAATGTTCATGATGCCAATCGCGCCGACGAATAACGCGAGTCCGGTGACAAACAAACCCGCGATTGCCAAGCCCGCTTTGATCGGCTCGATTGTTGCGCGAAGCAATTTTTGCTCGTTGATGGTGAAGTTATCCGCTTGTTCTGGTAATAGCCCGCGAATTCTCCGCATAACTCCTCGAAGCTCTTCTTTTGCGTCCTCTGCGCGGGTCTTATCTTTTATTTTCACCCGGATTGAAGCGTTCTCCTGATTCGATTTGAAGAACTTGATGTAGGAGTTCAAAGGAATCACGATCTGCGAGTCCCAACTGAAAAGGCCGAGGAACGAACCTTGCCTGGCAAACACACCAATGACCTGGTATTCCTGATCGCGAACCTTAATGATTTTGCCGATCGGATCTTCATTGGTAAATAATCCATCGGCGACATCGAGCCCGATGACACACACGTTTCTGCCTCCACGGCTTTCCGGTTCGTTTAGAAAACGACCCTTTTCACAGTCGGTGGAAGCGAGCAGAGAATATTCATTGGTGGTGCCGCTGAGGTAGATGTTTGAAACCTCTCGCTTGCTGTAAGTAGCCATCTCGATTGTTGCTGGCGCCGGAACCGCCAGTTGCAGCAACGAACTGGGATTGCGATCGATGTATTGGTTCAGCTGGTTGGCATAGACCAGCTTGATATCGGGCCTGCCCTTAAACAGTCCGTAATCGTCACCCGTGTCCCACGGGAATTGCTCGACATACAATACGTCGTCACCGAAGCCTCCCATGCTATGCTCAAAGCCGATGTCGATACCGCGAACAGCGGTGCCCATTAGCGTGACGGCTATGATTCCGATGATAACGCCTAAGGCAGTGAGCAGAGAGCGAGTCCGGTTAGCCCCTATCTGCTGCGCAGCAATTCGGAAGCTTTCGACCAGCTCAAACGAGAATCGTCGAAACATAAAATCCAAAACTCAGAACTCGGGACTCAGGATTCAGGAAATTCCGGATTCTGAATCTTGCGTTGTGAGTTCTCCACTTCGTAATCGCTCTCAATAAGCCCATCGCGTAGCCGGATCACTCTTCTGGCGTGGCGAGCAATCTCCTCTTCGTGAGTCACCAGAACGATCGTATGCCCTTGTTCATAGAGGTTTTCGAACAAAGCCATGATCTCTTCACCCGTTCGCGAATCGAGATTTCCAGTCGGTTCGTCCGCTAATATAATCGACGGGCGGGTCACGAGCGCGCGGGCAATCGCGACGCGCTGACACTGACCGCCTGACAGCTCGGTCGGCTTATGAAAAAGCCGGTCCCCTAACCCGACCGATTGCAGTGCCTCTTCGGCTCTCTCCTGTCGTTCATCCGAAGGCACGCCGGCGTAAATCAGGGGCAGCTCAACATTTCGCAAGCTGGTCGAACGAGGCAGCAGATTAAATGTTTGAAACACAAACCCGATCTCTCGATTTCGAATTGCCGCCAGTTCGTCATCGTCCATGGCGGCTACATCTTTGCCGTTAAACTCGTAGTGGCCGGTTGTCGGGGTATCGAGACATCCGATCATGTTCATCAAAGTCGATTTGCCACTCCCCGAAGGGCCCATGATCGTCAGATACTCATTTTGGTGGATCCGCAAATCGACTCCTTTCAGCGCCCGGATCAGCATATGCCCCATCTCATAGTCTTTGGTGATACGCTCGATTCGGATCACCAAATTTCCTTTGGGACGAGAGACTCTTTTGCCAGACATTCGCGCGGCCTCTTGCATTCCCGTTCTACGGCTTCTGGTCGGTCTTCGGTTTCTCGATCTCTACCCGTGTTCCATCCTTCAGGTCTTTGCTGATCGCCCTGTATGATCCGGATACAACTTCGTCTCCTTCTTTCAGTCCGGAACGGATCTCTACGTAATTGTTATCCGCAATCCCGGTCGTTACCGGGACCATCCGGACCTTTTGACCTTCCTTGACGAAAACGACACGCTGCAATTCCCGGCGCACCTGCTTATCAGCTTCGGTCTCGCTTATACCCATGTCACGCTGGCGGCTCTCTTTAAGTTGCTCCGCGGTCTTGCCACCTTCTTTACTGCGAATGGTCACCGACTGGATCGGCGCAGAAAGCACGTGTTTGACAGTTTGGGTCTCAATATCCACGCTCGCGCTCATTCCAGGGCGCAACTCTACATCCGGGTTGTCTACAGTAATACGTACTTCGAAATTTGTTACTTCCTGCTGGGTTCCCTCGCTTTTTACCGTCGCGGTACTCGCAATCTGTCGTACTGTCCCTTTCAAATCTTTGCCGTTGTAAGCATCGACTCGAATTCGAACGGGTTCGCCTACTTCCACGTTTACCACATCGTTTTCGTTGACATCGACACGGGCCTCCATCGTTCCGAGATCCGCAACGCGCATCACTTCGGTTCCGGCGAAGCTGCCAGTGGCAACCACCCGCTCGCCAATCTCGCTGCTCAGCACACTGATCGCGCCGTCGATCGGAGAAAAAATCTGACATTTCGCCAAAAGCTCTCTGTTGGAATCGAGGTTGCTCTTCGCGACATCGATTTGATGTATCGACGCCTCGTACGAAGCAGCCGAAACTTGCGACTTCGTTTCTGCCGCCTTGTAATCGGATTCCGACATCAGTTTTTTCGCGTAAAGATCGCGAGCGCGTCGAAGATCTAGTTCGTCATTGAGCTTCTGCGCCTTGATTTGAAGGCTGGCAGCCTCGGCAGCACTGAGCGCAGCCTCTGTTTGTTTCACCGCCGCGATATAGTTATCCGGCTTGATCTTGACCAGGAGATCGCCTTTTTTGACCTTTTGCCCTACTACCACAGGCATTTCGATGATCTCGCCGGCGACTTCGGGCGAAATCTTGACCTCCACCTTCGGTCGAATTTTTCCGGTCGCCGAAACGAGCTGGGTCAAGTCGCGAATCGCTGCTTTCTCAGTCGTTATGGAAACCGGTTTCGGTCCTTGCCTGACGGCCAGAACGATCGCAACCACAATCAAAACTCCCACTGCCAGCAGGACCCACCGTTTCCATTTTTTGCGCTTCCTTTTTACAACGGGCGCCGTCGCAATCGGTTGATGCATGCGAGACTCCTTGAGCCGGGGAACCTTGAAGCTGAACAAAGCTGAGTCCCGACTATGGTTAACGTTCTCAACAAAGGCAAGTGCAATTCATAATGCAGTGTGAATAACAATGTTTCGAATTGGTAACAATTAGGATAAACGCATGCTGCCCGGTCACTCCTCCCGCCACCAATAAAGACACCTCGATCCGGTCGGAAGTTGCAGATTTTCGCTGAAACAGTTAGTGAACCAGCGTGACCTTTGGTTTTCTAGGATTCGGCAAAATGGCCTCAGCCCTCGTCCGCGGCATGCTGCAGGCTAGCGCGTGCAAACCGGATCAGATTCTGGTCGTTAATCGCCACCCGGAGACGATTCGAGCAGAGGTTGAACAATACAATCTCAAATTGGCGCGTTCACCGGTAGAACTGGCGGAACAGGCAGACGTGATTGTACTTAGCACAAAGCCGGCCGATTCGCTCCAGTTGCTGCGTGAAGTTCGACCCTCTCTCGACGGCAAGTTGCTGATCTCGGTTGCCGCGGGAGTCACCCTTCAAGGTCTCCAGGAGGCTGGCGGCCATCGGATCCGCGTTATTCGGGCGATGCCAAATACGCCGTCTCTGGTGATGACCGGAGCCACATGCTATGCGCTGGGCGACCACGCCACTGCGGATGATGCCGCAATTGCCGAGTGCGTTTTCGGTTCAGTAGGGCTGGTTTTTCGCGTCCGTGAAGCGACACTCGATGCGGTAACAGGACTTAGTGGTAGCGGTCCTGCCTACGTTTTTATGTTTATAGAAGCGCTCATCGATGGCGGCGTCATGATGGGCTTGCCGCGTGAGATCGCGAGTGAACTGGCGGTCCAGACCGTGCTCGGCTCTGCCCAAATGCTGCAGAAAACGAAGCTCCATCCCGCAGAATTACGAGCGATGGTCGCGAGTCCCGGCGGCACAACGATGGCAGGTCTAGAGGAGCTGGAGGCTCGCGGCATGCGCTATACCATTATGTCGGCGGTCCGCGCCGCCTCCGAACGAGCGCGGGAGCTAGGTAGAGGGTGAACGGTGACAACGCCGGCAGCGGCGGTGAGATGTGAGACGTGAGAGGTGAGAGGTGAGAAGTGAGCTTGGCAGGTAATAGTGCCTCGTGGGCATACCATCCCGCAAAAGATTGAAGAGAAGATTGGTTCATAGCGTTTTCCGAAGTATCAAGCGGTGGAACCGTCGACCCAGAAGCTCAATCCGCCAATGGCGCGATCAATCCGGAGGATTAAGCCTCTCACCTCTCACCTCTCACTTCTCACCTCTCACCTCTCACTTCTCACCTCTCATTTGTTTCCGAATCGGAATAGGATCCTTGTACATGCTATTTCTCGCAGTTGGAGCAGGCCAGAAAGCAACTGCTCAAGAAACTCCCCCTCCTCTTTCAACGGAAGCTCAGGAAGCAGCTTCTAAAGGCGTCAATTTCTTTCGCCAAGACCAGTTCCAGGAAGCGCGCGAGCAGTTTGAGAAAGTCGTTCAGCTTGCTCCAACGCATCCGTTCGGTTGGGTGAATCTCGGCTCCACCGATTTCCGGCTTGGCCAGATTGACCGCGCCGAAGACGAGCTCAAGAAAGCGATCCGCCTGGACCCAACGGCGGAGCAAGCCTGGTTGAGCCTTGGAATTATCAATTATCAAAAAGATGCGTTAGATGCAGGAATGGCGGCGTTAAGCCAAGCGGTTTATCTCGACCCGAAAGACGCGAAAGCTCACCTTTATCTCGGCGTCCTGATCCGCAAAAAAGGATGGCTAAGTGGAGCAGAAGATGAAATGCGCAAAGCGCTCGAGTTGGATGAAGGGAATGCCGAGGCACATTTCAACCTGGCCGTGCTCTGCCTTGAGGAAAAGCCGCCTGCAACCGAACTGGCGCGCCGTCACTATTACCGAGCCTTGGACCTGGGTGCCAAGCCTGATCCCGAGCTTGAGCTGAAATTCAAAAAGAAATCGCCGTAGCTCCTGTCGTTTCATACCCACGTCGAGCTGGAAGGTCGACCCACGGTCAACCCCCAGGCCCTTAGCGCGGCGTAACCGCAACCAAAACCATCGCGGTATCGGCGTGTCGGCGTAACGGCGTATCGGCGTACACGAGAGGAATCTTCCAAAAATTGAACGATTCTCGAGGACAGCATTGCAACGTGACCACCACGCGCAAACTCTCGCAAACGCCCTGCGCTTGTGAGAATTTCAGGTTTCCATGTTCTCTGCCGAAAACGTTTTGTCTGCCCTCACCCGCCAATCGCTTCGCAGAGAACTGCGGATAATCGATCAGACTGAAGGCACTCGCATTCAGATAGGAAACCGTACGCTCGTAAATTTCGCTTCTAACGATTACCTTGGCCTTTCGCAACATCCAGCGCTGCGAGAGGCGGCAAAGCAGGCTATCGATCGTTTCGGGGTTGGAACTGGAGCTTCTCGCCTCATTACGGGATCGACCGCGTTACACGCTCGTTTGGAAGAGCAGCTCTCGCTTCTCAAAACTACGGAGGCGGCGCTCACTTTCAGCAGCGGCTACGCTGCTGCGCTCGGCACTATTCCAAGCGTGGTGACATCGGGCGACGTCATTATTCTCGACAAGCTTTCGCACGCCTGCTTGATCGACGCCGCAAAGTTGTCTGGGGCAACGATTCGGGTCTACCCGCACAACGACTTAACCAAGCTGCGGGAGCACCTTGCCTGGGCCAAACAAAAGTTTCCCGAACGAACAATACTAATTGTTACCGAATCCCTATTTTCCATGGATGGCGACCTGGGAGCGCTGTCCGCTATCGTCGATCTGAAACATCGCTTCGGAGCAACGCTGCTTGTCGATGAAGCGCACGCCACCGGTATTTTCGGCAAACAGGGAGAAGGACTGATTCATCAGCTTAGTCTGAGTGATCGAGTCGAGATTCAAATGGGAACCCTGAGCAAAGCAATCGGGGTGAGTGGAGGTTTTATTTGCGGGTCCCGGTCTTTGATCGATCTCCTTATCAACCGCGCCCGCAGTTTCATTTATTCGACAGCACCGCCTCCCGCTGTTGCGGCGACCGCTTCGGCGGCAGTGGATCTGATTCAGTCCCCGGAAGGAGATCGTCTGCGGGAACGGTTATGGAAGAACATTCGATACCTCTGGCAGGTTCTGCCCGGGCCGCATCGTATGGTAGAAGAACCATCCAGCCCGATCGTGCCAATCATTGTCGGAGAGGAATCAAAGGCCGTTGCTATGGCAGCTGCGATCCTCGAGTCCGGTTATTTTGCGCCTGCTATCCGGTATCCAACCGTTAAACGCGGCTCAGCGCGATTGCGAGTGACGCTGTCTTCGGCGCATAGCGAAGAACAGATCGAAGGGTTTGCCAAGGCGATTGATCGCGAATCTCCGGTCCATACATAGCGATTGACTTATATAATCGCATCGTTATATTTTCGGCGCGACCATGGACCTCACTGATATCTACAGATCGTTCTCTGACTATACCCGGCTGCGTATCCTGAATCTCCTCCTACAACGACCGATCTGCGTCTGTCATATCCAGGATGTCCTCGGTCTGCCACAGGTGAACGTTTCTCAACATCTCGCCTACCTGCGAAACGCCGGCATCGTGACATTCGATCGCGCGCAGACCTGGAAAATCTACCGCATCGTTTCGCCGGCTCCGGCGGAACTAACGGTCAATCTCGAAGCGCTAGCCCGCTGCGCGAAAACAAATCGGACATTTCAGATGGATCTCGCTCGCCTGAAGAAAGTCCTTAAAGATTGCCGGCTACCCAGTTGCGTCAGCTCTTCCTCAAATGGCAAATCCAGTGAATCTCGGAATACCGTTTCAGTATGAACTCTCATCGCCCATTCAAACTCCTGTTCCTTTGCACAGGAAATAGCGCGAGAAGTATCTTCTGTGAATATTTCGCGCGCAAACTCGGCCAGGGAAAATTCGAGCCGTTCAGTGCAGGCGCCAATCCACGTCCCGCAGTTAATCCTTATACTATTCGCGTGCTTCGAGAGATGTACAAAATAGACGCCTCCGATGCTCGCTCAAAGTCTTGGGACGAATACAAGGACGTAACCTTCGATTTCGTGATTACCGTCTGTGACAACGCCAAGGAAAGCTGTCCGGTCTGGCCGGGGCAACCGATCGTCGCTCATTGGTCGCTGCTGGACCCGGCCGACTTTCACGGCTCTGACAAGGAGATCTTCGATTATTTCTGGAAAATCTCGCAACAGATTTATCGCCGGATCGATCTGCTCTCGAACCTTCCGTTCGGGAAACTCGATCGACTTCGGCTTGAAGCCGCTGTGAAGGAAATCGACGCAGGATCCGAAAGCTAAACGAAATGAAGTTTAGTCTATTATCTTTTGAGAGAGAACGGTTATGAGCGACATCGACTTCGATATCAGAGACAAAGTTAGGGAGCGTTATGCTGGCGTTGCGAAAGGCGAAAGCGATTGCTGCGTGAGCGACACTTCTTGCAGCTGCAACGTTTCAGAGCAGATCGGCTATTCGAAAGAAGAATTGGCGTCTGTTCCACAAGATGCCGAAATGGGACTCGGCTGTGGGACGCCGGTCAGCCTGGCAATTTTACGGCCAGGCGAGACGGTTGTTGACCTAGGCAGCGGCGGTGGCATTGATTGTTTTCTCGCCGCTAAGGTCGTCGGGTCGAACGGCAAAGTAATCGGGGTGGATATGACGCCCGAGATGCTCTCCAAGGCGCGGAAGAGTGCGGTAAAAGGCGGTTACGAGAATGTCGAGTTTCGTCTGGGCGAGATTGAGAATCTTCCTGTGGCTGACGAAACGGCAGACGTGGTGATATCCAATTGCGTGATCAACCTATCACCGAACAAGCTGCAAGTTTACAGGGAGGCTCATCGAGTTCTCCGACCAGGGGGCCGGCTAGCTGTGTCGGATATGGTGTCTCTCGCTCCGTTGCCGGATGCGCTGAAGAATGATGTGGCCCTCTATACAGGCTGTGTGGCCGGAACCGTATCTGTCCAACAGATAGAGCGCTGGCTGACCGAAGCAGGGTTCGTAAGCATCAGTGTCCAGGTTAAGAAAAAGAGCAGCGAATTTATTGAAGGCGGAGGCGAAACACTCGATGCCTATATCGCTTCGGCAGATGTCACGGCGGTTAAGTCCTGATGTTGGTCCCCCATCTTAGGACGCCAGGTTTTCTTTGACCAGAGCGGCGTTAATCGCGAGCGCGAGATCGCTGCGGATCCTGACCCAATCCTCATACTGGTCCGTCCAGGCCCGTAATTCGAAGTTCAAGACTCCGCCAGTCACACTTGAAAAATAGACCTGTGGGGCCGGTTGTCTGGCTACCTTCTCGTTCGAAGCAACTAACTTCTTGACCAGGTCGATAACCTTCACCGGGTCCGCGCCGCGAGAGGCGGTCACGGGTATCTGGATCGCTCGCCGCCGATCGGAGAACGTCCAATTGGTGACATTGTTGGAAATTAGATTCCCGTTTGGAACAATGATTTCCGCACCATCGGGCGTTCGAACGATACTCGCCCGAATACCGATCCGCTGGACCACGCCGGTCGACGTATCAATCTGGAC
>JBKPCS010000155.1:0-15961 GCA_046727495.1 bacterium | reverse complement strand
CTGCCGTGCCTGAAGCAAAGCCTGCGGAGAGAGTACCGGAAACCGCTCCTCCGCCTAATAGCGCGGTTACGCCGGCCCCGAGGGCTGAACCCAATGTTCAAAACGGACCACGATCGAAAGCGAAAAAGAAAAAGTCCGGACTGTCAAAGCCGTTCCAGGAGCAAAAAGACGTGCCCGTTCGGCGAGCATTACCGGTTTCCCATACAGAATTGAATGGCTAGAGATAATATCTTTGTAGGTCTTGAAATCGGCACGTCCAAGATCTGTGTAGTTGTCGCGGAAGCCCGTCATGACGGGACCTTGAAAGTTGTTGGCGTGGGCAGCGTTCCTGCCCGTGGCGTCCGCAAAGGCGAGATAGTTGATTTTGAGACGGCCAAGCGTTGCGTTCACGACGCCATCGTTGATGCCGAAGAAAAAAGCGATGTTGAGATCAGCGAGATCTATCTCGGCATCACGGGCAGCCATATCCGAAGTTTTAACAACCGCGGGGTCATTGTTCTCGAAGAAGGGCGCGAGGAAATCGATGAACAGGACCTCGACGATGTCCGGACCAACGCGCGCGAGGTAAGCCTGCCGATGGAGGATTGTATCCTTCACACCATCATCCAGCACTATTACGTAGATGGACAGGATGGGGTGTTGAATCCAATTGGTTTGCTCGGAAAAAAACTGGAAGCAGATTTTCACATCGTTTACGGCATCCGCACCAGGATCCAGAACGCAATCCGATGTGTAAAAGAGCTCGAGCTGGAACCGGCTGATGTTGTGATCAATTCTTTCGCCACTGCCCAAGCCGTTCTGGAAAAACATCAGAAACAACTCGGCGCCATCGTGATCGACATTGGCGGTGGGACGACCGATTTTGTTGTTTATGTCGATGGCGCCGTGAAACAAAGCGGCGTGATCGCCGTCGGCGGTGATCATGTGACAAACGACATCTCCATCGGACTCAAAATTCCGACCGCCCGCGCAGAAAAATTGAAAACCGATGAAGGCAGCGTCACCTTAGGAACTGCGTTCCCGGGTGAGACCATTGTTCTCAAGGATGAAACCGGGTTTGCCGGCAGAGAAGTCGAACGCGAGCTCCTGAATCAAATCATCCACTCACGTTTGTCCGAAACCCTTCATATCCTGAAACGTCAGATCGATGCCGAACAGAACCTGCATTACGTCGGAGCCGGCGTCTTCATCACGGGCGGCTGCAGCCAGATTCGCGGGTTGGAGGATTTGGCGACTGAAATCTTTGGGATGCCAGTCACAATGGCGCATGCCCTACCGATGGCCGGCGTGACAGCCGCATTCGAGAATCCGCAATTTTCTACGGCGCTAGGGTTAGTGAAATATGCCCATTTGGTCCAAACCGATCGGCCGGAATCGCGAGGGATCTTTACACGGGCATTCAAGAAATTCACCGGAATATTCCGAAACTGAAAATGAGTGTGAGTACAAGTGCGAGTGTGAGCTCGGCCGTACTCACATCTGCACTCACACTCGCACTCCACTCACACTCTTATGACCCCGATCAATCGCCAATACGATCGTGAACCTCACGAAGCGTTAAATCTCAAGGTTGTCGGTGTCGGTGGCGCAGGATCCAACATCCTGGATCGTGTGATGCTGGATGGTATTGAGTCCGCCGATCTGGTGGCCATCAACACCGATGTCCAATCGCTGACGGCGTCTGTGGCTGCCCACAAGGTGCAGCTGGGCCGTAATCTGACTCGCGGCCTTGGTTCTGGGGGTGATCCTGAAGTTGGTCTGGCAGCGGCCGAGGATGCGGTCGACGAGATCCGATCTGTCCTTCAGGGCGGCGCTGTCGTCTTCATCTGTACCGGATTGGGTGGGGGAACAGGCTCGGGCGCCGCCCCGATCGTTGCCCAGCTCGCGAAGGAAGAGAATGCGTTGGTGCTTGTCTTTGCCGCCCTGCCATTCAGTTTCGAGGGCCGACGGAGATGTGCGCAGGCAGAGGAAAGCCTTGAACGATTGCGTTCGACCGCGGACGCCGTGATCTGTTTCGAGAACGATCGAATGGCCGAAATTACGCTGCCACGAATGGGCATCCACGAAGCGTTTGGCGCAGCCGATTTGACTATTTCGCAAAGCATTCGCTCTGTTGCTGCGCTACTTCAGCGCCCAGGGCTTCTCCATATCGGTTTTGATGATATTTGCTCGGTTTTACGCCATGGCGATGCTCGCGGCCTGTTCGGCTATGGCGATGCGGACGGGGAAAACCGCGCGCACGACGCCTTAGCCAGAGCACTCAAGAATCCTCTGATGAATCGGGGCGCGCTATTAGAAGAGGCGTTCAACGCGATTGTCCACATTTGCGGAGGGCCGAACATGACGCTCGGAGAAGTTCAGATCATCATGGAAGAATTGAATCGGCATGTGAACGATCGGACTCAGCTTTTCATGGGTATCGGCGTTGACCCGCGTATGGGCAATCGTCTTTCCGTATCGATCTTGAGCGCGCTGGGCGCGCAAACCAAGCGGGGGAATGCGCGCCCGGCTCAGCGCAGATCCGATGATCTGCTCGAGCAGGTTTTGGAGCCCGAGCCGATTAAGTCCCGCCAGGGCGCGATTGCTGAGCCAGTCCCAGCGCAGGAACCTGTCGTTGAAACGCCGCCCCCAAAAGTTGCGCCGACTCCGGTTCAAGCCGTTGAGCAACCGATCGAACAAGTGTTCGCGCAGGAACAAGAGCACACCAACCGACGAGCTCCGAAGCCTGATCCTAAGCCGAAACCAGCGCCACCCGCCAAAAAACCGGAAGCGAAGCAGGAGACGCTACAATTTGAACCTGCATCACGCGGCAGATTCGAAAAAAGCGAACCGACCATCATCGATGGTCAGGACCTGGATGTGCCGACATTCCTCCGCAAAGGTGTCCCGAAAAATCGGTGATTCACTCGTAGTGATAGGCGGAACGGCGCGCACGCCAAAACGCGAAGAAGGATCTCACGCAAAGGCGCCAAGACGCTAAGGTTAGGAGGGTAGGCTTTGGCGCTTGGCCTTGGTTTATCGTCGGTAGCGCCTCTTCAGCAAGTCCGTCAAGGTCGAGCTGAAAGCTCAACCCATGGTCAAACCGGAGGTTTGGGCGCAAGCTTTCAGTTTGACCGTGCGTTGTCCTTCCAGGTCGACGTGAGCGTTGCTACGCCTCGTACTTCACATATCCTGTAACGAATTCCTCTCGAAATTGCGTAAACGTTCCCGCCTCAATCGATTCCCGTATCCGTTGCATCAGGTTCAAGTAGAAATGCAAATTGTGGATCGTGATCAGACGAAGCCCTAAGATTTCCTCCGCTTTGATCAAGTGGCGGATGTACCCCCGGGTGAACGTCTGACATGTGTCACATGCGCAACCCTCTTCAATTGGTCTTGGGTCCAGACGGTACGGATTGTTCTTCAAATTCATCGTACCGGTTTCGGTGAACGCCGTTCCGTTTCGTGCTAACCTCGTGGGCAGCACGCAATCGAACATGTCAATCCCACGAGCTACCATCTCAACGATCTGCGGAGGCGTGCCGAGGCCCATCGCGTAACGCGGTTTTTCCGAAGGAAGGAACGGTTCGCTGCTTTCGATAGCTTGGATCATTTCCGTTTCAGGCTCTCCCACACTGACTCCGCCAATCGCGTGGCCATCGAAATCCATTCGAACTAATTCGCGCGCGCTCTTCTCGCGTAGCTCAGGATAGGTGGCACCTTGAACGATGCCGAATGCGAGTGGCTGTTGCCCCGATTGCGTTGCCACCCAAGTTCGGCAACGGTCAGCCCAACGCAACGTTCGATCCAGGCTCGAACTGGCATACTCTAAATCGCATGGATAAGGCGGGCACTCGTCTAAAACCATGGCGATGTCCGATCCGAAATCCGCCTGAATTTGCATCGCGCTTTCCGGACTGAGAAAACAGGGAGAGCCGTCAATATGATTGTTAAACGAGACACCCTCTTCAGTGATCTTACGGAGTTTTGCGAGAGAGAAGACCTGGAATCCGCCGCTATCGGTTAAAATTGGCCCATCCCATTTCATAAATGAGTGCAGGCCTCCGAAGTGGGCGATGACTTCAACACCTGGGCGCAAAAACAAGTGATAGGTGTTTCCGAGAATGATCTGAGCGCGGAGCGTCTTCAGTTCGACCGGATGCACGCCCTTCACAGTGCCTTGTGTCCCGACTGGCATAAACACCGGGGTTTCGATAATTCCGTGGCGAGTTACCAGCCGGCCCCGGCGCGCCTTTGAATCCGGATCAGTTTGGATGAGCTGAAAACACATTTGATAGCCCGCATATGGCATAGGCGATAACACGGCGCAAATAAACCCGCTGCACACTTGCCGCGAGGTCTACCCAGTAAATCGAGGACGAGATCGAGAACTAGTAAGAATCTCTTCACTCGAACGCGGAACGCGGAACGCCAAACGCTATCTGCCCAGAACCGTGCTCAAAAGACCCCAGACACCAACGCTTAAGGCGGCCAGCGAATCTCCGGCAATCAGGCCGCCGCCGACTAGAGAAGTCGTACTCATATCCGAAGGCAATTCTCCTTCGGCGGATCTCGCGTTGCGCGATTTCATGAATACAGCGTAGAGCGTTGCGCCGACACCTCCTGCCGTCCACCAGAGAACGGCAGGAAGTTCTACAAATCCGCCGAACGAGGAAGCATAAGGACTACATAGAAAAACTGCATCCACGAGAAAATCGGTCGCATAACCGGTACGCGCGGTGGTGACCCAGTTCTTGTAGCCAGTATTCCTTTTAATCGTTTTGCGGAGGATCTCGATGATCAGCCCAAGAACGATCCCAAGTTGCAAAGCTTTCATGACCTGCGGCTGGGCGGAGGTGATTCCTTTGAGCGCCCCCACAAATTTATAGGTCATCGCGGATTGCCATTTTTCCGCTCCCGGCAAATGCGGATTAGCAAATTGGTCCTGGGTCAAAATCGGGTACGCGCTCATGAACAGCTTTGCCAGGACTACTGCCAGTATGGCACCCATGAAAATGCCGATCACCTGGTATCGGAATTGAATCACACGGTTCGTGCCGAGACGCCAACCTGTTGAGCGGTCCTGCTGCATATCCCCTCCGACGCTACACGCGATCAGCACAATCGCGGCGCATAACAAGCCAATCACCGGGCTTCGCAATCCCAGGGCAGCCAGAATGAAAACAGTGAGCACGAATGCGCTGGAAATCGGGTTCCAATCGGAAATTCCCAGCGAGATGCCATTAACCAAAAGGAAGAGAAAACAGAGACCGACCGCGATCGCGACGTAAAGAACGGGTTGATGCAGCACTTGGCTACCGAACAAGACAATTCCGGCTCCCCAGCAAATCACCCAGCCCCAAAGCTTCACCATGTTCACTCGCTTCCAATCCGGAGCAGCCTCTGCGGGCTCCGATTTTTCCATGAAACGTTTCACGGCTTGTAGGAGGATCAATGTGATATCAACAATGGCTGCGCCCAGAATTGTGCCGAGCGAAATGATGAACCCGATCTTGCGAAATGGGTCACCTGGATTGAGCCACCCGATGCTGATCAGATGCGGCGTCTGCCATGCACCGATCAGACCAACAACCAGGGCAGGAATTGCGATGCGCGCTCCCACTATCATTCCCGCACCGAAGGTTGATGCCGAAACACCGAGACGCGAAAGAGAAGTAAGATTCAAAGACAATACTCCAACCAGATAGCCAACGCCCATGCCGCCTCCGAGTTTGGCGATCGATTGTTTGAGCAGCACCGGATCGGTAAGCGCACGGAGAATATTCGCGACCGCGAATCCAGAGGGGAACGGCAACTGCATGCGGTCAACTACGATCGGGGTATAAAGCATTCCGATTCCGATGCCAAACATGCCGACGCAGGTGAAGAAAGCGACCAGCTGCCAGATTGGTGGTTCAGGCAATCCCAACCAAGCCATCGCTTGGATCAATACTGCCATCCCGCATAGGCCGGCGACGGAGGCTGCCATTGTCTGGATGTAGTTCGCTCCGTGTTTGCCGTCCGGCCCATAGCCTAGCGTGACGGCGCTGCCGAGTATGCCGGCTAGCACTTGGCCACCGATAAAAAAACCGATCGAGAAGTTCATGAACGCGGCCGAAATGCCGCCAAGGGGGCCAAGAATAAAAATCGCGACTGCGCCCAACAGAAGGTGATAACCGGGAGATCCGATCCGTGGCAAAAAACCTTTCCCTTTGGTTTCCGGCCGCTTTTGAACCGGATGAATAGTCGTTGGATTGCTCATTTAGTGCTGGGGGGATAGAAAATGATACGGATCGGGTTCAGCTTGAGAAGACAAATCATCGGAAGGAATTGTTCATTGCTGGAGGACTGTATGGAGGGCGGTCTCCCGCGGGCGAGCATGCGCGTCAACTTAAGGTGGCGAAGGTCGATCTAGAAGATCAACCCCTGGTGAATCCGGAGGATTCGGCCGAAGCTTCCAGTCCGGCCATGGCCGGATGGGTTAAGCTTCCCAGCTCGACGGCCCAGCGCGTGATTGCAACTCATTAAGATCCGGTAGCTCACGCGCATGCGCCGAACGCAAGACCGCCCTCCAATCCTCAATGGTGATGATGGGCATACGCATGCTTCGGTTGCCGAACATAGAGAAACCCGAGCCACACCGACCATGCGATGGCAGCGAAGTCTAGAAATGTTGTGTAATTCCAACTGAAATTCGCTTCGGCCACAGCGTTTGTGGGTCGCGGACCGGTCGGAACCAGGTGCAGAGCCGTGAACACGGCGTCGACAACAACACCAGCTAGAACCATCGAAACAAACATCGTCGCCACAATGAAGAACGCGGGTCTGCTTCCATAATATTTTCGGTATACCAAAATCAGCGGGATACGATCAGGTCGGCGTAAATAAATGAGATCACGCCCCCAAAGCTGATTCCGCCGCTCCACAGAACGCTTGCCAAAGGGATATTGCCAATTGAACAGACAAAACTGGCAACTGCAACCAGCGGCCCGACGATTGCATTTTCCACTGACTGCACGAGCGGATGGCTTCCGTTCAGGAAAAGGGCTTTCCACCAATCTGGCGGGACCAGGGTTCCAAGGAAGCCTGCAATTATGAACCCAACGGCCATCTCTTTCCAGAGCATTGACCAATCCATGATGAACGCGTTGGCGATCTGGGTCCACCGATCGCCTTCCATAGCTCCCTTTGTGTGATGATGACAGTGATGCTCGTCGTGGTGTTCCGTTGCGGCATTCATCGATTCATCAGGCGCCGGGCTTGCCGTGGCGGCCATCGACCGCCGCCCTCCGAGGACGTGCGCACGTGCTTCTTCCTCCAAATTTTTCGGGATCATGAGCGCGCCTAAAGCCCAGATGAAGGCGATCAACAAGATGGCGCCGGCAACCTCGGCTGCGACGAACTCCCAGCCCATCAAAAGCCATAGCACTGCCCCGAGCTCTACAACCAGGTTGGTCGATGCAAACATAAATGCCAGAACGACGATGAGAGGGGCCCCTTTTTGAAACGCGCTTCGAGCGGCCGCCGCCGCCGCGTATGAACACGAGCTGCTTGCAGCTCCCAACACCGTAGCCAGAGTCATCGAACCCAGATTCACCTTTCCGAAGTGCTGAACCATTTGCTCCTTGCTCACAAAAACCTGCAACAGGGCCGAAATCGTGAATCCAAATACCAACGCCCAAAGGACTTCCCAAAACATTGCGGCAGCGTGGAAGATGCTTGTCCAAAGCCAGTTCATATTCAGCTAATTGTTAGGTGCGCGAGCGGCTTCGCCAGCCCGCTGGGTTTGAAGACTCGCCCCCGCTACTTGAGAAAGCGGGAAAGGACATGATGCAATTCTTTGATTAACTTGGCGGGAGGCATCGGTTTTGCCTTGGGATGCCGCGAGTTGCCACCCATCACACAGGTCTGGACGTGGCTGGTCAGCAGTTCAACGCCGAGAGCGTCTAAAGCGGATCTGACTGCAGAGATCTGGTTCAGAATATCGACGCAATAGCGATCTTCATCGATCATTCTCTGAATTCCGGCAATTTGCCCGGCAATCCGGTTGGCTCGGCGTCGGACTTGTTCACGAGATTCTTCTTTCATGTTAATACATATACCCCGTATAGGTATATAGAACAAGATCAAGTTGTTGGTGGCGAAATGGCACGGCTGAAAAAGAATCGCGTGTAGCAACCTGGTGTCGGACGAACGATTTGCCTGCTCGGTTAGCCGTGCACGCTTGGCGACGGCCGCCGCGCTCAACGCGGCATTTTGGCTAGATCGACACTTGCATCGGGCGAGAGGGAGGCCGATGTTACTTTGTGGGCGCAGAGTCGGCCGACGAGAATGACAAGGGCTCTCCCAAGCCGGAGGAAGAGGACGAATTTAACGTTGAAGAAGCGTTAGAAGAATCATTCCCTGCCAGCGACCCTCCGAATTGGACCCTGGGTAGAGAAGAAAAGTCCGAGTAGCCGGCGTGCGCGTGTCGCCTGTATCGGGTCTTAGTCCGGTACCAATTGAGCTAGGGAGCATCAGAGTCGAGAGGAAGCCCTGGTAAGAGCGATTGCCATCGCTAGTCCATTTCTAGCGCGTCTTAGCCGGAGGTTTTTCCTTTAGTGCGTTGGCGCGAGCTCCACACGATTCTCTGACAATTATTTTCTCGGAGATAGTGCAGTTTCGGATTCCGACCGAACGGCCTTCAAGCAATTCGATGGCCGCTATTGCCGCTTGTTCTCCCTGTTTAATTGGGTCGGTGTTTACCGTTGTTAGTGACGGATGACAATAAGCGGCAAATGGCAGATCATCAAAGCCGACCACCGCAACGTCGCGCGGAACGGAAAGTCCGGCTTCGCGTAACGCCGCGACTGCACCGACCGCGATCGTATCGTTTCCGGCGAACAATGCAGTTGGACGATGCCGGACTTGTAAGAGCTCCTTCATCGCACGATAGCCGCTCTCCATGCTGAAGTCGCCGCTGGCAACCAGTCGCTCGTCGAATTCCAGTCTGGCCCGCTCGATCGCTCGTCGAAACGCTCGAAGTCTTTCGCGGGCCCCGATGTATCGGAGTGGGGCGTAAGTGATATGGGCGATGCGGCGATGGCCTAACTCAGTCAAGTGGCGCGTGGCCCGTACAGCCGCCTTACCGGTATTTGGGCGAATCGAGTTTTCATTGGGATGCCCGATCGAGCCGAAAAGTACAACCGGGAACTGAGACTCAATCATCCGCACCAATCCTTTGTCTTCCGAATTTGGATTCAGAACGATTAACGCATCAATCCGTTTGCTCTTAGCCAAGTCAAGATAAGCGTCGCGTGGCGATCCGCCTTCGATGGCTTCGACTAACAGTTTATAACCGTGGGCATTGCAGATACGGCTGATCCCAAACATCAAGGGCGGAGCGAACGCGTCGACGCTCATTAAGTCACCATGGGCAAGGACCAGGCCCAGGGTCCGGCTTCGTCCGCTGACCAGCATACGAGCGGCAGAGTTAGGTACATAACCTAGCGCCTGGGCCGCCTCGAGGACTCGCGCCTTGGTCTCGGCACTGATATTCGTTCCAACCTTCTCGTTTAAAACAAAAGAGACGGTAGTACGCGACACGCCGGCAGCCTGAGCAATGTCGTTGCTCGTTACCCGACGCGTCGTTTCCATAGCCCTTTCGTCATTTTACCGTTATAGGAGTCTGCGACTCTTGTGGATGCGCGCTCGCTGTCCGGTCGTCGTGAAAATCTCCTGAAATCCACTCTCCATGCTGGATGAGGAGATCATCCACTAGTTGCCAGATCTGGTCCAGATCCAGTTCGCTGCCAGTGTGTGGATCTAACATGGCAGCATGGTAGATATGTTCGCGATTTCCAGTCAGAATCGCTTCCACAGTCAACGCTTGAACATTGATATTGGTCTGCATTAGCGCCGCCAAATGCCGCGGAAGCGGTCCGATGTGAGTCGGTTGAATACCATTTTTCTCGACTAGACAGGGTACTTCAACGCAGCAACCCGGCGGCAGGTTGGTAATCAGTTCGGTGTTCTCTAAATTGGCGTAAACCACCCGCGGCACCCCGGTTTCCATACTATGAATAATGCCCGATCCATATTCCACGCTACGTTCCATTTCGAAGGGTGCATCTGCCGCTTCCAAGGACTTTCTCAGGTATTTCCATTGCGCGATCTGCGCTTCGCAACGTCGCGGATATTCATCCAACGGAACGTTGTACCGCTCTATCAGATCGGGCCGATCGCGCTTGATGTACCAAGGCACATACTCAGCAAAGTGCTCGCTGGACTCGGTGACAAAAAAGCCAAGTCTGCGCAGCATATCGTAGCGTACCCGGTTTTCGTCGGGCACCCGATCTTCCTCAATCACTTTGTAGATCAGTGGATAAAGGTCTTCTCCATTCCGTTCAAACTTCAGGTAGAATGCCATGTGATTGATTCCGGCTACCAGATAGTTGATCTCCTCCAATGGAATGCCGATGTCGCTGGCCAGCTCGCTGGCTGTGTGTTGGACACTATGGCAGAGGCCGATTGTACGGATACGGGTGGCTCGGGTTAGAGCCCAGCAGTTGATAGCCATCGGATTGACGTAATTGAGGTGAATCACGTCGGGACAGCGTTGCTCCATTTCCCGGCACATTTCGATTAATACCGGAACGGTGCGTACTGCGCGCATGATTCCGCCAATGCCGAGTGTGTCGCCGATGGTCTGTCGCAGGCCATATTTCTTCGGGATCTCAAAATCGGTGACGGTACACGGCCGATAGCCGCCGACCTGGATCATATTAATCGCATAGGTAGCGCCATCAAAAGCGCGGGCGCGATCGGTCGTAGTTTCAATCGTGGGCTGAATTCCAAGCGTCTGCGCAATCCGGTTCGCAACTACCTCCGAGGTTTGCAGGCGTTCTGCATCAACGTCAAAAAGGCAAAGTTGCGAGTCAGCTAATTCAGGAAACGACAAAATGTCGACCAGCAAGTTCTTAGCAAAGACAGTACTCCCGGCTCCAATGAACGTAATTTTTCGCTTTCTCATTGAAACAGCGCGTTCACCTCCTGGTTAGCAGCTTTGAGTGTGCTCGCCGCATCTGCTCCGTTAAGATAGATTGCATCGAATGCGGCGCGCGTAATGCGTACGATGTCACTGGCGTGATCGGTAATTGGGAAGAGGAACGTTGCGTTTGGATCGGTCGCTTCTTGGACGAAAGCAGAAACATCAACGCCTTTCTGAGCCATTCGAGCTTTGGCAATTTCCGTAGCTTCCGGCACCGCCGGGAACACTACGCCATGCTCGCCCACGATCTTCTGAGCTTCCGGAGAGGCGAGAAATTTCACCCATTTCCAGGCTTCTTCCTGATGTTTGCTACCGACCCAGATGGAATCGGCCAAACCATTAAACATCGTTCGTCGTCCCACGGGACCTTTGGGCAACGGCGCGAAACCGATATCGAATTTACAGTTCTCAGTGTACCAGAGGATGTTCCAGTCGCCGGTCAGAGCTAATGCGCCTTTCTGTGCTGCGAAGACTCCGTTCTCCCCGGCCTGACGAGCATTCGCTGCGGGAATGATGGTTCCTTTTTTCATCTGATCGGCGATCCACTGAATCGTTTCCGCTAGCTTCGGATCACCGTAGTTGAGATGCGTAGCCCAAGGGCCGTCATTGAATTTAAATCCGTTTGATACCGCAAAATGGCTCCACTCGACCTGTCCATAGCCATCGGGCTGACCATTTATGAGCAGGCCGTATTGTTTGATATTCTTCGGATCGAATCCGGCCTCGGTGGCGTTTTTGCCGTTGGCATCAATAGTCAGTTTGGCAATGAGTTGACCGAACGAGCCCCCATCTTTTGGGTTCCAATTCAGGTCCGAGAGCGACCTGGGATCGATTCCGGCCTTTTCCAACATCGCTTTGTTGTAGATCAGGCCGACGGTGTCCCAATCTTTGGGAAGACCATACTGCTTGCCGTTCCGGCCCCATACTTTAACGAGGTCGCCCAGGTAGATATTGGTAGGCACTTTGTCCCGCGCAATCAGAGGAGCGAGATCTGCCAGCAGATTGTTCTGGATAAATTCCGGATATCTCGCCAGATGGTCAGTTATCACGTCCGGAGCAGTTCCGGAAACGAACGCCGTGTTTAATGCGTTCCAATAGTCGAACCAACCGGTCTGAGTGATTTTGATTTTAATGTCCGGATTCTGCTTTTCGAATGCTGCGGCGCAGTCCTGGTAGGCTGGAAGCTGGTTGTTGTCCCACAACCAGTAGTTGATCTCCGTAACAGCTTGAGCGGGACTACCGGCAAGGAAGCTGCCGGCCAATAGGATTTTGATCAAGTGTCGCATTTTTTCAGGGGGATTTTTTGAGGGATTGTCGAGTCAGTTGAAAAGAGAGTTAAAACAGTAGCCGCGGTTCACCGATAACCGGTGTATTGGAAGGCTTCGACGACCTTGCGACCGAAAAGCAGAAGGAGAATGGCGACCGGTATAATACCCAGCACGGTGCACGCCATTAGGCCGCTCCAGTCTGGTACCCCACCAGCTTGCTGTGATCGAAATGCGTTGATCGCGACCGCCATCACGCGCACATTCTCGGCCCGACCGACCACGAACGGCCAAAAGAACTCGTTCCAGGCATTCAACACCGACAAAATCGTCAACGTAGCAAGAGCGGAGCGATGGATCGGCAGAACAACGCGGAAAAAAATCGAGAAGTAGTTTGCACCATCGATGCGCGCGGACTCCTCCAACTCTCGCGGAGTCGACAAAAACATCTGGCGCAGAAAGAAGACAGCGAACGGCGTCATGAGCGCATAGGGCGCCGCCATACCCTGGAAGGTATTCAGCCAACCAAGATCTTTGATCAGGATGAAGTTGGGAATGATCAGGACGACCCCAGGGATCATCGTGACGCACAGGAACAGGAAGAAGATCAAACGGCGTCCCGCGAAACGAAGCCGGGCAAAAGCGTATGCAGCCATTGCGCTGCACGCGATCTGCGGAACTACCGCCAGGAGTGTAAAGATCACGCTATTTGCCAGGGCGCGATAGAAATCGACCTTGGCGAAGCTGGTCTGCTGCAGTCTAGGATCGCTCGGATTGACCAACCCCATCACCCTCTCGAAATTAAAGAGCGTCGGATCCTGGGGCAGAAGCGAGCTGGCACCGCTGAAAAGAGTGCGGCTATCGCTCAGCGCAGTCTTTGCAGCGATCCCTATTGGCCCGAGCGAAATAATAGCGAACAGCGCCAATACGGCGTACCCAAACCACCGCTCCGAAAGTCTTCCTGAGTTGGAGGCAGGCGTGCGCATTCTCTTTATCCGAGTTCAGATTGACCAGCGCGGAGAATCCGCATCTGGACCACGGTGACAATGGCCAGACAAAGGAACAGGGCACAGGACATCGCAGATGCATATCCCATCCTGAACGACACGAAGCCCTCCTGATAAGTGTACCAGACGATAGTTCGTGTCGAAAAACCCGGCCCGCCCAATGTGGTGACCGCAATCGTGTCGAAGACTTGAAACGATCCGATAATGCTGGTGACTAACACGAAGACAAACGTCGGTCGCAGCAGCGGAAGCGTGATCCGGATAAAGCCTTTCCAAGGACCCGCTCCCTCGACCCGAGCCGCCTCGTAGATGTCTTTGGGGATGGTCTGAATGCCGGTGTAGAACAACAAAGCAACAAGCCCCATGTGTCGCCAGATGTTGACTGCGGCGATAGTCGGTAAGGCGAGCTCTCGGTCAGTGAAAAAAGCGATTCGACCCAGGCCAAACCAATGCAATACGGCATTACCGAAACCTAGCAATGGGTCGAGCATCCAAAACCAGATGATTGCGGCTATGACATTGGCGATAAGGTACGGTGCGAGAATAATCGAACGAAGGACGATTGATCCGCCTACCCGGGCGAGCAGAACCGCCAGCAATAACCCGATCACCGTTTGGATTGGGATGTTGTAGAGAACATAAAGAAGAGTGATCTTCATCGAGGTCCAGAAGTTCGGGTCCTTCCAGAGCTTGACGTAATTGGCGCCGGCATTGAACACGGGCGCCCGCAATAGATTCCAATCGGTAAAACTGATGTAAACGGCGCGGAAAGTAGGCAGCAGATAGAAAATGGAGAAGCCGGCTAGAGCTGGAGCGATAAACATCCACGCGCAAAAAGATTCCCGGTAGAACAGCGAGCGAAAAAAGGAGCGTCGGCGCGCGGAGACGCGAGGAGAGGTCTGAGGGGAGGCCAGTTCCGACGATACGCGTACAGGCATAACAGGATTGGCAACGATTTTCTGGCGGGATTTCGTAGCTAAATTGGGGGGTTAGAAGCGCGCAGATACCTCTTTAGTAACGCGTGTTACAAAGACGATTAGTAACACGCGTTATCAGAAGGTCAAGCCTGATCTTAGTCGGGATCCCCGGCCTTCGAGACAATGTGCGGGCGCCCCTTTGTGAAAGCCTGGCTGCTGCGGCGACGCCTTACTACCGGCTCTGCCACTTCGGTTCGGAACTCCCCAGGGCACTTGCGGGCAGATCCCATCGCAGTGGCGCGCCGTCGACAATCACAGGCGGCTTGATTCGCCGGGCCGGTCCCCAGCTCGTCTGCTCAATGTTTTCTGACAGGTCACTCGGTCCTTCTGGAGCAATTAGCGCGTTTTCCTGCGCTGCAGGTTGGTCAACCAACAATGCGGCCATTCGAGCGAGCGAAGTCCGAGCTTCACAACCGGCACCTGGCTTAAACCTATTTGTTAAGCCGCGAATTGCCGCTGCCGCTAAGAAATACCCTACTGATTGATCGAGCGCTTGAACCGGAAGCGGGGTCGGTCGGGTTTTACCCAGTCGTTTCATCCCGGCATCAGCAATACCGGAGCTCATTTGAACCAGGCTATCGAACCCCCGTCTTCCTTTCCAAGGACCGGTCCATCCGTACGCATCGAGCGAAACATCGATCAACCCTGGGCGGATCTTTTGGCGTTGCTCGGCATCGAAGCCGAGATTCGCTAATGCGTCCGGCCGGTAACCGTGAATAAGTACATCTGCTTCAGAAAGAAGTTGTGTGAACAGCTCGCGACTCGACGGCGCGCGAAGGTCGAGCCGCGCGCATCGTTTCCCCAACGTAACCTCCAGCGCAACGATCGGTTCATCCCACCAGGGCGGGTCAATCCGGAGCACCTCGGCGCCGAACCCTGCGAGGAAACGGGTTGCGATCGGCCCGGAGAGAACACGTGTGAGGTCAAGAACCTTCAATCCTGCGAGTGGGCGGTGGCGTGGGCCGCCCCAATCGCGCGTGGAGCCAGAGTCCTGTGTTCGGATGTAGAACAGTGGCTCGCCGGCAACCGCGCTGCCTTGCGGATGGGTTTTCCATTCAGCGATAGATCGCATCGTGGCGGCACAACCTCCGGCTGTGACAACGGCTGTTTCAAGATCGTTAGCCGGCCAATGCGCAGCTTGCCGCGCGACGAATTCCTTGTTGGGTTCAGCTTTTAAGACCGATAGCGCAGCATCTCGATGATGCGGAGCATTCATGTGGAGCCGAATCCATCCGTTTTCAGTCTCATAGTCGCCAGAGAGGGGATCCCAGAGTGGAGGCAACGGCCAACCTTGTGGACGAACAGACAGACCGAACCAGATAGACGACAATCGGCGATCGACGCGTGCCTTGGGTGTTTCCCCGAACCGGACGGCAACGAGTTCGGTAATTGCCAATCCAGCCGTGCCGATTGCGGCCGCGGCGAGGTCGGACACAGGAAACACCGAAGGCAGATCGCCGGTTCCAGTGATCTCCAATTGATTAAGAAGATCTGGGCCGCCACCTGCTGCCGTCCATAGTGTGCGAGCAATCGCGGCCGGCAATGTCTCACCCGCTGACATGATTTAGTCAGACCGTCGCGCGTCCGGTAACCGGAATCAAGGGTACTGACTAGCGTGATCTTACTGTTGCCGGCGATGCCGGCGCCCCCGTCCTCCGTCTTGTCCGAAGTAGCGTTTGGCGAAGTCGGAAGCCTCGGCGAAGC
>JBKPCS010000154.1:0-10234 GCA_046727495.1 bacterium | reverse complement strand
ACAGAGGCGAGGAAACAGATCGTAAGCGTTGAGAAAGAAACAACAAAACGAGCTCGAATAAATTTCATCGTTCGAGTGAGAGATTAATCTTTTGAGGCCCGCCTGATAACGACTCACCACCGGATTTTTCAGGTAATGGTCCGCCTACGAGAGCACAACTGGTGAGGCCGTAAAACTGAATAACGAAGTTTGTCCTAATTAAAACGACCTGTTCGTAGTTTCATGCGAAGCGAAATAAGGAAAAACGCGACTCGGGATTTCGGTGAATTGGAAATCTTTCGAGTTTGGATTGAATATGCAGAAGACCGGGTCTACTCGAATTACTCAATCAGGCAAACCGCAGCTCTCCAAGAATGCAAGACAGACGGATCCGGACCAGCCATTGACTTTCGACACACTGGGCTGATGCTTTTCTATACCCCACCTCCTATGAATCCTAAAACGACTGCCCTTGTTCTGATCGAGTATCAGAACGATTTTACTTCCGAAGGCGGAGCCTTACATGCCGCCGTCAAGCCGGTGATGGAATCGACAAATATGCTCCCCAACACGGTAGAGACCGTTCGCCGCGCGCGGGAAGCGGGAGTCACAGTCATTCATGTACCGATTACCTTTGCCCCGGATTATCGAGAACTCAGTGCACAAATCTACGGCATCCTTCAAGGCGCCAAAGAAGGTTCAAGTTTTCGTAAAGGCACGTGGGGAGCAGAAATTGTTGATGATCTAAAACCTGACAAGAATGACATT
The DNA here is from genome assembly GCA_046727495.1 of bacterium. GTDB lineage: Bacteria > Verrucomicrobiota > Verrucomicrobiia > Chthoniobacterales > JAFAMB01 > JBKPBY01. The sequence continues at coordinate 9,487 of JBKPCS010000154.1, read as the reverse complement.
GTCGTCGAAGGGAAACGGGGCCTTGACGGGTTCGCAACCACGAACCTCGATTTCATCCTGAGGAGCAAGAAAATCGATACGATTGTTCTCGGCGGGTTTCTTACCAATTGCTGCGTCGAATCCACGATGCGGACCGGCTATGAGCTTGGATACAACGTGATCACGCTGAAGGACTGCTCCGCCGCGGTCAGCGAAGAAGCGCATCGTGGCGCCATTGAACATGATTTTCCCATGTTTTCGCATCCGATGAGTCATAAAGATTTTCTGGCAGCGCTGAGCGAGAAAGAACCGGTCGCGGTAGCCTAGAGTATGCGCATAGATGGAGTTGATCACGTCGAGCTCTGTGTTCCGGACCGATATGAAGCGGCACGGCTATATGAGAGCATCTTCGGCTTCGAGATCCGAAAGGAACTCGAGTTCTGGGCGGAGGATCCCGGCGGACCGCTGATGGTTTCGTCAAAAGGTGGAGGGCCCAAGCTCGCTCTCTTCCAGGGCGAGCCTATCGGACAGGAAAACGGTTTCAGGCGCGTTGCTTTTGGAGCTTCGGGCGCCGATTTTCTCAGCTTCGTTGATCATTTCAGATCATTGGTACGATCTAAGGAAACGGCGAGGCTGTGCAGCCTTTCGGAAGTCATTGATCACGACGCTGCTTTTTCGATCTATTTGATAGACCCGTACGGATATCGGTTCGAGATCACGACTTATGAACACGAGTACGTACGGAAGAACCTTACCCGGACCAAGTCGAGCTCGCGGTAGCGAAGTCGTAAAGCTTAGCCCACGGTCGCTCCGGAGGCCTGTGTCTTTGTTACAGGGAATGGCTGCGGACCAAAGTCGTTTACCAATGCCTCGAACTGTAGCAGCGCGCGTTTGAGGTCTAATCCTCCGCCATAGCCGACCAAACTGCCGTCTGCGCCGATGACACGATGGCATGGCACAATAATCGGGATGGGATTCTGACCGTTGGCCAAGCCAACCGCTCTCGGAACGCTCCCTACGCGCTCAGCCTGCGCCTTGTACGACATCGTCTCCCCAAACGGGATCTCTGTTAAGGCTTTCCATGCTCGTATCTGGAAGGTTGTTCCCCGCAGGTTGATCGGCAGCTCGAATGTCTTCCGTTTGCCTTGAAAATATTCATCCAGCTGGCGCCTGGCTTCGGCGAATGGTTCAGCCGAAGGATCAAGAACCGCATCAGAAACGTCTGAGTCAACTTGATGAAAGGTTCCGGCAATAAGTGCTTTTCCATCTGAGACCAGATGGAGAGCACCGACCGGGCTATTGTAAGTGCAGTAGTATTTCATTTTCATTCTCCTTAATTCGTTTCGCTAGCTGCCAACTGGCGCCGCCCAGCGATCTGTCTCCGATCGGGCAGTGGCAGAGCTCCGGCGTAGTTTGGTTTCACGTTGGGAAGCTTTCGACTGCGCCAAGGCTTCGTAGGACTGGTCCGACTGCGCGAAGGCTCTGTGGGGCTGGTCGGCGCGACCGGTTCCGCCTTCGCAAGCTTCGGCGCGACAGGTTTCTCCAGGGTCTTCCACAAATGGATCGCAGCGTAGGCTCGCCAAGGCCGCCAGCTCTCAGCTCGGGAAAGCGCTTCCCGAGGGTTTGTGGTATTGAGCGCTTTGAGAATGCCGAGATCGCTGTGAGGAAAGGCGTCAGGCCATCCGAAGATCCGCATAGCAAAATAGTGGGCAGTCCAATCACCAATACCGGGCAGCGCTTTCAATTGGTTTAGCGCTGTCTCAATCGATACTGCGACGTCGAGTGAAATCGCGCCAGTCAGTACCGCTTGCGCCATCGATTGAACGGATTTTGCCCGCGCCCGAGTGATGCCTAGCGAAAGAAATTCGTTCACGTCTGCCGTCGCAAGGGCTTTCGCCGTCGGGGCCAAATGAGTTAGGTCTGGAAACGGCGTTTGAATCGATTTTCCAAATTTTCTAGTGAGCCTGGCTGCAAATGTTGACGCAGCCGACACACTGATCTGTTGACCGAGAATGGCTCGGATCGCCATTTCAAATCCATCGAATGCGCCGGGAACTCGAAGACCACTGTGCCCATTCACGAGATCACCCAGATGAGAAGCGATCGTTTCAGGGTCAGCATCCAGATCAAATAAACGGCGAACCCGGGCTCGAACATCCATGAGCACGGGAAGAAGCGTTACAGATACTTCCAGACGCAGCACGTGGTTTGCCGAGTCGTTCTCAACTGCGATCCAACCCTCATGCTTCCCTATTCGAACCGTTCGCCGGTACTGTCCGTTTTCGATCTCTTCAACCCCGGCAAACATTCGCCGCGAGAAAAAAGAGAGAAGAGAATCCCAGTCGAAAGGCGTCCGATATGGTAACCGGCAACTGCAGGAGGTGTCTTCCCGATTCCTCGAGGGTTTTGCGCGTAGACGGCTTGGTGCAATCCGATACCTCTGGCGAAACAGAGCGTTAAATCTGCGGAGACTGGAAAATCCGCTGGCAAATGCGACATCGATCATCGACAGATTCGTGTCGGTCAAAAGTTGTTTCGCTAAAAGCAGACGTTGGGTCTGAGCCAATTGAATTGGTGTAACGCCGAGATTTGCTAACAGCACGCGCCTGAGGTGACGATCGCTAACACCCAGGCTCTGAGCGAGGCTCGCCACGTTTCCATCCGTCAAGGCGCCTGCTTCAATTTGCTTGACCGCTGCGAACGTCAATCGGTCTGCGGAATCAATCGGCGCCTGACCGGGCGCAAGCTCCGGGCGACAACGCAGGCATGGCCGAAACCCGGCCGCCTCGGCTGCGGCAGCCAAACGAAAGAATTGGCAGTGCTTCAACAACGGCCGTCTCGAGCGACAGATAGGCCGGCAATAGATACCGGTAGATTTGACGCCAACAAAGAATCGACCATCGAAACGGCGATCGCGTGTCACGATCGCCTGGTAGTATTGATGCAGTTCCACGGAAGCAAACTCGTCCAAGAGTTATACAATGTCTCGCCATTTTCGGACATGCAAATATGAAACGCCGTGAACGCCGTCATCGCCGACATCGCCTGAAACTAGCTTGCGTTCACTATCGCGCGGTCTGTCACGTCCCATAGACAGAAAACGCGAAAGATCTGTGCAAAGCGCGCGACGATGACGGCGTTCAATTCATTGAAGATAGTTTTGATGCGCGGCGTCTAACTTCTCAGCGGATCGCAGACCGGAACAAGGATTGGGGTCATCGGTTTTTGCGATCCGAAACGTTTTCAAGGCTGTCGTTTCTAATGGAGTTCGATTCCGCGAAAGAGTTAGTGACTGGGGCTGTACAACTTACGCGATTCGGGCTGTCCGTTTAATACCAAAACTAATAACACCGTCTAAGAAAATCTCGGGATTTCCTACCGAGTCTACCCGGTGTGGTAAGCTCGGAGCGTGCCAGACGAAAAGACACCTTCACAAAGGTGGGTCGAACGCACGCTCGCCGATGGGAGCCGCGAGTGCGGTCCCTGGCCTTCTGGTGAAGGGGGTACGATTACCTTCCTGGTAAACGGCAACGTGGCCATTGGAGCAGGAGGCCAGGTTTTTGAAGAGCAGAAGAAAAAGGTCATCAGCCGGTTCAACGTCGATGCGGTCCTTTTGGCTAACCTGGACAAAGCTTTCTGCGAGCCTTCCGACATTCTCTTGTCTCAAATTCTACGAGAAATCTTCCAGACAGCCGACCAGACGCGGTTTAACCGACGTTTGGATGCGCTCGTTAGCACGGTGCGCGCCCTGCGCGAGTTGTGGCTCAAGAGGTTTAAAACAGCGACGGGAAGTCGATTTATCAATGCTGTCCAAGTCCTGGCTCGCAAACACAAGCGACCTCCGACCAAGGCGGAGATAACTGAGCATCTTTGCTGCGAGTTATCCCAAACGTCCAAGTGGTGCCGGGATCACGGCTTTGAGTGGCTGCCCAACGCACCCGCGGGGCGACGCCGGACGGGACGCCGGAGAAGTTGTTAACATGACGATCTGGTCGCGCGTTAACAATTCTTTGGGGTAACTGTGCGACGCTCGTCACATGTTTGCCCATGAGATTGTAGAAAATCCAGCGACGTTGCGACCGCGCTGGTTAAGGGTTCCGGCCGCTGTGAGCTACAGCGGACTGTCACGTGCCAAGCTCTACGTCGCGCTGGCCGAGGGCTTGATTAGAAGCGCCTCCATCACCTCCCGCGGAAAACGACGCGGGATTCGAGTCGTAGATCGTGAATCAATTGATGAATATTTGAGCTCACTTACTAAAGGGGGTGGGAAGTGAAAACCGATTCAGGGCCACCCCTAGGAATGCGCCGGGGCAACGGATGGGAACCGTGGCGCCCCGGGCTTTTAGAGGATTCGATCGGAAACTACCCCCTCCGATCACAAACGCAAACCGGCTTGGTGAGCGTTCGCCAAGCATTGAGCACACAGGCCTGGGCCTGGTTACGCTGGAGCTGTGCGGCAGGAAGGGACGTATGACACCGCTCGACCAGCTCGCTCGCATCCAGCAAGACGCTACAGCCCTGCGCGAACTGCTCTCGCGAATTAAAGAGAGCCCTGAACTATGCAGCCGGTTCCTAAGAGCATGCGCAACGATCCGATCACTGGAGAAGGAGGTCCGTATTGCCGCGCTGAAGTTTCTCGAGGCTGGCCAGCCGATACCTGACGTAGAGCTTAATGCGGGCCGTCTTTCCAGTGTTGTAACAGCCCAAGTGATTCTGGAGCTCTGTAGCGATCCGGATCTCAAGCGCCGTTTGGCTAAACTGGAAGCATTCGTCGCGGTGGCCTGTCCGGTGCGGGAGGCAATTTACCTCAGCTTTTGCCGAAGACTGGGGATTAAGCCGCACAGCAACCACGTGCAGCGAAATCGCGGTCAGCCCTTTGTCATATTCAAAGGCGCTACTGGATGGCGTTGGCCAGCGGGGAGGCAACTGTGAACCTTGGCCATTGTACTCCACTTACAATCGAAGAACGGGCCACGAGATACCTCGCTTGTTGCGATCCAGCGATTTCCGGGGCCGGTGGCCATAACACGACTTTTCGCGTGGCGTGCGCGCTGCTCCGTGGCTTTCGCTTGTCGCCGACGGAAGCCTTCCGGCTGCTCAAGATCTACAATGAGAAATGTCAGCCACCCTGGAGCGATAGCGAATTGCGCCACAAGATCCTCTCCGCTGCGGGGGCCAATTCGTGCAAGGGACGCGGCTATCTGTTGGCTGGGGATGCATCCAGTGCACCGCTTACTACGGCCGACACGCCGGGACTGGTCAGCCCGCCGGTGCCGAAATGGCCGGTGCCGGAGCTGGACACGATCGAGGCGATTGTTCGCGACGGTCCAGAAGCTTGCGACGTTTGGGAAAGTTCGCCGCGGCGATGCGATGACGAGGTGAGTCACACCGAAGAAATCGTCGATATCGTTTTACCCGCTGATCCACTTTTGTGCGCGGGCTGGAGTGCCTTTTCTTTCGCTACCCGGCGACGCAGCGCCTGGCGTGGCCTGCTTTCGAAGATGCCGTTGATTGTGCCCAACCCGATGGTCGCTGCGAGCGGACTGACCAAGGATGGGGTAGCCAGCCAGCACTCTCTGGCTGCGACAGCCCATCGCGTCTACCAAGTCATTGAGTTTGATTTCACTGCGACCGATCACAGCGGTCAGGCGATGATCTATGCGCCGTTGCTCGCGGTCTGGAAAGCTCGCGGTATTTCAACCCTCGACGCCTGTGCCGCGTTGAGCATCCACCTAGCCAAGCGCCTGCCAAGCTGGTTGCTCTTTTTATCCAGCGGCGCTAAATCGGGCCACGCCTGGTTTAACATCCGGGGCTTACCAATTGCCGAGCAGCGCACCTTCTTCGCCGAGGCCTGCCGCCTCGGAGCTGATCCCCAATTGTGGACTCGCAGCCAGTTTGTCCGGATGCCTGACGGACTCCGCTCAAACGGCCAGCGCCAGGCGGTTCTGTACTTCGATCCTCGAGCCGCTATCAGCTTATGAATCCCCCCGACCTTGAATTTAAACCCTCTGGTAGTTGGCAACCGGTTCCAGATTGGGCGGTGCTGCCCAACGGTGGCGAATACTATATGAATGGCACAACCGGCGCCAAATTCGTCCGATGGAATCCGCCCGTGCCACCGCCTGAAAGCGTGATCGACCGGCATACTGGTAAGCCCCAGGGCGTTCCGACACGGGAGGAATTTGCGTCGCCAGCGCAACCCAAGCCAGCCCTCCAGTCCGCTGAACCGAAACCGAACCTAAATCCAGCTTACGTTGAGACTGTCGATTCCGAGGACGAAGAGCAATATGCGCACGGGAGCGCGCCTGCTCTAGATGAATCACGTGTCAGTGCACGTGGCGAAAATGGAGAAATTGGCGAAATTGTCTGGGAATCAAGTCTGGGAGCTGTTTCGGAAGGCATGGGTAGTGGCGAAAATGCAAAACCCAGTGGCGAAAATTCTCCCGGTCCAACCAACAAATCTCCAGATGTCGGAGAAAATTCGCCATTTCGCCATTTTCGCCCTGTGCAGACACGCAAGAAGCCCCTTTTCCCGCTGACTCAATTCTGGCTGATTACGTCAGCCTGGCGCGCAAAATTACAGAAGGCGCCGATTGCTACATCATCGGCTCGATCCTGCCGGTGGTCGCTGCATTGCTGGGTCGCGCTGTTTGGTTTCCTTGGTGCGGAAAACGGTTGTACCCCAACCTGTTTTCGATGGTGGTGGGCAAACCGGGTGACCGCAAGAGCAGCACGATTGATCTGGCCGCGATCATCGCACGAAGCTCGCTGCCGAAGGAGGCCTTCCTGCCGCTGGCCTTCAGTCCCGAAACGCTTTTTGATGAATACGATCAGGACGTAGGCGGCCGAACTGACAAGTTGTGGTTGGTGGATGATGCCAACCCGATATTGAGCGACTGGCAAAACGACACCAACGGCGAACGCAACGCGGCCAGGTTTTTGCGGCTCTACGATTGCAAGGATCTCTCGGAGTCTTATCGGCGCAACCGCGAGAAAAACAACCCCCAGAGCCAACGTCGGCTTATTCCTGAGACTAGCACCAGCTTGGTTTTTGGCGCGACCTTCAATCTCTGCATGTTTCGCAGGCAGGCGACCCGAGCCGGGCTGCAACGCCGATTCCTCTACTACGTTGCCGAAAAGCTTGCTCGCCAGATCCTCCATCCGCCCCAGCTCGACAAGGAGTTGGCCGAAGTGGCGCAAGCTTTCAAGGAGCTTAGCCAGCTTTCTGGTCAGTTCACCTTCAGCGATGAGGCCAAGGCGTTATTCGAGACTTTTCAGCGCAACAACAGACTGCAAAGCGATCAAGCTAATCCCTTGGATGAGGCACTCTGTTCAAGAATCGCTTCCGCGCCGGCCCAAACACTCAAGGTCGCAATGAACTTCGAGGCATCACGCGCGGTTTACAACGGTTCCGGTAGTTTGCAGCTCCAGGCTAATACGATTCAGCTCGCGATTGCGCACGTGGAAACTTGCCATTTGGCGGCGCAGGCCTTGGAGGCAATCAGCCGACGCGCTGTGATTGCCAATGAAGCGGAGCTGCTCTTGGAGCGCATCCGTGCCGATTTTCGCAGCAAAGCCAAGAATGGCGCAATTATCCTTACTCGTTCCGAATTGACCAGAGCATACGCCAGCCATGGGCACCGAGATAACCGCGTTGAGGAACTCTACCGCCATTTGATCCCGCGTCTGATCCAAATTGGTGATGCCAAAGCTTTGCCTAAGAACGGCAAGCTTGAGCGGTACGCTTTCCGCGTCGAGGGCAAATGAACAGATTTTCTCATCTTTTCTCGGCCACCGAAAAGATGCATGATCCGGAGATCTAATGGTTCAAAAGGCCTTTCAGGAAAACGGCCGCCGCAAGCGTGGTGAGATAACTGCTCGGGGCCGCCAGCACCAGGTGGAAAGCCGACTCACTCACGGCATCAAGTATCAGAGTCCAGTCCTGCCTGATGTGGAGTCGGAACAAATGTGGGAGACGCACCTGGCCGGCATTCGCGAATCTTTAGCTCCGGTAGGTACATTCGAGGAGGCGCTCGTCCACAAGATTGCTTTCCAGCTCTGGCGGGCTGACCGGCTGATCCGGCACGAGACCGACCTGGTTCACAGTCAGATTGTTAACCCCAATCGCCCCTTCGGCGAGGAGGCGGACAAGGACACGGTTCAAGTTGTGATCACTACCCCTCGACAACAGTTAAACTCTGAATTGGCGGCGTCCGAAGAGTTGATCAGCCGCTACGAAGCTATTGGATCGGAGGCGAGCGATGTGGTGTTCAGCCCGGCTGAGGTCAGGGAATTTCTGGAAAGCATCCTGGAGCACGTCGAAGGCCGCGAGCAGTTCGATGACGATGATGAGCCCGAAGAGCTCGACAGCCAAGAGGAAGAACTCGATATCGAAGATCGATCGTGGACGGCAGCCGAGGTTGCCGAACAGATCAAACTCTTCGCCTCTCAAGCCGGGGTAGATTGGCGCGAAGAATTTGACTGGGCTCTTTATAAGGAGCGCCAGGCAATAAGCAATCGACGGGAGGCATTGGTTACAGCCCGGCAACATGTCGCCAGAAAACTGATCCCCTCACAGGATGATGTTGTCCGGTTGGGCGTGTACGAGCGCCAGATCTTGGCGGCGTTCAAACACTATCTGAATGCGCTTCAGCGCGCGCAGGCGCTACGCCTCGGGCAACCAGTGGCGGCGCCGATCGCCTTGGATGTGACAGTCTCCGATAACGATCACCTTCCGGAGTAACCGGTGAAAAGTGTGATCAGTGCGAAGCGGCTGGAGCGACTCGCAAATGGTAATTCCCATATCCGGCGGACCAAGGCTCTGGCTGAATTGGACGCCACACGAAAAGAGGGCGCCGGTGACCTAAGTTCAGTTAAGCTCGTCGAGGAGTCGTTATGGGATAAGCCCACAACGGACGACAACACTGTCCACGACGGCGAGGGTATCCCCGCGTTGCCAGCTTCAAAGTTCGAAACGCCAGAGCCGGTCAAGTTGCCGCCGGCACAATGGTTCGATCGCTTCATCGGGTTGGGTGCTAATTCTCGGCATGTCTCGTCCGACGACGCGATCGCGTGTGTCCGCCTAGTCGTAGCCGAGCTGCAAGGACCGCAGGCTGCGCGAGAAACGGAAATACGGTTGGTTACGCCGACCGTCCCGTTGAGCGCATTGTACGCCGAGTGCATGCGACTCTCCGGCCACGCTGCTTGCTGGGGTGTCGTGCAAGAACTGCAACTCAAGGCTCGCGCCCAACAAGGTGTTCGACCGAATCAAGGCGTGCCAGTCGTGGCGCTCTGTCGCCCACCAGCTAACGGAGCAAACTGGAGCAGCGCCTTAGCGATCGATGCCCAGCAAGTGCAGATGCTCCTGGAGCAACGCTGCTGGCCGGGTGTCTAACGGTTGTCGATAGCGCCGTAGAGAGTCTCCGCTCATTTCGCGTTTGCGACGCGTCGTCACGACGGTTCGTCGTCTGTTCGCAATCGCGCGGCGTAGAATCTCCGTGTGCTCATG
>JBKPCS010000153.1:0-5690 GCA_046727495.1 bacterium | reverse complement strand
ATATAACGGTTTAGTGCAGGCCGGTGCTGGGGTCGATACTGCCTGGGCGAACGTCCAGACTCAGTACCAGCGCAGAGCTGATCTGATCCCGAACCTGACCCGGACGGTTGAAGGGGCGGCGAACTTCGAAAAATCGACATTGACAGACGTCATCAATGCGCGGGCGAACGCGACCAAAGTCACCATTGATCCCTCCAAGGCACCGACTGATGAAGAGCAGCTTCGGCGGTTTCAACAGGCGCAGGATGCCCTCTCCGGTACGTTGAGCCGCCTGCTGGCGGTCAGCGAGCGATACCCGGAACTGAAAGCGAATGCGAATTTCCGGGATCTCCAGGCTCAGATCGAAGGAACCGAGAATCGAATAGCAGTAGCTCGTCGCGATTTCAACCAGATCGCTCAAGGGTACAACATTCGAGTCAGGTCATTTCCCACCGTTTTGTACGCCGGCGTTCTGGGTTTCCAACTCAAGCCGTTCTTTCAAAGTTCGCCGGGCGCCGAGAATGCGCCCAATGTCAGTTTCCCTTCGCTTAGCCCATCTGCGAGTCCTAAATAGAAAAAGAATGTGTCGGCGTATCGGAGTATCGGCGTATCGGAGTAGCGGTGTTTTGGGCTAAACAGTAGTCCGGTAGATCCGAACAACCGTGACTTGAAACGGCCGTGAACAGGCTCTGGATATTCGCGTGGCTATTTTTTTCACTGGCGGCAAGCCTGGCGTCGGTACAGCTGCCGCCACCGCCGACGGCCTACGCGAATGACTACGCTTCGATAATTCCTCCCCAACAGCTCGCGTCGTGGAATGAATCGTTGAAGCAGTTCGAGCGCGATACTTCTAATCAGGTCCTGCTCGCGATTTTCCCTAAACTGCCGGCAGACACTGCAATAGAGGATTTTACTCAGCAGACGTTTCGAAGCTGGCGGGTCGGACACGGCGGGCGAGACAATGCTGTTATTCTGTTTGTCTTCTTTCAGGACCGCAAAATCCGCATAGAAGTAGGACGACAATTGGAGGGCGCGCTTCCCGACGCGCTTTGCCGCCGGATTATTGCCGACGAGATCGTGCCCCGTTTCCGTAACCAGGATTATGCGGGCGGTTGTGCGGCGGGCCTCAAAGCGATAATGGCCGCGACGAAGGGTGAATACAAGGGAACCGGGCGGACGACACAGGAAGAACGCAGGCGCTCGATGGAGGCCCGCCACGATGAGAGCGCGACGGTTGAGCTAATTTTTATCGCTGTTTTTCTCCTTTTCTTTCTTCTGTCAACGTTCGCCGCAGCAAGACGAGGCAGAGTTTACACAGGCGCTGGATCCGGTCCCGGATGTCTCTGGCTGCTACTTCCTTTCCTTGGTGGCGGCGGTGGCGGATATCGAGGTGGGTTCGGCGATAGCGGAGGTTTTGGTGGAGGTTTTGGAGGTGGCGACGGCGGCGGGGGCGGCTTTACCGGCGGCGGTGGCGGAGATGGGGGCGGAGGAGGCGGCGCAAGCGGGAGCTGGTGAGCAATGAAATCACGTCATTTTCTCCAAGCGGTTGATCATGATCGGATCGTTGCCGCGATTGCGGCCGCGGAAAAGCAAACCAGCGGCCAAATCCGAGTTTATGTGAGCAAACGCAAACGCACGGATGCCCTTGCCTACGCAAAACGACGATTCACCAAACTGAAAATGCATCGGCTACCCCATCGGAACGGGGTCTTGATTTTTCTCGCGCCATTAACCCATCGATTTGCCGTTGTCGGCGACGTGCAGGTCCACGCCCAATGCGGCGACGACTTTTGGAAAGAAGTGATCGCCACCATGGAACCGTTGCTGAAAGAAGGAAAATTCACCGAAGCCATCGTCAATGGTGTAGAAAAAGTTGGTGCAATTCTGGCCAAGCATTTTCCGCCTCAAGCCGGGGATCAGCCTAATCTGCCGGACTCGGTGATTGAGGAGTAGGCGCCGTTATTCGTCGAGCTGGAAGCTTCCTATCCCAATCCTCTGGATTGACCGTGGGTTGACGTTCGAGGTCAACGTTTCTTCCTCATCCAATGGTGGACGGTCGACGGTGGACCGTTGACGGATAACAGCCCCGAAAGCATTCGGGGCTGAAGGCGCATCGCTATCGATTTGATCCGCTTCGGCAGTTGTGAGAAATAAGGGGTTCCCTCCTTCCTTTAATCATGCAGCCTATTCGGATTCTGACCGCCGTTCCTATCTGTGACGGACACGACAGCGCGATCAACACGATCAATCTGGAATTCATCCGTCACGGAATCGAAGTAATCTACTTAGGCTATCATCGCTCGGCTCGCGACATTGGGCGCGCCGCCATTCATGAAGATGTCGTGGCTATCGGGTTATCGACGTACAACGGAGGGCATGTCGAGTTTTTTGCTGAGGTGCTGAACTTGCTGGAGCTGCAGCAACCTTCGCCTCCGATCAAGCTTTTTGGCGGTGGCGGCGGCACGATCACAACCGAAGATGCTGACATTATGTGCAAGCGGGGCGTTGACCGCATCTTTTTCGCCGGGACGTCGCTTGAGGACATGATCAAGTACGTTAAAACCACTTTCGGCGAAACGGCCCAGCCGGCGTACGATAGCTCAATCGCAAACACCGATCGCCATCTCGCTCGGCTTGTTACTCTAGCCGAAAACCAGACTAAGAAAGATCGAGCCACGAAGGGAGAACCGGTGTCCGGAACACCGGCCAAAGTTATCGGCTTCACTGGTCCAGGTGGTGCAGGCAAGACTACGCTCATCGACGAGCTCGTCTTGCGATTTTTGCGGACGTTTCCAAAAAGCGCTCGCGTCGCCATTCTCTCTCACGACCCGAGTATTGTCGGTTCGGGAGCGCTGTTGGGCGATCGGGCGACGATGATTTACTCTCAAGATGATCGCGTTTTTATGAGGAGCATCGCGACGCGCGGCGTGGCCGGTGGCCTCAGTTCCGCCACAACGCGATGCCTCGAAGTTCTGATCCGGAGCGGACTCTTTCAGGCGATTCTAGTCGAGACCGTAGGGACCGGACAGGAAGCAATACCTTTTGGGATCGACAAAGACCTAGTGAATCAAGCTGTCATGGTCATGCCGCCCGACTACGGCAGCAGATTGCAACTCCAGAAAATTGCGATGTTGGATGTCGCAGACTTGATCGTCGTAAACAAGTCCGATATGCGCGGCGCGAAGACTGCGGTTGCAGAAATCGAGTCCCGGATCCGCACCAATCGCAAAGGCCAGAAACTACTTCGGACTCAAGCCAACCGGCATCGCGATCCGAATGTCGATCAGCTGTTCAATTTGCTTTTCGGCACTCAGTCAGCCACCGTCAAAACGGTTACTTCCGCCCCATGAGCTCAATCGGACAAGTTGTTGCTTCGGTCGAAAACTATCGACGCTATGTTTCGGAAGAGGTCAAGAAAGCACGTTCTGATCGCGAGTACGGCGAACAACTGCTGGCTCAATGGCGCGACCGAAGAGCCCAAATTGGAACCACACTGACACCGACTGGGCTGCGTCTTCCTCGCTTAGCGCTTCCGGATTACGATGAACCCGGCCAGATTGCCCGGTTTTTGGCTGAGGAAGGGCTTCCTGGCGAGTTTCCTTTTCTCGCTGCTGCCTACCCCGAGCAATATCTGGAACCGGCGGTTGACCATTTGGATGACCATGGAAATGGCGAAAGGAAGCATACTGCGGAAGAACCAACCCGGCTATTTGCCGGTCTAGGACTGGTCGAGGATACAAACGAGCGATTCCATTATCTATCGCGCAACCAGCGTAGCAAGCGCCTGAGTACGGCGTTTGACGGACCAAGCCTTTACGGTGTTGGCGCCGCAGCCGACGGAGTATTCGGTAAGATAGGCGAGGGTGGCGTCGCGGTAGACACCGTCGAAGACATGGAACGGCTTTACGCCGGGTTCAATTTGGACCAGCCAAATGTCTCGGTATCAATGACTATCTCCGGCCCGGCGCCGATTATTTTGGCCATGTATGTGGCTGCTGCCAAACGGAGGTTCGGTCCGGATGTTGGGTCGAAGCTCCGTGGCACGATCCAGGCAGATGTGCTGAAAGAAATTCAAGCGCAGAACGAATTGATTTTCCCCATCGAACCTTCGCTGCGTTTTTTGGCGGACATGGTCGATTATTGCTCCCGCGAGATGCCTCGATGGTATCCGATTTCGATCAGTGGCTATCACATCGCGGAAGCAGGAGCTACGCCGGTACAGCAAGCTGCCTATACGTTGTCGAACGGGTTTGCCTATGTGGAATATTTCCGGTCGCGAGGTATGGACGTTAATCTGTTTGGTCCGCGGCTCTCGTTCTTTCTCGACTGCGCGCTGGATGTCGAATACGTCGCTTTGGCTCGAGTCTCCCGCAAGATCTGGGCGATTGGGATGCGCGATGTATTCGGTGCAGACAAACGTGCCCAGCTGCTCAAGCTGCACACGCAAACAAGCGGTCGTTCTCTGATCGCTGCGGATTGGCGAAACAATCTTACGCGGACTGCCTTGGAACTCATGCTTGCTTGCCTCAACATGACGAACTCCTGCCACAGTAACTCTGCGGATGAGCCGTTCACAACGCCAAGCGAGGAATACGCCCGGTACGCAGCACACGCCCAAGCAATTCTGTTGGAAGAGAGCGGCTTGTTTAAGCACATGATGAATACCCTGGCCGGCTCGCCCGGAATGAAAGCAATCGGCGATGCAGTTGAAGAAGCGATTCTTGAGGAATTCCGGCAGATCGAAGAACAGGGGGGTGTGATCGGAGCCATCGAGAGACGCTATCAGCGAAGCCAGATTCAAGCTGCCGGACACACGCTCGAGCGACAAATCTACGAAGGCGTCCGCCCGGTTATCGGACTGAATCGCTACCGCGAACCAGATGACGAATGGCCCGAGGTGCACATGATTCGAACATCCAACGATAAAAAACAGCTTCATCTCGATCGTTTACGCGAGTTCGAGAAACGGAACGCGGGCGAATCGGAACGCTGTTTAGATCGGCTAGCCGACGTAGTTGAAAAGGGAGAAAACGTTTTCGCTGAATTGTTGAACACAGTCGAGCATTGTTCTCTCGGCCAGATCACCAACCGGTTGTGCGAAGTAGTCGGCAAATTCAGGCCCATGGTCTAGGGCAGCGGCTTTGCCGCTGCCGTTAGCCGTCGACCGTCGTCCGTCTACCGTTGACGAAGCATGCAAGCTTCCAGCTTGACCGTGCTTGACGCTCGTCTGCCCGCGCCAAACGCCGAACCGCGACGATGATTGCGTCGTACATTTCGCTCATATGGGCGACTCCAAGACAGTTGGTCGCGTTGGAGCCAAAACCATGGGCTGGTTCATTACCGCATCACTCGTCTCGCTCACCCTGGGGCTTATCATGGTGAACCTTTTGCGCCCAGGAGAATTGTCGGAGATTTTCTTTCGTATGATCCCTACGGCATCATCTATCGAAAGGACGATCCGCAGTTAACAGCAGTGGTGAACGCTACCTTTCAACAACTAGCCCAATCGGGCGAGTTGGAATATCTCTACAAAAAATGGTTCATGCGGAAACTGCCCAGCGGCGAGACGCTGAACCTGCCGATGAGCGAGCAACTTCAAAAAGCGCTCCAAGTGATCGGCATGCGCGTGGAAGGAAGATCGGATTAGGGCGCGCACGCAAGGCGCAAGAGGGGTCTCTCGCAAAGGCGCGAGAAGGATTTCACGCAAAGAC
>JBKPCS010000152.1:0-6711 GCA_046727495.1 bacterium | reverse complement strand
CGCGGAGACTGCCACAAGGCCTGGGCTGTCACAAGCGCTTTGCACTTGTGACAGCCTCGCGATCCGGCGACGGCTTCGCCGGACAATGATGGCCAAAAGTAAGCTAGATCGCCGTCTCGCCCATTCGCCGTCTCGCCGTATCTCGGTCTTACCCGACCTGCGCCTTGATCGTGCCGATGCTCGCGTCGATGCGATCAATCTGTTCTTTCAAAGGCAGATGCCGCTTGGTTTCAGCTTCACAAAAACTTTCGAGAGGCGCGAACGTCTGACCAACCTCGTGATAGAAAGCATCGATCGCGTGCCTCAGCTGGGTCTCCACCGCGTGCGACAGCTCTTCGCGTTTCTGATTCATCTCTTCCCGGTATTGGCGAAGGATTTTCCGGCGCCGCCAGACTGCGTACAGAGTTCCAGTGATTGCGGCAACGCTGGCAACAGTGCCGGTTACATCGAGGATAGCCGTGTGAGTCAGTGCCGCTATGATCGTGGCAAGACCGCCAGCCGCTGCCACACCCGTCGGTACCCTCAGCCACCGAGCCGTCTCTCCGAAGAGATCCTGCAGTTGTTCTTTGATCCTGGCATCCGACGTTTGCTCGACCAAAGTCAGTTGTAACCGCTGGAGCACAACCTGGCGCTGGCTCAGAAATCCTGGGATCGCCGTTCGAACCTGCTTACGTACATCTGCCGCGAATTGAAGATTCACTCGCTCTTGTAGATCCTCCCAAATTGATCGGAGATCGGTCTCTAATAAATTCAGCGCGTGCTCGATCCGGGTCTGCACTTCTTTCCTGACATCCGTTTCCACGTGATCCTGGAAATCCTTTTCCCAACGGCCGCCGGAAAAGATCATCTTGATCGTTTGACTAAATGTAAGGCGTTCTTCCAGGAGTCTTTCTCCGCGGGCCCTGCACATGTCGTAAGCTTGCTCAATTTCGCGGATAAACCCGCCAACCTGGCGCTGCGTCTGTTGTTTCCGCGAATCGAACGTACCGCGAATCGCGGTCAGCTTCTCCTGGTCCGATTTCAAAATATCTAATGACCCCTGAACGCGCGCGCGGAGCCCGCCCGTAATGACCTGAGCAGTTTGCGCGACAGATCGTAATTTCCCGCCCCGTTCGTCGCTTTGCGAAACAGTCTGATTGATCCAATCTTCCAGCTCTCCTAATCCGCTTTCCGGCCAAAGCGACTTCTGCGTCGGATCTGTCTTCGCCAGGAACGCTTTTTTGGCTGAAACCGCAAATATCGGACAACTATCCCCCAGGATTTGGAGGATCGTCTGTTCCAGGTGTCGGATGACTACTTCAACTTCTTCAGGCGTCCGAATATCGGCCTGTTGGATTACGAAAACGATCCGCTTCTTCCATTCGCGACCTAGCAGGCGAAGAAAATCCCAAGCTGAAGCCGCCCAAGGGTTAGTGACTGAAAAGACGAATACGATCAGATCCGCCACCGGAATGAACTTTTCTGTAATCTCCTGATGGTTCGCGACGATGGTGTTCGTTCCCGGCGTATCGACGATATTAAAATCTTTCAGGAAATCGATCGGGCGAAACCGTTCGGTTACATGTTCCGAGAGCTGGGCGTCTCTTTCAGATTCACCGTAAGTGAAAACATAAATTCGGTCAGTCGCCGGCAGAACGTCGACTTTGCAGAAGTCCCGGCCAAAAAGTGCGTTCAGCAAGGAAGACTTTCCTGCCTTGACTTCGCCCACTACGACAAAGAGAAACGGCTGATGCAGCTGATTGGCCAGGTTCTGCAAATTTTGCAGCGTCTCTTCCGGCGCACCGACTTGTTGCGCCAGTGCTGCGAGCGAGCCTAGCGAAGCGCCGAGCTGAGAGCGGAGTTCAAGGTATTTCTCACCGACCATTGTTTGGAACCAAGACGCTAACGGCTCTAACCCGCTTTGGATCTCAGGTCACGAGAAATCGCGTCATGGCTCATTCGAGAATGCTCCTATCACACGGCGTGGGTTCAGGTCGCGCCGGAGCCGAGGACAAAGCGCGAACCACATCGAGTCACCATCTCGGCGGGCGAAAGGGTCGCGCTTCTTGCTCTGGCGAGGCTAAGGCGAGAGAGGCTGCGCGAGCAAAGCTCGCTGCGGCTCTTCGACTCCTTAGTAGCACTGCTACTGCCCACCTGCCGGAGCCACGCTCTGACTAGAGTTGCCCGGTGCGGCACCGCGAGTCATCGCATCCGGTTTGCCGGTCGTGGGATCGACCTTAGTGTTCCGCGCGCGCACCGGCTTTTCGCCGGACGTCTTTTGGGTATTGGACGTCTGTGCTTCGGGCTTGGGCGGAGCAGGCTTGTTCATCGCAATCAGCTCGCTGACAGTCACGAACTTGAATCCCTTTGCTAAAAGAGCATCGAAAGTCGCCGGCATCGCGTCTACCGTCGGCTTGTGAATGTCATGCGACAAGATGATCGCTCCTGGCCCTGCTCCGGACAGTATCCGTCTG
This sequence comes from bacterium, assembly GCA_046727495.1. GTDB lineage: Bacteria > Verrucomicrobiota > Verrucomicrobiia > Chthoniobacterales > JAFAMB01 > JBKPBY01. The sequence goes on along the minus strand of JBKPCS010000152.1, from coordinate 4,258 downwards.
GATACAACCGACGGACCGGGCCGCTTCCAATCGAGCGGGTCGACTGACCAGAGAATGATGCTCAAACCAAGTTTCTCCGCAATCCAGTCCCGTTGGCGTTTGGTGATGGCACCGTAAGGCGGCCGCATGACTTTCGGGGTGTAGCCGCAGGCTTCCCGAATCGCGTCGGAGGTCCGCGTCAATTCTGACGTGACTCGATCATCCGACAGCTTCGAAAGTTGCGGATGATCCCACGAGTGGTTGCCAATTTCGTGTCCCTCCGCCAGCATTCGTTTCACTATTTCAGGGTGCTCTACAACATTCTCGCCCAGCAGGAAGAACGTGGCTTTAATATTGCGTTGTTTAAGAATGTCCAACAGGCGAGGAGTATTCTCAGCACTCGGTCCATCGTCAAAAGTCATCGCAATGTAAGGCCCGTCTACGTGCGCCTCGGAATAAGTCCCAATCTTCTGAGTAGCAGCAGGCGAAGGCGATGGTGATGCCGATGGCGGTGCTCCTTGAGGGGCTGCTTCCTGCGCACGAGCCACAGGAACCAGAAGCCCAATCGCCAGTACTGGCATTAAGAGATGTAATACGTTCATACAAATCGGTTAAGAATAGGTTCCAGTTTTTTGACAGTAGATTCCGGCCAGCGTTTTCGATCCGTCACAAAAGCTGAGTCGAGCGCATGATGTTCAGGCCAGCTCGCTTCTGATGGAATCTGGTCGATTATCTTTGGCAGTATCTTTCGCGCGGCTTCGGCGTTTGCCGCCAGGTGTTCAATTACGGTCTGGGCGCTTACGGCTTCGTGCTCTACTCGCCAACAGTCGTAATCGGTTACGAAGTTCATTGAGGCAAGGGAAATCTCAGCCTCGCGGGCGAGCTTAGCCTCCGACAAATTTGTCATACCAATGATAGCGAACCCTTGTCTTCGATAGAATTCTGATTCGGCTCGGGTCGAGAACGCAGGTCCATCCATCTGGATATAGACGCCACCATTATGGACTTTGTATCCTAGATTTGAGCCGGCTTCGAAAATCAGTTGGCGCAATTGATCGCTCGTTGGATCCGCAAATCCGACGTGCGCCACAATGCCTTCGCCAAAAAAAGTCGCCGGCGTGTGCCGGCTGCTCCGATCGAAAAATTGTGAGGGCAACACGATATCTCTGGGCTCGTATTCCTCTTGCAGGCTGCCGACGGCGCCAACGCTGATTATCCAGCGGACATTCAGGGAGCGGAGTGCGTAGATATTTGCTCGATGATTTATTTCCGTCGGTAAAAGCCGGTGCCCCTTGCCATGACGCGGCAGAAAATAAACCTGCCGGCCAAACAATTTTCCCGAAATCAAATGGTCCGAAGGTTCACCAAACGGCGTTGTTACTGCGACCTCCCTCAGATCCTCCAATCCTTTTATCTCATAGAGCCCGGTTCCACCTATCACGCCAATGGCCGGTGCATTCGTTCGTTTGTCATCCATAATAAGCCTTGATTTCTAGATGAGCGTTGCCTGCGACGCTAGCGTGTCATCCCGCTGTTTTCGACCCACTACCCGGGCGAAGGCCGATGCCGGTGTTCTACTTGAGGCTGATCTTGTTTTCTCCGCCGAGCAATCCCGCCACTTGCTCATCCAGCTTTTCGATCAGAACAGAAGTTGTCACGAGCGTGCCTTGCCGATCCACGAGCCACATTTCGGGAATTGATCGTACGCTATATTTCGCTGCGAATTCGTTATCCCAGCCCTTGCCAGCGAATTGTCATTTTCCAGAGCTTTTGCGCCAGCTTCATCCTGCTTGATTAACTCCAACCGCTGCTCAGCGGACTCGGGTAGATCTGTCGTTTGCATACGCCAAAGCAACGCCTGAGGGCGATGCGGATCGTTGGGAAACTGTTTTACAAACGCATCGGCTGCGTCGTGCAGAGCTTTTTCTCGTGCAGCATAGAATTCGACCGCGTTAACGCCAGGAGCCGGTTTTTCCTCGACCGTTTGCTTCAGCCGTTGCAGCTCCTGCCAGGCGGAAGACTCTTGACCGTATGCGCCGGTTGTGAGCACACCTGCAGCAAGAACAGCGATCAAACAACGCATGATAATAGGTTCTACCAGTCGCCGCCCCAGAGTCAACAAGAGCCGCACTTTCAGTGCGGCTGTTGACCGTTTCCGGTCAACCGTCCACGGTCGAGCGTTTTAATTTTCCGCTGCTCATCGTCCTATACGGTGGACGGTCAACGGAAGACGGAAGACGGTCAACGGAAGACCGAAGACGGTCGACGGAAAACCAAAGAGGGTGGACGGTCGACGGAAGACGGTCGACGGTAAGCCTTATCCGTATGCCAGAGAAAATCATACTTTCGACTGTGAGCGCATGGGAGCTCGGCGAAAAATTCGAGACGACGGTCGCGAGCAAGAACGAAGCACTGCGTGAAGCGAAAATCGCCAAGCTCGATGGTGACCTGAGCGAGAACGCCCCTTACCAGGCCGCGAAAGAAAAATTTCGGACAATGGGCCGAATCCAACGGCGATTGACTCATGAGATGAACCATCTCATCGCGCAGGGCCACATTGTCGTGGACCCGCTATCGTGGGTTCGATCCGATCCGCCCCAAAAAGTTGAAATCGGCACCGTCGTAGCCATCGATGAATCGGGTGAGGAGATGATACTGCTGATTGCGGGGGCCAGAGATCATCACCTTCCGAGTCAGGGCGACGTGATCCCGATTCCGTATAATTCTCCGCTGGGCAGAGCGTTGGAGGGGCATCAGATGGGTGATGAATTCGCAGTTGATTTAAACGGCCAGGCTCAACAGATCACGGTGAAAAATGTTCGGCGCCCGACCGAGAACGAAATTTACGATATCTTCCCTGCACTGAACAAAGGCTAAGAATGCGGACTCAGAACCGGCATATCATTGCGCTGATTGTACTGACATCAGCCTGCTTGCTTTGGGGGTTCAGTTTCCCCGCAATGAAGGCGTTAAACGCGCTCCTGATGCCCGCGATGGAGAACGAGTCGAGCTGGTTCATCGCCGGTCTGCAAGGGAGCCTGCGTTTCCTGGCAGCAGGACTGATCATGTCGCTCTTTTGCTGGCGTATGCTTGCCACCGCCACTGCTCTGGAATGGCGGCAAGGGATTGAGCTCAGCTTTTTCTTAGGGCTCGGCATGGTTCTTCAAGTAGATGGACTTGCCTATTGTGATGCGTCTGTATCAGCTTTTCTCACGCCAGCCTACAGCGTGATTCTTCCAATTTACCACGCAGCTCGAGACCGCCGGCCGCCAGAATTGAAGATCTGGATCGCGTGTGTGTTCGTCGTGATCGGAGTCGGCATCCTATCGCGGGTCAACTGGCAGGCGTTCCGATTAGGTCGAGGCGAGCTTGAGACTCTGTTAGGGTCTGTCCTTTTTACTGGAATGATTCTGTGCTTGGAACGGCCGGTTTACGCCAGAAACCGTACGCGCGTCGCATCGACGTTCATGTTTCTCGGTGTCGGTCTGATATTTCTTATCCTCGCTCTCTTCAGTAATAAAGATCCAAAGCATTACACGGTTCCGTTTGAGTCCGCGCCCATTCTCGTTTTGCTTGCAGCCCTGGTTTTGCTCTGCACGCTGGGTGCGTTCAATCTGTCGAATGATTGGCAGAAGGCAGTGACCTCGACAGAAGCCGGACTGATTTATACCGCAGAACCAGTGTTCGCTTCGATGTTCGCGCTGTTTCTTCCCTCGTTGATCGCCCAGTGGACGCGCCTCGACTACAAGAATGAGAGCCTGTCGTTGAGTTTGATCATCGGCGGTGGCCTGATCGTCGCCGCCAATCTGGTTATGCAACTGGGAAGAGAACGTCGAGCGGCCAGCGACGACCTGTCCGACGACCTGTCCGACGAAGCCTCGGCGAAGTCGGAAGGCCAAACGCCTCTAGCCTATGCGGGCGATGATTCTTGAGAAGGTCGGCACGGCGTTGCAGGAGCGAGAGATTCCTGACCCCGTGCCGGGACCAGGCCAGATCAAGGTTCGTGTATTGGCATGTGCCATTTGCCGGACCGACCGTCATGTGATCGATGGAGATCTGCCGAATCCGAAGTTACCTCTGGTCCCTGGCCACGAGATCGTCGGCGAAGTCGTTGAAGCTGGCCCTGGTGTTACTGGTCTTGATCTCGGTGCGCGCGTCGGTATTCCGTGGCTGGGCCATACCTGCGGCCAATGTCTTTATTGCCGGCTTGGGGAAGAGAACCTCTGCGATCGGCCAGGGTTTACTGGATATACTCTGGATGGTGGTTACGCCGAGTATA
>JBKPCS010000151.1:0-12446 GCA_046727495.1 bacterium | reverse complement strand
TGCCATTCCGCTGAATGACACGGACACTCCGCCCACCCTAGCAGTGCCCTCTGCCCCCATTCCGCCCGGGTCACCGGCGCAGCGTATTCAAGCGATTGCCAACACAGCCGGATTTCATTTTGCCTTCATTGAGCAGGGTGGCACAAGCCTTTATCCTGCGCTCGCTCTCAGGGCGCACAGTGAAGAGGTTCTACGAATATTACTCAGCATTGGAGGAGTAGAAATTGATCACTTCTCTCTCTGGCACGACAAAGCCGGTAATGCTGTTGCTCAACCACTTGCGGGCATTATTGATCCGGAAACAGGTCTCACGTTCCCCGATCTGAATGATCCAGCTACCTTAGCCCGACTCCACTTGCAATTGGAACTTACCCAAACTAACAAGATTCTACCGGAGCCTTGCGATTTTCTTGATCATGAATCCTTGCCTCCTTGCTCGGTGATTCGGCCAACATCGACCGCTCTGGGGGGTGCGGTAGCCACAGTCAAGGCCTTTGCAGCAGACGGATTATTCATTGGTCAAAGCGATGGTTTCTTTGACTTCGCGATGGAGCTGGCAACCGCGGCAGACAATGCTCGCCGAGATTCGGATGACTAAGAAAGCAAAGTCTTAATCAGCTGTTGCATAGTTGATGGGGCGGGAGGATCGAACAGCATCAGTTGCGATTGCTGCTGTTCGCCCCCGCAGGGTCTTTTGCGTACCTATTTGATCCGGCAATGGAAGATCAGCCAGCCAACGCCCCTTACAGCATTCTCATCGACTGCACTTTGCAGCTGCTGCGATTGTTTGAGGGGAAAGACCTCATCTTCGAAGCTCCAATTTCTACGTCTCGCTTTGGTCCCGGGTTCGAGCCAGGCAGTTTCAAAACACCGACCGGTCATTTCAGGATTCATCAGAAAGTTGGTGATGGTGCTCCCATTGGGACCGTGTTCAAGAACTGCGTACCGGTTACCGAATTAATCAATTCGTCGAGCACTGAGGATGCAATTACATCGCGAATTCTTTGGCTCGACGGAATTGACCTAGAGAACGCGAATACCAAAGAGAGATACATTTGTATTCATGGGACCAACGAAGAAAATCTGATTGGACGACCAGCGAGCCACGGAGGTATTCGTATGCGGAATAAGGACGTCATCAGGCTATACCAACTGGTAGATGTTGATACTTCGGTTAAGATTCGCGCATAGCTGTTAGCTGACGAAATGTTCAACGTCGATGGTGGCTAGCGCGCCGGCCGCCGGTAAAACGCGCAACGTTTCGCGCTTGGCGTTTCGCGCACGAGAATTGTCCTCGTCATTGAGTACAAGGACGATTTGATCGCGGCCTGATATGCGGGCGCTGCGAATACTCCGATAGCTTGCGGTTTCTGATCCCAAGCTTAACTTGGATCAGCTCTTATAAGGGGGCACAAAAATGAAATCGCTTGTTCTAGGCGGCGGGGTTCTTTTGATAGCGTCTCTTGCTTGTCTTGTCGAAGCCGCTCCGATGTCGCGTGGCGGATCTGCTAGAAACGTGGCTCGTGGCGCTGCAATCAGCCGGCCCGCTCGGCCTTCAGGCGCCATGTTCCAGCCAAGAGGAAACGGCTTCATCGGATCACCGGCGCCATTGGCAAGCGCTCGGTCACCGTTCGCGACGGGATTCAGGCGTTTTCACGATCGAGATCGATTCACCAACAATGGGTTTCGGCACGGGGATTTCCGTGATCGCCACCGGCGGTTTTTTGTCACTCCTTCAGTCGTGGCGCTCGGTTGGCCGTTTTGGCCTTATTGGTACTGGCCGCCTTATTGGGATAGCTACGACGATCCAAACGATTACACGTTGCAGGATCCCAACAACGACTACCAGGTCGCAATACCGCAGCGCGAAAACTGGTCTCAGAGCGAAAGCCGTGAGCCGACCGATCATCAATCGGAGAGCCAATTTTATGCCGGATTGCTGACGGCACTCGCGCTTCGAGCGCCCGAGCACCGCGTCTCGACCCGTTTCCCGCAAAATAGTTGGCCGAGCCAGGGCGCGTATTCGCAAAATCTTCCTCAACCTGGACAAAGCCAGGAGTTCCGGCCCGAGGCAAGAACCCCTGGTACGCCATCTCCCCCACCCGGCGCGGCTTCGCCGGATCCTTCTCGTACTCTGCCGGGAGTCGCCGCCGCGTCGCCTGGTCAGCGTAATGATAGTTTGCCCAAACGTATTCTTCTGAGCTGGTTCAAAGAGGGTGGAAAAGAAGTCGCGCTCGTTGAGGACACCGAATTAAAGAGGGTGGAAAGGGTCACGACCGAACCGAATAGCAATCATCTTCGCATTGTCGAAGTCCACTCGGACATTAATCCGCAGCTTTCAGAGGTGGTGATTTCCGACGGGCAGAAGCAAGAAACCGTGCGGTTCGCTCCGCTATAACCTGGTCAACTAGGCGACCGCCAAAACGAGACAGAGGAAATTTGCACAGAAGGCCGCGCTGTGGTCTTTGCGACCTTCTGTTTGGTATTTTATTCTTCATAGCGGCTTCACGCTCCGGCTTACCCCGGTCCTGAATTCGACGCTAGCTGCGCTTTATTGGAGTTGACCGCTAAGCTGCTGTTTGTTGCTTCGTCCGTTTGCCCAAAAACCAGATGAGCCCAACCGGGATCGCAGCATGGTAAGCGCAAATAATCAAAACGACGGCTCCATTCCCAGGCCCGCCTTTCGACATGAATGCTCCCAGCGGAAACGTGGCTAAGATGCCGATGAGGAAGAAGATCAAAAAGCTGCTCCAGCTCGGCTGAATTTTAGGGACAATGAACATCGCGGGTAACGTAAAAAGTAGCCACATCGGCAGTTCACCGAAAAAAGCAAACAGTATCCAAATGAGCATCGCCCAATCGGACGCGTGATCAGCAGCAGGTCTGCCGTAACCGCCGATCGAGAACCAGATCAGAGGAAGAGTGATCAGCCAGACCGAAAACTGAATCGCGAGACTGGCGACGATTTTTCCCAGGACCCCGAGCCCCTTCGACAGTTGGGCATTTGATGACGCTTGGGCCAATGTATCCGGAGAGGCGTCGTTTTCCATAAGCGGGCAGCGGCGCTGGACAGTAAGCTTACAAGCCCCGAATCGCCAGCGGGTCAGCAAATCGATAGGCAAAGACGTAAGGCGAGTCAGGATAAAGGCGAAACACCCGCCTTCCGCACCGTCCAAATCATTATTGTTAGTGCATAAATTATTATGTAAGTCATTGATAAACAGGATATAGCAAAATATATTTACCTTCGAAATACGCCGGTGAGAACGTTGCCGGAGATTCGGCCGTTTTACAGAGATCTGGTTGCTAAAGGCCGTTTTTCTCGAAAGGAGGATTGGATTCGACGCTCTAAAATCGTTTATAGGCGCGTTTGAGGATAGCGCCCGCTACTTGACACTGGAAAAAACGCCCCAAAAGGGGGCCGACAGCCTGCCGCCAATACCAAGTTAAGGTTTACTATTTGCTAATTTCTAATCGGCTTCCGCTTGTGCGTATTGCGCGTGGGTCGTTGCCCTTGCAATTGCACATTGTATGCATTGACGATTGCGGGGATTAATCCAGGAAAGCGGGTTTCGATTTCTGGGCAGCGCGACGTGTTCTGCATTTCTACGCCTCGACGTTCACCCCGAATCAAGCCCGCCTCTCGGAGGGCTTTGAAGTGCTGGGAAAGGGTTGACCTCGGTATTTGCTTTTCTCTGACGTTCAAAAAGGTGGAGCAATTATGCGAGCATTCCGATTTGACGATGTCAGCGTAGATCGCGACGCGGACAGGGTCAGAGAGGGCGTGAAGGATACCTTCGACGGTAACGTCCTCAATCGAGGGGTGAAAAAGAGGCCTCATACCTTCGGAATATAGGCGCACTTGACATTTGGTTCAATAGTTCATAAGTTTCGAACAATAGTTCGTAGGTTCTGTACTATTGAAATAAGACGATCCAAAAATCGCATCCAGTGACTCAACAAATAAACTGATATGAGCAAGTTAACAGGTAAAGTCGCCGTCGTTACCGGGGCATCCAAAGGCATCGGAGCCGCTATCGCCAAAGCCTTGGCCGCGGAGGGCGCGTCTGTCGTCGTAAACTATGCGTCGAGCAAAGAAGGCGCCGAAATCGTCGTGGCTGCGATCGGTAAAGCCGGGGGCAAGGCTATTGCGGTCGGAGGTGATGTCTCGAAAGCAGCTGAAGCCCAGGCTGTCATTGACGCCGCGGTCAAAGCTTTCGGTCGTCTCGACATTCTGGTGAATAATGCCGGCGTTTACGAATTCAGTCCAATTGAAGGTATTACCGAAGAGCATTTCCATCGGCACTTCAACATCAACGTGCTTGGTCCCCTGCTCACCACGCAAGCGGCCGTGAAATACCTCGGCGAGGGTGGCAGCATCATCAACGTTGGTTCGGGCGCTTCTCGAATCACACCACCGAACAGTGCGGTCTATACCGGCACCAAGGGCGCTTTAGACGCGATCACCGGTGTCCTGGCTAGAGAACTCGGACCGAAGAAAATTCGAGTCAATAGCCTGAATCCTGGTATGGTGGAAACCGAAGGTACGCATAGCGGTGGATACATTGGCTCCGATCTGGAGAAGGTGCTTGTCTCTCAGACACCGTTAGGTCGCATCGGCCAACCAGATGACATCGCGGATGTCGCAGTCTTTTTAGCGTCGGACAATTCCCGCTGGCTAACTGGTGAGATTCTTCTCGTGGGCGGTGGGCTGAGGTGATCCTGTCTCGAAGATTACAGACCGGATCGCGTCGTCGGTAGCATCACGACTCATAACTCTGGAAGGCGGCCCTTTGTCGCCGCCTTCTTGCGGTAACCCAGCGGGCGGGTGAAGGACCGGCAGCGACGGAGCACCGCCCTTCAAATGCGCTTACGCTGTTTTTGTACCAAATAATTCCAAATAGAGACGCCAGGATTCATCCCGGCCACTCTGCTCTTCGGCGCTATAGTGGAAAGAGCTTGCCGTAATCTCTTCATAACGCCATCGAATCGGAGTGCCATCGGCGAGTTCTCCTTCCATCACAATCCCGTCTCCATGCCGTCGGGCGGTCAGTTGCGCGTTGGTTTCACCCGCTGCCGGATTGATAAAAACGACGCGCCAGGCTTCAAGAGCTCGATCGTACGTTCTTATGGTCGTGGCGTAACGATCTCCTTGCGCTCGAAGCCCTGGATGCCGATCAGCGCGGCGTGGAAAAATAAACAAATCTTGAATGGCGCGTCCCTCCAGAACCCAGGATGCGTGAACTTCGCCTGGAACCCTTCGAACCACATGGTCTGAGCCATAGAGAACAGCGTCAATTTCCCAACTTCCGATCAGGAATCCGAAAATATTATCTGCATCGGAAAGTTCCGGCGATGGCCCGGCCGCAGCCAAAGCCTCGAGGAAGGCTGGCAGGATCATAATCCAACATTATTTTATGGCCCAGCGCGCGAGGCAAGCGGTTTGGATTCCGAGCGGAACACGGCCGAATTCGCATAAATTCTTATTCCAACGTGACACCGTTTGAAGCGACGTGTTACTTTCCGCTTTAAGCCGCGTACCTGAGAAATCACCGGCTTTGTTGCTTTCGCGATGAGCCGGATATTCCCACGTAGTTTCCGAAGCAGAGCACTTGGGTTCTCAGGACTATTGCTAAGCTTCAATATTGGGGCATGGATTTGGGCCGTTCTTTTATTTCGCGATAAACCGTTTCTACTCGGTACCGCCTTTCTAGCTTATACGTTTGGCCTACGGCATGCCGTAGATGCGGATCATATCGCCGCTATCGACAATGTGACACGAAAGCTGATTTACAGAGGTAAATGTCCGATGTCGGTTGGATTTTTCTTCTCCCTCGGACATGCCACGATCGTTGTCCTCGCTTCGCTCATTGTCTATGCGACAGCATATGCCGTCGAAGGCGGAATAGGCGCTTTAAAAGAAACAGCTGGACTGATGGGGACGTCCGTCTCTGCATTTTTCCTGATACTGATTGCAGTCATTAATATCGTGACGCTTCGCGGTACTTGGAGTGCGATAACAAGGGCGCGGAACGGAGTAGATTACCCAGAAGAAGACGCCGAGACGATGCTGGCCGGAGGCATCTTGGGTCGAATACTGCGCCCACTTTTCCGCATGCTCTCATCCCCATGGCACATGTATCCCGTCGGGTTGCTCTTCGGGCTTGGGTTTGATACCGCTAGTGAAATCGCCATCCTTGGCATCTCGGTGGCAGCTGCTGCTAAAAGCTTATCGCTCGGAGCGATGGCAGTATTTCCGGTTCTCTTCACTGCCGGGATGACCCTTATAGATACCATCGACGGAATTTTGATGGCAGGTGCTTACGGCTGGGCATTTGTTAAACCGGTTCGGAAACTTTACTATAACTTCACGATTACATTTATTTCAGTGGCAGTCGCTCTGCTGATCGGCGGAATTGAGGCAATCGGGGTTTTGAAGGATCGCTTTAACTTTAGCGGCGGACTGTGGAATGTAATCGAAGTATTAAACAACAATCTTGGAGTGTTTGGCTTCGCGATAATCGGGGTCTTTGTGCTGTGCTGGTTGGGATCTCTGATCATGCACCGCGCCAAAGATCCTGATCGACTAGAGCGGCTTGGCCGAAACGAAACCTCTGGTGTACTGTCCCGGGACTGAGCCGGCCGCCGCCCTAACTGGCTGCATCCAGGTGCAGCAGTGATGCGCGAACTCAAGGCGGAGGCGCCACTCCCCAGAGATCCCTTAGTACCCCAGGGGTAAACCAGCCACGGTACCTAGCTTTTCAGGTACGTACACCGGTGCAGAGCAACTGCTTTGCTTACAGATAAACGCCGCCGCTCTCTCCAGCTGAGGATACTCCACGTCGGGATTCGGCAACGGCCCGTCAGCCGAATCCCACCACTCCAGCCGCTTGTACGAAACTGGCTGTCTAAGCGCCGCCAGAAAGAGCGCCCTGGCGGCAGCATCGCTTTTGCGCCCAACAATAGTAAGGTGCAACGGAGCAGCCCCAATTTCGCGGTCGGCAAGAAGTATACCGGCAACCAAAAAACCGCGGCGGTCAGCGACTCCAGGTGCGGAGAGAAATCGCATAGCATGTTTTGCTATCGATGCATATTCAGATTCTCCCGTGTACTGCGCCATTAGATTCGCCAGGCGCACCAGGGCAACATTTTCGTCAACCTGTGGTTTGGACTTTAGTCCGGTTCGGCCAACCGAACTGGTGTAACCTGTCTCGGCTTTAAAATTCGTAGCGATGAATTGAATCGCATCTTCGGCCTGGGCGCAACCATTCACGCTCGGCGGTAACCGTATAAAGCGTGAGGAAAGCGCGTCCCATAAAAAGTGTATCGCCGAGGTAGGGACCGGCGGAATCGTTCTCGTCGTGGCGGAAACCGCCATTTGGACGCGCCCGGTGAGCGACAATCCATTCAGCGGCGCGTCTGGCGGCATCAAGATATTCTTGTTCCGCTGTGGCAGCGTAGAGAGTTGCCAGCGCGTTTATTGCCCAACCATTTTCGCGTGAGTAGATATGAGTATCGATTCGCGGCACTCCGCGTTGCCGGCGCTCTGCGTCGCCCAACTGAAAGTATTCGCCACCGTGCTCGCCAGGCACCAGGTCTGCGTCTTGGCTGGTATAAAAGGTACCTTCTGGCGAAGTCAGGAAGGTTTTCAGATAGCCGAAGATTTGCTTCGCTGCTTTCAAATAGGCCGGGTCGTGCCAAAGCGAGTAAGCGGTAGAGTAAATACGCAGATCTTCAGCCTGCATCTGCATGATCTTTTCAAAGTGAGGATGTCTCCAATCGCCATCGGTCGAATATTGGTAGACGCCACCCCACACCGGATCCATGAGGTCGAGCTGGGCACCAAGCGTTTCCCGCGCCATTCGCTTCGAACGTTTTTTCGCCGCGCAACGCCTCCGCCATTGAATACTCGAGAGTGTCCCAATCAAGCCATTTCTGGATCGTGCCCCACCCCAGATTTTTCGGGTCGTAGGCCTCGGTCAAGGTATCGCGCAATGTCTGACGCATCGCCGCACTAAGAGCGGCTTCATTGCTTGGAGCCAATTCCGCTTCCGGTAAAACTGATGGGCCCGGCGTTGGATCATCGATGATCGCTTGTAGCATAGCGACCATGGGTTTCGGAGGGATGTAACCGCGTCGTTTGACGATTTCACCTTTGTCGGGTCCGAATACGATCGTCGCCGGCCAGCCGTACTCTTCGTAAAGGCTGGAAAGGTCCGGCCGAGAATCCGCATCGAGGCGCACGGCAAGATAGCGAGATCGAATCAGCTCGATCACTTTCGGATCCTTGTAGGTGACCTCGTCCATGACATGGCACCAGTGGCACAAGACGGTACCGAGATCGAGAAGGACAAAGCGTCCTTCTTTTTTCGCCTGATCAAAAATCGAGTCCGACCAGGATTGCCACTCAATGCTCGCCTCTTCGGCCGGGGCTCCCTGCGGAGACGAGAGCCCCAGCATAAGAACGGCCAAAGTGATCGCACCCGTGATTTCCATTCGCAGGTACCTTCGGACTTCCGTTCTATTCATAAATAAATAGAGGCCAAACCACCGGGCTGCATTCCCCACCCGAGCTCGATACCGGTTACCCAGCGCGGCTGGCGGGATCGCGCCAGCTGTGCTGTGGCTCATAGCCCAAGACGCCCCTTGCTTTCTCAATCGACAAAAGAGTTTCGTTGGGACCAAGTTGCTTCTTCACCGGCACGCCAGGGAATACCTCGGCCAATAAATCGGACGCCGGCCGCGACATGACCGTGTCGGCATTGGCAATGATGAACACATGCGCCCCCGTGATGTTGGCTTCCAGCCCCTTTCGGACTGCCTGAGCGGCGTCGCGAGCATCAATGTAACCCCAGAGGTTCCATTTGCGCCGGTGTGGATCTTTCTCGAAGTCGGGAAAAACGGCATAATCGTGCGGCTCCATCACATTGGAAAACCGTAGACCGATAATTTTCATCTCGGGCTCCCAACGGCAGAACTGCTTGGCCATTTCTTCGCCTAACAATTTCGACAGGGAATACGCGCTCTCCGGGCGTGCACACTCTTCGTCGACTGGAACGTAGGGTGGCGGTGTCTCAAATGGCAATCCGAGGACGGTCTCGCTGGAAGCCCAGACGATGTTCTTTATGCCTAAGCGGCGCGACGCTTCAAAAACATTGTAAGTGCTAAGGATGTTATTGCTGAAGGTTACCGAATCGCTGAACCGTCGGGGAGCCGGGATAGCAGCAAGATGAACAATTGCGTCAAAGGCCTGCAAGGCGGTCTTGCCGGAAGTGTCCACCGACGACAATGCATCGAGGGTTTGCCCGAAATCGGACAGATCGGCCATGATGAAGGGACAGACCTCTTTCGCTGGAAGAACGTTGTCCACGCTGAAGACTTGGTATCCGTGGGCAATCAGGTCATTTACACATGCTCGTCCGGCCTTGCCGCTTCCTCCGGTAACGATCACCTTTTTTGCGCGATTATTCATAAGATTGTTTCGTCTAGATTGCGGATCACGCGTTCAATTAGGACATTATCAACTACGGCGTGACATTTTCACACGGTTCTTCTTCTGGCGCATTGGACTTGCTTGATTTTATGGATTGGATCACGGCAATCGTCACGCTGGCCAAAGCTCCTTTGCGCACGCTCTAACACCCTTTCCGGATGTCGTTTTCGCGGGATGTGATATTCCAGGGGTGGCTGAGTTTTATTGTCGGTTTGCGACAACATCTTTTTTATCGCCCGTCTCGCCCTTCGCCGTCTCACCGTCTCGTTTCCCTTGCCGGCGGTGCAACGAATTCACCCGCAGAATGTCTCCAGAAATGCCTCCACCAGACACCCAGCAATTTCCGAATTGGAACCCCGGCATGGTTCAACCGCCAAGCGCCGGCTCATCAAGGGTAGCGCTCGGGCAAAGACACCTTGCCGGATACTGGCAAGCATCGTGGGACCGACTGTCGCAAAGTCGCCACCAACAAGGATACGGGTCGGATTAAGAACGTTAACCAGCGTCCCGAGCACTTCACCAATGTGCGTCCCGGCCTTTTGAATTAGCGCATTAGGTACTTCTTCTCCGGCAAAAGCGGCTCGGGCAAACGTCTGGATATTTCTGCCCAAATTCTTTTCTCGTGATCCGTGCTTCGTTCTCGGAATAGAACGTTTTCGCGCTTGCTCCAGAACGGCCGGCGCAGCCGCTACGGTCTCAAGACAGCCACGCAGGCCGCACCGGCAACGAGGTCCGTCCGGAGCAACCTGAATATGACCGATCTCTCCCGCGCCCCCAGTTGCTCCACGGTAGAGATGCCCTTCGGAAATCAGCCCTGCTCCGATCCCAGTTGGACTCAGCTTCACCACGATCCAGCATTCATCAGACGAATAATCCGCCGCACGCCGCGCCGACCAGAGCTCTCCCAGCGCCATCATGTTCGCATCATTATTTACCAGCACTCGCGTTCCGAAACTATCGAGGAGGAAATCACGGAAGCTGAACCCTTCCCATCCGCCTAATCTCGGAGGTTGCACTAATAAACCGGAACGTTTGTCGACCGGCCCAGGCACGGACAACCCGATCGCAAGCAAGTTCCTCCGAATTTCGCTGGTGAAAGTTCGCTTACTCCATTTGATAACTTCGCCTAAAATCTTGGCCGGCCCTTCCCGCAAAAGAAACGGGATCGACCTTTCGGCGAGCTGACGGAAACCTGCGTCGGTCAGTCTCAGCACGGAATTGCCATCGGCAAAATTGATAGCCAGAAAAAAACCTGCGGCCGGATTCACTCCGATCAGGGAGGGCTTGCGTCCGCCGGTCGACTCTTCGCTCTTTATCGAATCGATCAGTTTTCGCTTTTCCAGATCGAACAATAGCCTGCTCAAAGTTTGTCTAGGCAGGTCCGAAACCAGGGCAAGAGCTCGGCGAGTCTGCGGTCCCCGCCACATGAGCCGTTCCAGAATCGGTTTTTGCTGTTTTTGAACGCTAAGCAACTTTTGCCCAATTCATACATAACTTTGCTGGATTGAGCAAAACAGTTATTACGTTTTTGCTTTGTTGGTGGAAGCGAAGTCTCCCGATTCTACGGTTGGCGGCTGCAACGACACGATCGGATCAAACAAGAGCTTATCCAGCAAGCGCTTGGAGCGAACGGCAGCGACCTGGATCGCCTACCTGTTGCTCATCTACTTTTCTCTCATACTGAATTGCCTGGGACCGATTACATCGTTTGTCCGGTCGGAACAACATCTCACCTTTGGGCAGGCCGGGCTGCTCGGTAGCAGCTTCGCCGCCGGCTTTGTTGTAGCAAGCCTGGTAGCCGCAAAAATCAGCCGCACTCTCGGCCCTTGGAGAACTCTTTCTCTGGCCTGCGCCGGTTTGCTTTCCGGAAGTCTACTTATTTGTACCGGCAAAGTTTATTTCGTTTTGCTCGCCGGTTCCTTTTTCGGGGGGACGCTCGGTTCTCTGCTCATTAGCGAGATACCCTTGCTGCTCGTTCGGGAGCACCGGACTCAGTCAAGAGCAGCGATCACCGAGGCGAACGGGTTAGCTAGCGCCAGCACGGTCTTTGCACCGGCCATATTGAGTCTAGCCGAACAAGGGCACTTCGGATGGCGCACGGCGTTTCTCGCTCCTTTCTTATTGGCCGTCGCATGCGCCTTTGTCTTCTTGCGCTATCGGCCAATAGCCTGCCGGTTGACGATCCCGGCATTCTGCTCAGGAGATCGTAAACTTGGGGCAGCCTTTTGGACAATCTGGTTGCTTTTGCTGTTATCGGTCGCAGTCGAGTTCTCAGTCATTTTTTGGGCAACCGATTTTTTCCGGCAGACAGGCCTCTCTGACCCTGCCCAGGCCGGCGCAGTTCTCATCGCGTTCTTTGCTGCAATGTCGGCTGGTCGGATGCTGGGCAGCTTTTTAGCAGCAACGCTTTCCGCGAGCCGTATCATCACGGTTTCTCTGTGCACCGCATTTTGTGGATCAATTCTCTATTGCCTGGCGCCCACTGTTATTCTCCGCCTGGTCGCGCTCGCGGTTGTCGGGCTGGGAATCTCAAATTTGTATCCATCGTTTCTCTCCCTAGCGCTTTCGAAGGCGGATGAAACGGAGGCGAGCGGCAGGACGACGCTCGCATCTGGGATCGCAATTCTGGTTTTCCCGTTCATTTTAGGGGGAGTGGCAGACTTGACCAATATTCGCCAGGCTCAGTTTGTGATCCCGTGCATTCTAGTGACGATTTTCTTGATTCAGGTGAGAGCGCTTCCGGATCGAGGAGAATAGGACCTATACGACCTATACGACCTATAGGCCGTATGTGACTTAGGGTCCGCCTACATCGGCTTGTTGCCCGAACAGCCGCGTCTGCTAGTCACGGAACTGCAAAGGGGCGACAGGTTAGATCGGTGCGAAAACGAGCCGACCCGGCGAGTCAGGCGTGAAAAGCGCGCTTAGCATCATACCTAACCAGGAAAGAGTT
>JBKPCS010000150.1:0-5974 GCA_046727495.1 bacterium | reverse complement strand
TAGTCGTTGATCCGGTCCCACGCCTCTTTCCATTCCGGCGAAGAACGGACACCGGTTCGAAGGAGGGCTAGATATTCTGGAGATACTGCCATTTCTCCGAGCAAAATACATCCCGGCGCAATATGACGCAACTGATGTCGAGCGGCTGAGACGCCTTTGGATTGAACACCGTAAACCCAACCAGCCAGCCCCGGTTGGTCGGCGTGAACTCGATATCTTTGACTTGTGCCCCCTCACCGGTTTGAATCAGCGGCTTTAACTCAGCAACGGGAATAGTCTCTCCTTTCTCCGGCTTGGCGTACTCGATCAGGAACCGCGTCTCGTTCGCACCGGGGTTAGGTCGGACAGTCGTCGAAATGACGCGGAACTGGTCGGCGTCCGGTTCGTCTCCTCTCCACAACAGTTGATAGGCAAGCTCGATATGACCGCCTGGCTCAGGGAGAGTTTGTGGCTCCCAGCCAACGCCAATATTGTCCGTATATTCATCCGCAGTCGGAAATTCCAAAAGGCGGACAAACCCCGGTCCAAAATCGCCTTTCGGAAGCACGGTTACCGTTGGCCGCCGATGATAGTTGGCTTCGCGGTCAAGATAGTCGTTCAAGTCGCGATCCCGCTGAACCAGCGAAAAAGAGACGACGCTGGAGAAACGCCGGACGCTGACTGCATGCGGATTATCCAGCGGTACCCACATCTTTTCGCCAGAAGTGGTATCCATCAAAAGCCCATCTGAATCATGAACCTCAGGTCGGAACTCGCGCCGGTTGAAGTCGGTCTTATTCATGGAAAAATCCATTTTACCGGTGGGCTGATAATCGGGTTTCAGGACCGGTTTGTTTATTGTGTTGCCGCCGAAATAGAACATGCTGCTCAGAGGAGCAAAGACCAGCACCTGAGGTTTCTGCCTGATAAAAACCGTTGCTTTGACATCGACGACCGTTGTCTCGCCATATTTGACCGAGAACTGATAGCCTCCAGTCACGCTCGGCCCATCTAACAACGCGTAGAACTGCAACGCATCGTCTCCAGGATTCGGTTTTCGCATCCAAAACTCCCGGAAAATTGGAAACTCTTCTGGCGCGTTGATCCCCGTATTCACGCCAAGGCCGCGTGCAGACAGCCCCCAATCAACCCCTTTGGCAACGGCTCTAAAATAGCTGGCCCCTTGGAACACAATGAATTCGTCCAACACTCCAGGCTGCTTCTCCGGGACGTAAGCCCGAAAACCTACGAATTCTTCATGCCCGCTGAACGTGATTGGTGAGTCATAAAAAAAATAGGCGGGCGAAAAGGCGATATCACGAAGACGATCCTTCTCAATTTCATGGAACAAAACAGGTATCGTAGAACGGTACCCTGGATGATGAAAACCCAGGCGATACGGCGCACCCGGCCAAATTGCATGCTCCGGCAGAAAGCGAATACGACGGTACTGATCATAGTCGAGGTGCTGAAGATCCGGAGAGAGCTCCATGGTTGGCGCGGCAAACGGTTGTTTGGCCAGCGCCTGGGCCTTGTTCACGACGTCCTGATACTCAAAGACTTTTGCGGCTTCTTGCGCCGCTAGAGAATTCCCGAACCAGATACTCAAGACGATCGCAATGCCGGCCGGTAGGTTCTTCAAAAAAAGCACGCCCCGACGATTGCAGCGCACCTTGAACAATTCAAGGGAGGATTCGATTCCGTTACGGCGCAATTCGCGAACCATGTCTAGGCTTTATCCTCCCGCTGAATCATGACTCGCGCGCACTAGGACGCTCTCCTGATCTTGCTGGACCTGTTGCGATATTGCTCAAAAAATCAATCGGTTCGGCGGTGACGGATTGCAAGCGGGGTGTGAATTCGCTACGTGTACACCACAAGCCCGTTTTGCGAATGCAGATCCCTGAGACAACGTCTGCCGAGGGTTTGGAACATTATATCCTCGGAACGTGCCGTGCCGCTAGTCATGGCGAAGCTTGGCGAGATATAAGGGCCTCAATCTTCACAGCGCCATCAAGGGGCTCGGTGTTCACGCCGGCCGTGAGCGAACCAAGTCTCATTTGGACAACGTCTGGTGAGGTCGAGGTTGAAGAACGGGAAAACAAGGCTCCTTGGATTAAAAGCTTGATTAAGAAGCGTTCCTTTTTCCTGATTTCGGGAGGAGCGCCTTACTATTGCCGGTGGCGAACCATTTCGCGGGAGCCGTTTGAGTATATGCTCGTGCTTGTTGGACTGCCTCTGCTGCAGCGCGCTTTGGACGAAACTTTCGGCAGCGACTCGGATCAGGTCCGGCTGCGGGATCTTTCAGGTTTCGAAGATGCTGTGCTGAGTTCACTGATGGAGCAGCTTCATGATGAAGTATTGCGCCCCAAAGCGAGTCCTCTGCGGGTGCAGGGACTCGCTCAGGTCATTGCAATCCACCTGACCCAAAACTACAGCGAAACCGTCAAGGAGCACGCCGGCAGTCCATCTCTGCCCGGCTGCAAGCTTAGACAGATTACAGATTGGATGGCAGAACATGCCTTCGAAGATTTCAACCTGGCTCATCTGGCAGGCCTGGCCGGTTTGAGCAAGTTTCACTTTCATCGTTTGTTCAAGGCGGCCATGGGCGTCTCGCCGTTGCATTATCACATCAATCTGCGCATCAATGCGGCGCAACGACTGCTTCGAGAAACAAAAAAAAGCGTTGTGGATGTCGCTCTTGAAGTGGGCTACACGAACCCGAGCCATTTTGCGCAGCGGTTCCGACGGGAAACCGGCCTCTCTCCCAGCGACTATCGTCGGCAACGTTAGGGTGTAGAAATTCGATCGGCGCCCAGTACTAGCCAGAACTTCGCGGCTAGCACCGACGCATGACGGCGCGGTGCGGCTGATGTTAGAGTGGGTTGCCCGTCAGCCTGGGAAAGCAGTTTTTCGCAAGATCGCGATAGGTGCAGCAAGAAGCGGTGCGACGGCAAAACTGCAATGAAGTAACAAAGGGAATCATGACGACTACGACAATGGGACTGGCCATCCCGAGACGACAGGCATGGAGCGCCGTCGGGTCGATGGCCTTGTGCGTGGCGATGCTGATCGCCTCTGAATTCATGCCGGTCAGCCTTCTTACGCCGATCGCGAGCGATCTCCACGCAACCGAGGGAATGGTTGGCCAGGCGATCTCGGTTTCTGGTCTTTTCGCGGTGGCAACCAGCTTGTTCATCGCAACCATGGCAGGGCGACTCGATCGACGCTATCTGCTGCTAGGTCTGACGGGAGTAATGCTGGCATCGTTGCTCCTTGTCGCCGAAGCGCCGAACTTTGGAATCCTCATGATAGCCCGGGCGCTTCTGGGCATCACCATTGGTGGGTTTTGGTCGCTGGCCACGGCGACAGTGATGCGATTGGTTCCGGAGAATTCCGTTCCGAAGGCGTTAGGGGTCATGTATACCGGTAATGCAGTGGCCACGGCATTTGCCGCGCCGATCGGCAGCTATCTAGGGGGATCATTGGATGGCGCGGTGTGTTCTTGGCGCTTGCCCCGATTGTCGTGATAAGTTTGATCTGGCAATGGATAAGCCTGCCGCCTATGCCACCACAAGTGGCGAACCCCGTCGGCAAACTCCTCGGCCTGCTGAAACGGCGCAATGTGGCCTTTGCTATGCTTGCAGTGATGTTAACCTTTGCCGGCGCGTTTGCGGCTTTCACTTACCTGCGGCCGTTCCTCGAAACCTGCACTCAGGTAAGCTTGCCACAACTGTCTCTGCTTTTATTAGGCTTGGGTTCAGCCGGATTTATCGGCACTTACGGGGCCAGTAAATTTCTTGGCCGACATCTTTATCTGTTGTTAGGCGGGCTACCCATTACCTTAGGCGCGGTGACGCTCTGCCTTTTAGCGCTCGCGCATTCCCTTTGGGGCGTAGCGGTCCTCATGATTGCATGGGGAGCACTGAACTCGGCAATTCCGGTGGCATGGTCGGCTTGGCTGACGAAAGGCATCAGTGACGAGCCAGAAAGTGGCGGTGGGCTAATCGTGGGCGCGATCCAGCTCTCTATCATGCTGGGTGCTGCGTTCGGCGGATCGCTCCTGGACCATCTATCGATCGCGGCAACGCTAATCGGAGGCACGGTTCTTCTCGTTCTCGCATCGCTTATCGTAGGAAACGGCGACCGTATCAAACCACTCAACAAAAGGGAAATCGGGCAAGAGTTCCGCCTTCGCTACGCTACAGCGCGACAGGACGGTAGCGTTGATCAAAAGGAGCAATTGCCATGCGAGTCGCCATAATCGGTTCCGGATTGATGGGGGGTAAACTCGGAATACTCTTCGCGCGTGCCGGGCATAAGGTAGTATTTAGCTATTCGCGGCGATACGAGAAGCTGGTAGAACTGGCTCGTCAGGCTGGAGGGAACGCGCGAGCCGGCTCTCCACTTGAGGCTGCTCGAGAAGCGGACGCAATCCTGCTAGCCGTACATTGGTCTCGCCTGGACGAAGTCCTGAGTCAGGTCGGTGACCTGTCTGGCAAGGTCATAGTGAGTTGCTGCGTGCCGCTGAACATTGAGAACACCGAACTCATCATCGCCCACAAATCCTCCGGCGCAGAAGTCATCGCAGAGAAGGTTCCGGGCGGCCGGGTTGTGGCGGCTTTTCAAGCCGTGCCTAGTGAAGTATTTTTTGACGTCTTTGAAGCTCGACAAGCCCCGGCCAGGCCGAGTCTGGTCTACTGTGGAGACGATACGAAAGGCAAAGCTATCGCTGCCCAACTCATTCGCGACGTGGGCTTCGATCCGGTTGATGCCGGACCACTACGCATTGCGCGTTACATCGAACCGTTCGCGATGCTGATTGGCCAGCTCGCATATGAGGGGTCGCGAGGACCGGAACTTGCCTACCGGTTCGAGTGGTTTAGACAAAAAGGATAAATCCGAAATGCGCCCCAAAATCATTTGTCACATGATGAGTTCGATCGACGGACGCCTATTCGTAGATCGTTGGACGGCTCCCGCTGTGGGGATTAAGGCCGCAACCCTGCGCGAGCACTATGATGAAGTCGCTTCACAATTCGAATCCGACGGATGGATTGTAGGGCGCAAGACGATGGAAGAACTCATTCAAAGTAATCCCAGAAACGTGAAATCAGCCGGAGACGATTTGCGGACCACTCATATCGGGAATCGCAAGGGGCGCGACGTTGCTGTCACTATCGACCCACAGGGCAAGCTGCATTACGGCCAGGACAATGCCGGCGGCGACCACATAATAGCCGTCCTCAGTGAAAAGGTCTCAGATGACTATCTCGCCGAATTGCGCGAGGACGGAGTTTCCTACCTGTTCGCGGGTTCAGACGGAAGCGACTTGCGCGGCGCGTTGGAAACGCTCGGCGAAACTTTTGGCCTGAATACTCTTCGCCTTGAAGGCGGCGGCAGGATCAATGGCGCCTTTCTCAAGGCGGGCTTGATCGACGAAATCAGTCTTCTGGTATATCCGGGAATAGACGGCTTAGCCGGCGTCCCGAGCATCTTTGAGTTTATCGGCGGCGAGGACGAACAGCCGGCATCCGGGCAGTCGCTTCGACACATTAGCACGGAAACACTGGAGGGTGGTATGGTTTGGCTTCGTTATCAAGTCGAGAGAAAAGTGTCTTCTTAAATCGAGCTGTTCTTGCCCGAGGATGCGAGCTGAATGCTAATCGCATTCGAAACTTCGCTCCGCTAGTACGACCCCACTCAGCAGTCTCTTCCAGGGTAAGAGAAGCACCCCTTTTTTCCGCAAGAATGCGACAGGTGCCGCACGATCACGAGAGCAGCCACTAAAACGATGACCGATAGTGGGCACAAAGTCAGCCCGCGAAAAACCAACAAGAGGCGACCGGATCGATGACGCCTACCGGGCGAAGTATCACGACAGCCCGTACCTCAGCCCGATGATCGGCTCCCCCGCGCGCTTCGCGACAGTCAAGGTCATGCCGTACGAGGAGACGCCGAGCAGGCCCGACTTCGCTAAGAAACAGAGCTAGGC
>JBKPCS010000149.1:0-13138 GCA_046727495.1 bacterium | reverse complement strand
CCTCCAGCCGGAACACGTCCGGACGCGAGTAGTGCCCTGTCACGTCCAGGTCGAACTTCCCTTCGGCAATCTCGCCGGGGTCGAGATCAGCAGTAAGGATCTTCTCATCCGAATAATCTGGCTCCGCCAGCACGCGACCGAGCGGATTGACGATCACGCTGCCGCCACGCATAAGCACGGTCTGCGGATCGTTTTCCCTGGATCGACCGGGTAATCCGCGGGATAATCGCCGCGACGAATATACTGGCAGGCCGAGAGTACGAAACACCGGCCTTCGAGCGCGATGTGCCGAATGGTCGGGATCCAGGTCTCGCGGTCGTCGGCCGTCGGGACGCAGTAAATCTGGATGCCCTCGGCATACATGGCTGCGCGCAGCAGCGGCATGTAATTTTCCCAACAGATGACAGCCCCCATTTTGCCGCCGGGTGTGTCAAAAACTGGCAGGGTGGAGCCGTCACCAAAGCCCCATATGATCCGCTTTACGGCGGTGGGCATTAACTTGCGGTGTTTGCCGAGCAATCCGCCCGGGCCGAAAAAAAGCGCCGTGCAGTACAGCGTGCCGCCATCCCGCTCGATGACGCCTATCACAAGATATACGCCTCCCTCCCGCGTCGCCGCTGCTAGCTGGTCCGCTTCAGGTCCGGGTACTGTGATAGCACTCTCGAAATAGGTGCGGAACCACTTCCGCCCTTCAGGAGATCGCATCCCAACGCAAGCTCCGAAGTCGGTCCCTTTGGGATACCCGGAAATGAATGCCTCGGGGAACACGATGAGCCGTGCTCCACTTCGGATTGCCTGGCCTGTCAGGTCCAAGGCTTTCATCGTGCTGCGCTCTCGATCGAAGGGCACTGAGGCAGCCTGTACCACTGCAACGCGAAACAGATCCATGTTGCCTATCGTACATGCAACGCCCCCGGGACGACCAGCTGCATCACCTGGGCACTACTCCAAGCGAAAGTGCGGTTATCAATGTGCTTCGATTTCTATACAACGAAAATTCGAACTGTGCGTAATTGCGTTTCCTTCTGGTTTATGGCTCGTCACTGCATCTGCGCGAGGCGATAAATCGTCGCCTTATGGACATTGAACGTCCTCGCGATATGTCTCGAGCTTTTGCAGCGGCGACTGCCTTATTGGGAGTCCCAGGAGAAAAGAACTGCCGCTCCTCTTCGCGCTGGCGGAACCTCTACGATTTTTCGACGGCCTCAGGTTGGCCGTGTCGTGATCGAAAAGGTTCTACCCTTCAGGCATTATCTTCGTCTTCCTCTCCTTTCCCCACGCTGATGAGCTTCCCATCCTCAGCGACCTTGATCTGAACCTTTTCGCCGGACTTCTGCACTTCAGCCTCGTAATAAGTCGAACCGCCTTCGGTTTCCTTCGCGATTTCAGTAACAGTTCCTCCCCCGAGATTATCCTGGATTGTCTTTTGCACCGCAGCCGGCAACTCAGTCATCGCGACCTGCTGTTTGTTTTCCTCCTTGTCCATTCCCGCATAGACGAGGGCGCCAACGGTCGTGAGTCCGATGATAACGGCAAGTACCGCTATTATTCTTCTGTTCATCATATTGCTTGTCCTTTTGTTGACTGGGATGTTTTCGCATACAGTCGTTCTGAAACGTGGCAGGATACGCGCGAATTTCGCTGCGTGTTACTGAAGATATCCTTAAGAGTTGTTCAGAATCCGAGCATTGCGCGGGTGCGTCGGTGAAGATTGACAATTAGCCAAACTTTCTCTAATCATCAAAGACAATTCGTTACACGTGTTACTTACAGAAACATCCGTCTCATCCACAGCGCCTGGCTCCTGGCTGTTGCTATTGTTCAACCTGCCAGCCCCCAGAAAGCAATCTGAATCGAGGGTCCGGCTCCGAGTCGAGGATTTCCGAGGCAGCGCCTGGATCACCCGCCCCGCCCAGAAATCGATCGAGTTGGCTCAGCTTGGCTGACCCGTAAGTTTATCGATACGGGAGCCAAATTCGTCTTCGCAAACAAGCCGCAAGACCATCCCGACGCAATTCCATACGACATGTTCGAAGTGGAGTTCAGTCACCATGGGGACCGCTGCACTTTCGAAACGTTCATCGAGCGGTTCGGTATTTGTGATCGAGCGGTCCAGCGACTGGCCGAGCTTGTTCACGATGCCGATGTAGAAGACGACAAATTTCGCTGCATCGAAGGATTCGGCGTTGACCAAATCTTCAAAGGCTGGGCCGAACAGGGACTGACTGATCAAGAAAGTCTCTCCAAAGGCTTCGAATGGTTCGACGGTTTTTACGCGCAATTCAAAAGATCATGAAAAGTCCAACGCAAAACGGAGCGGTTCAGCGAACAGCAGCAGATCGGACACCCCGAATCCGTGATCTAGTCATCTATTTTCTACGTCTCGGCACATTTGGTTTCGGTGGTCCAGTGGCTTTGTGCGGCTTGATGGAGAAGGAGCTAGTTCAGGAAAAGGGTTGGCTTACTAAACAGGAGATGAGAGATGCCATCGCGGTCTCGCAATCGCTGCCTGGCCCTCTCGCCATCCAGGTCGGCATTTTCGCGGCATATCTTCGCGGTGGCTTCTGGGGCGCTTGGGCGGGCGGCTGGGCATTTATTTTGCCTAACTTCTTGATTGTCGCTGCACTTGGCGCGCTTTACATCCATTTCGGCCAGCTTTCCTGGATGACGGCGATTTTTTACGGCGTCAGCCCAGCTGTAATCGCATTGATCCTCCACTCATGCTGGCGCCTGGCCAAGCTTGGCATGGAGGACTGGCTGCAATGGGTTATCGCAGCAATTTGTTTCGTCGTGACGATTGTCTTTCAAGCAGAGCTGGCAATTTTGTTCATTGGCGCAGGGATTATTGGAATTCTCTATTACGGTTCGCTTTTCCGTCGCCACAAGCAGCCACCTTCTGGAGCGGCAATGGCGCCGCTCCCGCTGGCGACCGGGACAACTAAGGCGGCCGCGTCCGCATCGACGCTCAGCCAGTTGTTTGTCTTCTTCTTCAAAGCAGGCAGCCTCACGTTTGGCAGCGGTCTTGTTATCGTTCCATTTCTGGAGAAAGGATTGGTGCAGCAAAGCGGTTGGCTCAATGGCCGCGAGTTTCTCTTTGCCGTCGCAGTCGGCATGCTTAGTCCTGGGCCTGTGGTGATCACTGCGACGTTCGTCGGTTACCTGGTGGCGGGCTTCTGGGGATCGTTGGTGTCCACCATCGGGATCTTTCTGCCCTACTTCCTGCTCATCCTGTTTGTGGCTCCGATCCTCGTTCGGCATCGCACTGACCCGAATGTGCAAGGATTCATCAAGGGTGCCTATGGAGCGGCGATCGGCACGATACTAGGAGCTTGCGTCCTATTGGGCAAGATCGCCATCGGCGATTGGCTCACCGTGCTGATCGCAGGCGGCAGCCTCATCGTTTTATTCAAATGGAAAGTCAGCAACCCTCTTTTGGTGGGAGTAACAGCTGTCATTGGTTTGATTGCCTTCCCACTACTGCAGCCGCAATGGGTCATGGTAAAATAGCAAGCGTTGCCGAAAGCGTTGGATCGGGTGGCGGAACTCATCGAATAACGGCCGCAAGACAGCTTTAGCCGGGGCAAAGCACCTACCGATTCTCTGCAACGATCGTCAACATCCACTGTGTAAAGCGGTCGGGAAACGGCTTCTGCCAAAATCCGATATCGGTCTTTGGAAAGTTGGCTAAGATCTTTCATTTCTTAGCCACTTTTTTGATTCATCCATGGACTTTCATGACCCGTCATGAACCAATGCTAGCGACCACAGAATAGCTTGCAAAGCCTGTCTACAGGTTTCGTTGCAGATCATAGCGGCTCAATTCGGTTGATTGTTACAACTGGACTACCTGTGAGTTTCCAGATTATTTGAGGCGAATTTCCGTGATAAATGAGGTCTCAAGAGCCGCGCCAGCCGGCGTGCGGTGTCCCAGCGTGAAAACGGACTGATTCTACCGATTCACATTGGACTACTTTTGGTAAACCTATGAAGGAAAACGAAAATGTTAGAGTTGTCCTAATGGCCTTTGATGCCGTAGAGCGGCAGGACGATCAGCAATTCTACGCGCTTATCGATCCTGAGTTTGAGATTTACTGGCCGCCTTCGTTACCTTACGGCGGTGAAACAGCCGGACCTGATCCGAGGCGACCCAGTTGGAGTGAAATCTGGGCGCCGCTGCAACCTACTGAAGCGGAGCGCACAATGGATCCACGTGTTATTGCCGCTAACGACGATGAAGTTGTTGTGCACTGGCGACAACGCGGGGTAACTCCCGGCGGTGACAGATTCGATGGCGAAGTCCTCGGCTTGTATCGAGTCCGCAACGGAAAATTGGTGCAGGCCAAGATGTTCTATTTCGATACTGCCGCGGTGGCCGCATTCCTGAAAAAGGTAAATCTACGCGAAGAGCCGCTCCGGTAGTCCGAGAAGCGGCAACGCTGAGACAGTATCCTAGGCTGAACGTGCCTACAGCGGCGGAGAACCCGAAATATTCTTTGAGGACCTCTCGTTTCGAGTCATTCCAGATGATGTGCTTTCCCGTTTGCTTACGCTGCCAAACGTACTCATCACCGGGCATCAAGCTTTCCTGACTCGCGAGGCATTAGAGCATATCGCCCTAACGACCATCGAGAACATCGTTGAATTCGCCACGACCAAATCGTGCCGGAACCAGATAAAAGCCTGAACTGGAACTGAATCGCCTTGCCTGCCGCCAAAGGTCTTATCGCTCGCTGCAACTCAGGGCATGGCCAAAACTAGGGTGCTTTTTGACAACCGCTGAGAAGTGACCCTCCCTTTCCACCCATACTCTCTAGCGTGATGACTGCAGCAACAACCGAATCAGCCAGTGCTCCTCCCCACACACGAAAACCCGCTCTGCAGCGGATGCTATCGCCGAAGGTGGTCGCCTTGATCGGCGCGACCGAAACGGAGGGTAGCGCCGGTAAGACGCTGACAGAGAATCTGCGAACGTTTGGCCCTAATTTTTATCCAATCAACCCGAACCGTGAAACCGCACTCGGCAGTAAGGCTTTTCGGAATATCGCTGATGTACCAGTCCCCGTAGATTTGGCCGTCATCGCGACACCTGCCGCAACTGACCAGATCGTAGTGAATCGAAAACTGGAGAAAGGAAGATTTGATGAACTTGAGAACTGAATACCTAGGATTGAAGCTGCGGACGCCGCTAGTGCCTTCTGCTTCTCCTCTGAGCGAGAGTTTCGACAACATCAGGCGGATGGAAGACGCCGGCGCATCCGCAATCGTGCTCCATTCCTTGTTCCAAGAACATATTTCTTTGGAACATCATCAGCCCCAGTACCATCCGATATACGGCTTCCAGGTTCTCTCTGACGCGATAGGTTATTCTCGCAAAACCAGCGCACCTGTCGTTGGTCCCGAGACTTATCTGCAGGAAATCGAGAACGCCAAGAGCGCAACCTCAATCCCCATCATCGCCAGTCTTAATGCGTCAACCATCGGCGGCTGGACCGATTACGCGAAACGCATTGGACAGGTAGGTGCCGATGCCCTGGAACTAAACATCTATTGGGTCCCCACCAATCCGGAACTTACCGGAGCCGAGGTCGAGTACAGATATCGCGAAATCGTGGCCCAGGTAAGGCAGACTGTCGCAATCCCCATCGCCGTAAAGTTGAGCCCATTCTTTAGTAGCCTTCCAAGTATCGCAAAACTACTAGTTGAAGCAGGCGCTCGCGGATTGGTTCTCTTCAATCGCTTTTATCAGCCGGACATCGACCCGGAATCATTGACGACCAAACCGGAAATTCTTCTGAGCACGCCGATGTCGTTGCGCTTGCCCTTACGATGGATCGCAATCCTCCGCAGCCGCATCAGAGCCAGCTTCGCTGCGAGCAGCGGTGTTCACCAGGCACTCGATGTGGTGAAGCTCGTTATGGCCGGAGCAGACGTAACAATGCTCTGCTCGACGTTACTACGCCATGGAATCAGCCACCTCGCGGTCATTGAGCGAGAGCTCGTGCAATGGCTCGAGTCTCACGAATACCAATCGCTCGAGGAACTAAAAGGAATCATGAGCCAAAAGAAGCACCCCGACCCGAGCGCCTTTGAGCGGACCCAGTACGTTCGCGGCCTCTCAACTTCTTGGAGATCCAGCGAGGTAAGCAGCGAAGACACAGACCTAAGACCCAAGTAGGTGAAAACGATGACAACCGATAAACATGAATGGCAATGAAGCGGCGGCTCGTGTTGCTTATCAGCTCAACGAAGTCATCGCTCTTTTTCCGATTACTCCTGCCTCTCCGATGGGCGAGTCGGCGGACTCCTGGTCCGCCGCCGGGATCAAAAATCTTGGGCCGGTTCCCTCCGCATCTCCACTAAGCGAAAAACTTGGATCAGATCAGACGGCTGGAAGACGCGGGCGCGTCGGCTATCGTGCTTCACTCTTTGTTCGAAGAACACATCACTTTTGAACGCCACTGGCTTCATCATCATTTCACACACGGCTCGGACAGCTATGCAGAAGCCCTCACTTATGCTCCGGATATCGAGCTGACAGCTGTCGGCCCCGGAAAGCTACCTGGACGAAATTGTTGCCGCTAAAGAAGCCACCGAGATTCCGATTATTGCCAGCCTGAATGTTCAACGCTCGGTGGTTGGACCGACTACGCAAAACGAATCGAAGAGGCGGGGGCGGACGCGCTGGAACTAAACATTTATTGGATACCCACCGATTTGGAGTTAACCAGCGCAGAAGTGGAGCTCCGCTACCGGCAAATCGTCGCTCAGGTCAGGGCAACAGTCTCTATCCCGATTGCGGTAAGGCTAAGCCCGTTTTTCAGCAATATGGCGAACATGGCGAAACAGCTCCTTGAATCCGGCGCCAACGGATTAGTTCTTTTTAACCGATTTTATCAGCCCGACATCGATCTGCAGACGCTCGAGATCACGCCAAACATCTTCCTGAGTACCCCGATGGCTATGCGACTTCCGCTCCGTTGGATCGCGATCCTGCGCGGCAGAATTAAAGCCAGCTTAGCAGCTACCAGCGGCATTCATCGAGCCGAGGATGTCGCGAAATTGCTTTTGGTCGGAGCAGACGTCACTATGCTCTGTTCAGTGCTGTTGCGGCATGGTATTGATCAGATCGCGGTTATTGAGCGGGAGCTAACCGAATGGCTCGAAAAGAATGAGTACAACTCGGTTGAGCAGCTGAAGGGCAGCATGAGCCAAAGGAAATGCGCGGATCCTAGCGCGTTCGAACGAGCGCAATATATTCGCGGGATCTCGACATCTTGGCGAACAGCCAGGTCGGTGCAGTAACGATAGGTCGGTAGGGTTTACGCTCCTGCGAGACCTGACCTCGTCACCACGCAAGCTTCCCAGTTCGACTACTCAGAGTTGTGGCTAGGTCGCAAGGTCCGAAAGCGTTTACGTTAACCTGTGTTGGCCAAATGCTCTAAAACCTAGGATCCAACGATCAAGCGGAGCTAAATCCAAAGCCTCAAGAGGATAGAACCACCTGCGTAAACGCCCTTTTTCAGCTGCTCCGCCGTATAACTGAACCACAGACTTGATACATTAAAACCACGGCGTTACATGGCAACCGTTTAAAGTCTCGTCGGAGTTTTCGGCCGGCTTGCGAATTCCTTCAGCAATCAGTACATCTTCCGCTCTGAGTTGAAACGCAGCAACCTCACTGCGGATCGCATTTTGAGTCTGCTTGGAGTTTAGAGCATTCATGGTCAGGCTCCTTTCTAAATTTCGCTCCCACCGTACAACAAGGTTTGGTTATTTCACAAACTGCCCTTGGTAAACCCTCGCCATCGCTTGCTCGCAAACCTCTCACGTCTTACTTCTCACCTCTCACCTCTCACTTTATTCGGCGGGGAGGCTACGTCGGTGAGATGCGCCTCACCGCAATCCGCGTTCTACTTTCAACAAGATACGTGGCGTGCATGAACTCTAGTTCGGGATCTTGGTGAGAGACAAAATAATCTCGTAAAAACCGATTATGAAGACAGAGCGCGCCAAGACCGCCCTGGAGGAAAGATGCCAGCAGGTCGATAGAAATGGCACAGATCCCTATAAAGCAGAGGCTATCGAGCCTACCGTCTGCCCCATTTGTTTCGCCGTCTTTAAAGACAATCAATGGCAATGGGCCGCACGATGGCCAATCGATTCACACCAGCATATCTGCCAGGCCTGCCATCGTATGCGAGATAGCTGTCCTGCCGGAATAGTCAGCATCCGCGGCGGTTTCGCGAAAAGTCACCAAGCCGAGATTCTCAGCCTGTCCCGGCGTGTCGAGCAGCACGAAAAATTTCTATATCCCCTCCGTCGAATCATGGGCATCGAAGAAGGCCGAGAATTAATAGCCATCAAGACTACAGACATCGATCTACCCCGTGTGATCGGAAGATCTTTGCATCAGGCGTACGGGGGCGAGCTCGAGATCCAATGCCAGGAGGAGAGTTACTCGGTCCAAGTGAATTGGAAACGCGAGGAGTAAACGCTTCGCAGCCTCACGGGATCGTCGCGGACCTCTCCGCTTCCCTTCGCGCGTCGGCCCGTTCCCTGTTCTCTCTGTTCGTGATTGTTGGGCGCGCACGAATCGTGCGCTGATGTCAGTCAGTCTCTGAGTGATCCGCAAGTCCTTACGCGGTTCATCTAGCAAGGTGGTCGAGAAAAGCACGAACCAAGGTTCTTCACTCTCCACTCCCTTCAGTGGAGAGAACACTCGTTTTGATTTCACCATTTATCGTACGACAAGAACCGGGCAAGGCGCTTCGTGGATCATTTTTTCCGCATCACTGCTGAACAATAGATGCCTCCAACCCGTATATCCGTGCGTCGATAGCACCAGGAGATCGGCGGAAATCTCTTTCGCTACTCCCATAATTCCCTCGCGAAGACCAAGACTCGCTCGCAAGAGTGAGTCAACTTCAACTCCTTCGTACGCGCGCTTTACCTCTGCCAGTTCCTGATCCAGTTTTGTCTCCGCTTTTGCTGTTAATTCTTCCCATTTCTCAGACGGCATTCCACCCATAGTGTAGTCAAGAGAAGGCTCAGGAACGAGGTGCAGCAGAGTAACTTGCGCACCTAAAGAGCGGCCTAGTTGCATCGCATAATCAATTGCCGCCGCAGATCTCGACGAAAAATCGGTCGGAGCCAGGATGCGATTAAGCCTCAGCTTTGAAGGAGCGGTAGGCTGACTCTCGGATGATCCTTCAGTTCTTAGGACAGTTTCTTTCATTGCATTTCCTTTCTGTTACGGAGGCAATTTTCGCGAAGGACACGTCGACCGGCTATCCGCAAATTGCTATTTGCCCTCCTTACCTTGACGACTTTCTTCAGCGGTTTTTGAGGTGTTGGTCTGCGCTAAATTTTGGTAGAAGAAATGACAAGCGGCGGTTAGCAACTCTGGGTCTGCGTGTGCCAAAATCGAGCTCAAAAGGAGAATCCGAAAAATCAGACCTCACGTCATAGTGATTGGTGCTGGATCGACCGGCTCGGCGACTGCCCACGATCTCGCTCTGCGAGGTCTGCGCGTGACGGTTATCGAGAGAGGCGAAGTGGCCTTTGGTACAACCGGCCGCAATCATTGCCTGTTGCACTCTGGCGGCCGCTACTGCGTCACCGATCAAGAATCGGCCATCGAGTGCATCGAGGAGAACATGATTCTGCGGAAGATCATGCCCGATCTTCTTGAATTGAACGACGGCTTATTCGTCGCACTCACCGAAGCCGACCTCGCATTCAGGGAGCAATTTCTCGAGGGTTGCGCAGCCTGCCGCATACCCGCACGCGAAATTTCCGTCGAACATGCGCTGGCAATTGAACCGTTTCTCAATCCAAACGTCCTCGCTGCGATTCAAGTGCCTGACGGGGTGTTTGAACCATTCCGGTTTTGTCTCGCATTTTTGGCGACGGCACAGCAGAACGGCGCGACCGTCCGGACTTACACCGAGGTGACTGACCTAGTCTGCGCCGGCCAGAACGTCACGGGCGTCAGGATGAGAGATTTTCTTACCGGAAGAAAAGAGTCTCTTTCGGCCGACCTGGTAGTCAACGCAGCGGGTCCTTGGGCCGGAGAGATCGCCGGCAAGGCAGGACTACTGGTGCCTGAGGTACCGACTGCCGGCGTAATGGTGGCGCTCGATTGCCGCCTCAATAACATGGTGCTGAATCGTCTTAACAAGCCGTCCGATGGCGATATCATCGTACCGCAGCGCGCTACTTCGGTCATCGGCACGACTTCTTGGAAGGTCGAAGATCCGGACCTGATCACCATTCCACCCGAGCACGTTGATCGAATGATTGCCCAAGGCGAGCAGCTAATCCCGATAGTAAAGAAAGTACCGATGCGGGCAAAGATGGCCGTTGCCCGGCCACTCATCGCCAAGGCCGGCGTCGACGCGCGAGAGGTCAGCCGCACCTTCGAATGCTTCGATCATGAGCGAGACGGGATGAATGGCTTTGTTACAATAGCCGGGGGCAAGACCACGACCGCGCGAGCCATGGCCGAGAAGGTCTCCGACATCGTTTGCCGCAAGCTGAATATTTCGGCTGAATGTCGCACCCGCAATACGCCGCTCGCTTCCTATCGATTATTCTTCCAGCAGCCAGGCTCGTATCGCGCGTCATTGCCGAGCGATCCTGAAGATCGCTTTTCTCCGGAGCAATGCAGTCGATGAACACGCTCAAAGTCCAACTGCAGATCTTCCGATGGAAGCAAGGTCAATCACCTCACTACGATTCCTTCGCAGTGGATGTCCCGGATACCGCCCACGTCATTGATGCGATCGATGCCGCTTGGGCAATTCACGATCCCACCCTCACTTTCCGTCGGGCATGCCATCACTCCTCATGCGGTTCTTGCGCCATTCGAATCAATGGGGTCGAAAAACTGCCATGCATTACGCGAATAACTGACGTCTGGGATAGCCATCGGCCGCTGCGCCTGGATCCTCTACGGAACTTCTCGATAGTCAGTGACTTGGTTGTCGATGTGACAAGCTTTTTCCAACGTATGTCAGCAGCGGACATGGCCATGACTTGCGAAGCCGAAGCGTTCTTGCCATTCAGTGTCGACACCTTCGCAGTGGCCGAGGTGGATCCAAAGCTAGTCGACCTGCCAGAGAACTTCTCTCGATTTAGCCGCTTTGAGCAATGCATCGAATGCGGCATCTGTATGAGTGCATGTCCGACTATGGCGGCCGACGAGAAGTTTCTTGGACCGGCCGGCCTTGCAGCCATCCATCAAGCTCGGAAAAAGACAGATGACCCCGTAAAGGTCGCTCATCTACTCGGATTAGCAGATGGAGAACATGGAGTCTGGCGATGCCACAGCGCTTTTGAGTGCACCGAAGCGTGCCCGCAAGCGGTCGATCCGGCAGGTAAGATCATGGCCCTGCGGCGCGAACTGATCATAAGCCGATTCACCAAGATGTTAGGAAAAGGAAATGTCTAAGTTAGACTACCGCAAACTGAGCCGAGCGAGTCGCTGGCTGGACGTACACAATCGCAAACTGGGTATGTGGGCTTACGCCCTCAATCGAATTACCGGGATTGGCTTGGTCATCTATCTTTACATGCACTTGTTTGTGTTGAGCCAACTGCTGAGAGGGCCAACCGCCTGGGACTCTTTCGTTGCTCTGGCGCGCTCACCCTATTTTCTGGCGCTCGATGTGATCCTGCTCGCCGGAATACTCATCCACGGTCTGAACGGTTTGCGTATCGCCTTAACCGGTTTCGGAATTGGCGTGGGCGCGCAAAGGGCGCTTTTCACGATGCTCATGGTGATCAGCGCTATCGCGCTCTGGGTTGCCACACTAAAAATCTTCCGCGTCTAATATCATGGAAAATCCATTTGCCCAAGAAACCAAACCGACGTCCGCCTGGCTCTGGCAGGTATTTACTGGGGTCGGTCTGGTGGTCCTGCTAGGCCTGCACTTTATCGCCAATCATTTTGTCGCTAAAGGCGGCTTGCGTGACTTTTCAGAAGTAGTCGCTTACTTGCGCAATCCTGTCATTTTGTGTCTCGAGGTGCTTTTTCTTTTTTGTGTCACCACGCACGCGCTTCTCGGTGTCCGCGCAATTTTTTTGGACTTTGGGCTCTCCGAGCCTGCAGAACGTCGCCTCAATCAAATCCTGAAACTGGTGGGAGTGTTAACTATCAGCTATGGCCTTGGTGTGACCTGGATAGTCATTCGGTGAGGCCGTCCTCCAGCTCAATCTTCAATTCCGAGAGGCTGCTAGGAGAACCAAATGTTTGGATGGATGGACCATTTGGCGCCGGGTATGGTTGCCCATGCAGTTCTAGCGCTGAGCGTCGTCGCAGCGCTTGGTCTGATGCTTGGAAGCTTGGGCTTTCGCGGCGTGCGATTGGGCGCAGCCGGCGTTTTGTTTGCAGGACTTCTGCTGGGTCAGGGCGGCCTCCACATTGACCAGAACATTCTCGAGTTTGTTCGAGATTTTGGTCTCATCCTGTTCGTCTACACCGTTGGTCTGCAAGTCGGGCCAAGTTTCTTTTCTTCCCTCAAACGGCACGGGCTGCAGCTCAATATCGTTGCTTCCGGAATCGTTCTATTGGGTGGTTTGATGGTAGTGGCTTATCGGTTTGTGTTCCACTTCTCGCTGCCCACAGTGGCCGGCCTCTTCTCTGGAGCAACCACCAACACACCGAGCTTAGCCGCCGGTCAAGCGGCGCTACAGAATCTCAAAGGATTAGCTCCCGGTAGCAGCGATCTGCTGGGGATGGCTTACGCTGTGGCCTATCCCTTCGGAGTGGTCGGAATCATCCTCACCATGTTGCTGATTCAAAAGATCTTCCGGATCGACGCGAAGTCACAAACCGAGGAACTCGATCCAGTGCCAGAAACCGATTCGCAAGTTCTCGATGCGGTTGATCTGGAAGTGACCAACCCGAATTGCGAGGGCATCGCGATCCGTAATCTGCCTTTCCAGCAAGAGTCTGGCATCGTCTTTTCGCGACTACTTCGCAATGGAAAAGTCATGGTCCCGGAGAGCGATTCGGTGATTCATGTCGGCGACTCGCTTCGCTTGGTCGGTCCCAGAACGAAGCTTTCTCAATTCGAAACCGTCATTGGCAGAAAGAGCAGAGTTAACCTCGGAGACATTTCCAATGAAATCGGCG
>JBKPCS010000148.1:0-4985 GCA_046727495.1 bacterium | reverse complement strand
GATCGGGCCCCAAATCCAGGTCCAAAAAAGAGCTGAAACGATCACGGCCAGAGGAGACATTCCTGTGCTACCGCCTAAAACCACAGGCTCAACAACGTTATTGGTAAATATTTCCAGAAAGCCGTACAGGCCCAGCGTCAGGATCGGCTCTTTCCAGGTCGTTGAGATAGCGATCGACAGCACCAACGGAAAGAAGGCTGAGATCCAGAGACCGATGTAGGGTAGAAACCGCAATGCGAGGGTGAGGACCGCCCAGAGCAGAGCATTAGGGATACCGATAACGGATAGACCGATCCCCAGCACTAGCGCGTACGCGCTATTAACTAACAATTGTCCCAACAGAAACCTGGTTATTCGAGACCCGGCCTCATCGACGGCTAGGGTCGTCGTAGCGAGGCGAGAATGCCCAGTCAGTCGAAGAAACCGGTCCCGAAATCGCTTTCGCTCAAGAAGAATAAATACCACGAGCACCACAACAACGGCGAACTCACCTATTGGACCCACTATCGGTGTTACGCTGTTTCGGACGAGAGCAAACACACTTTCTGGCCCGCCAACAATTTCAACCTTCGTAGGCGCCGATTGTTGAGTAGGGCTGGCAGGCGCCGAGACTCTGCTCAGATCATTGATCAGCACGCCAATATTGCGGACAGCCAGGCTAACCGGGCCAGGCGGTCCCTCTTGGACGGCAGCCCACTTGGCATGAATATTGTCTCGGTATTTTGGCAGCGAATTTACCACATCCAATGCCTGTACTGACACGGTCGAGCACAGCGCTCCAATAATGGCAAAGGCAATCGCCACGACGCTTAAAACAGCTAAAACCGGGTGGAGCCCCCAGCGCTCTAGGCGAGCTACAACCGGTGCCAACAAGAGACTCAGAACGACGGCAAGAACAATCGGCAGCAAAAATTCCTTCGCCCAGATGAAGGCGCAAAGTATTACGACCAGGTACGCCAGCTCGATTAGCTTGACAAATTCGCTCGGTTTGGTGATTCCCGAGTTATTCGGCATTTGAGTTGTTGTTTGGAGTCTTAGTCGCACCCTACACTTCATTCAGTTCGCGGCCAACCAAATGCCGGGATCTCCAGAACGTTCTGCACATCCAAAGTGCGTGACGAGCGCAGGCGCGATCGGGCCCCTGAGCAAAAGCCGGTCAGTTCAATCACGTAGTCTGTTGAGGATTAACTCGGCAATTCCGTATTCATACCTCGCCCGCCGACGGGACGATGAATGTGAACGACTCGCCGAGCAGAAATTGCGAGTTCAGCGGAAACCAAAGGATCCGATGTG
Source organism: bacterium (assembly GCA_046727495.1). GTDB lineage: Bacteria > Verrucomicrobiota > Verrucomicrobiia > Chthoniobacterales > JAFAMB01 > JBKPBY01. The sequence continues at coordinate 3,692 of JBKPCS010000148.1, read as the reverse complement.
CTTTAGGTGTCGATCAAGTAATTGCGTTCGGAAAGAGCATTTTCCGAATCGATTGATCGGTCCCGAGTAAAACTCTCTTTGTCGATGCAGGGCAGCCTTCCACGTCCTGGTTGTACTCTGTCGTGCAGCGATCTGGCGGACAGGAATCCTTCAGAGAAATTTACAACGGTTCTACGGCTGTTCCAACATTTGGCGCACTTCGTCTGCGCTCTTTCCGAGCTTTTTCTGAAGTTTACCGATCAATTCGTCATCTTTGCCTTCAACGTAGGTGAGGTCGTCGTCGGTCAACTGGGCGTACTTTTGCTTTAGTTGGCCCTTGATTTCGTTCCAGGAGCCTTTGAATTGGAGTTTGTTCATATCAACTATTCGGGGCTGGGAGGTATAATCGGTTGTATCAGATTTCCACTAAAGAGTTTATCGCGAGCGGTCGGCGGCCAGGAGGTAGCGCAACGTGAAAAAGAAGTCCGTCGGCGTCGGCCGCCCCAATAAGAGCGCCCTGATAGCTGAAGCCGGAATTACATTCAACCAGGACTTCAGTGGCTAGTTCCGGCGTGCTCTGTCAGAGGAAACGGAAGCGGCGATTGTTGCCACTCCTGCCAAAACCATGTTTGCAGAGAAGGCACCCTTATTTGGTATCGACTACCTGCTTCCGGAGACTTGAAGGCTTCGTTGTTTGATTGAGGTTATCACCGGACTTCAGCTCTTCGGTCGCCACGCTAAATTTTTCGAGTTGGTGACTGCCGAACACCATCGTGATAGGCACATCGATGGCGTCGCGCCCCCTTCCCATAACGATCCGGCCGATTCGGCGTCGGTTATGCCGTGCATCGAAACTGTACCAGCGTCCGTCCAGATAGACTTCAAACCAAGCACTGAAATCCATGGGATCGGGGACGGGCGGCACTCCGATGTCTCCCAGGTAGCCGGTGACATATCGGGCAGGAATATTGAGACAGCGGCACAGAGTGATGGCGAGGTGGGTAAAGTCACGGCAAACTCCAACCCGCTCCTTGAAAGCGTCCAACGCGGTGCGGTTCGCTCGAGCCATCTGATAGTCAAAACGAAGATGGCTGTGCACAAAATCACAAATAGCCTGCACTTTCGCCCAACCAGGAGTGAGCGCGCCAAATCTGTTCCAGGCAAAATCCAACAGTTCGCTGTCAACCTCGCAGTAACGGCTCGGTAAAATAAAAGACAAAATATCTGTAGGAATCTCGAGCAGGCCGTCTTGTCCGGCTTCGGGAGCGTAGCAATCCGGTTCGCCGCTGTCGCGAATCAAAGCGTGATTGCGAAATCGGATAGTGCCTGCCGATGCGTTAATACGGCCGCAGCGATTGCCGAAGGCGTCCAGATAGTCCTCGACCTCTTGCTCCGGTTGAATTCGGAAGTTTTCCGCGCCAACAAGTGTCGATTCGCGCGATGGATACACTCGGAGCAGAAATACTATTGGGGTCGGACTGGGTAGGCGAAGGACAATGTCATAGCCGATCCGGATAAGCATATACCTTACTTCGTTCCGACGACTAACAACGGTCTTACCCGTTCGCCGCATTGAAGACAACGGGCGGACCGGCCGCCGGTTGCAATCGTCCAAAACAAATTTTCTAGGACCCATCCAAAGCCTCGACCTGCGCGCAGCGAAGCGGCGACCAATATCACGGCCCTTTTTCCCGACGGCATCCTTCTAATGGCAATAGATCTCCCGCACTGAAGCCCAAGTCCATCATATGCGGCGAATGCGAACACCGGTCGTATGGAACTCCGAACTCTTACAGACCTCTATATTCATAAACTGAAGAACCTTTACAGCGAGCAGCTCGCGAAATAGACTTTAAAGCCGGGAAGCTTTCAGATTTGGCACGGGAAAAACAATCGGGCCGGCGCAAGCCGAACCCAGCCACCAAAGTCGCGGCTGCCAAACGCCCCACAAGAATATCTGTGCCGTCTACCAAAGCCGGCATGGGCAAGCGCGATTCCTTGCTAGGGAGAGTTCTAAAAGTCTTGGGCCCGGGGCTGGTTACAGGCGCAGCGGACGATGATCCGAGTGGCATAGCCACTTACTCCAGTGTTGGTGCGCAATACGGGTATTCGATGCTGTGGACGATGGTCTTTATTTATCCATTCATGGCCGGCATTCAGGAGATCAGTGGGCGTCTGGGTCGCATTACTGGTCGCGGCATTGCCGGCAACATTCATCGATTCTATCCCCCTTGGGCATCGTACTCGGTCGTTGCGCTGCTACTGCTGGCAAACATCATTAACATCGGAGCAGACCTCGGAGCGATGGGTGCTGCGGTCAATCTGCTGATTGGTGGCCCCGCTTTGATCTACTGTGTAGTCTTGGCTGTCATCTCAGTACTTTTAGAGATTTTCATTCCCTACAAAACATACTCCGCGATCCTCAAGTGGCTCACGCTGTCTCTTTTTGCTTACGTGGGTACCGTCTTTGTAACGCATGTATCCTGGAGGGAAGCTCTCCACGGGACCTTTCTTCCCAGTCTTTTATTCAATCAACAGTCTATGGCAGCCCTGATCGCGGTTTTGGGCACGACCATAAGTCCCTACCTATTCTTTTGGCAGTCTGGTGAAGAGGTTGAACTAATGCATTCGGCTCCGAAAGAAAAACCGCTTAAAGAAGGGTCGCATCAAGCGTCGGCAAGGCCGATGCAAAGGATCGCGATCGACACCTACCTTGGAATGGCGTTTTCCAATCTGATCGCCTACTTCATCATTTTGACCGTGGCAGTTACTTTGCACGCCCATGGAAAGACCGATATCAACAGCGCTGCGCAGGCAGCTGAGGCCCTTCGTCCGATTGCAGGACCCTTTGCCTCTCTGCTTTTTAGTTTAGGAATTGTGGGAACAGGTCTTCTAGCGCTGCCAGTTCTAGGTGGCTCGGCAGCTTACGCTGTAGGGGAAGCATTGCGATGGCCCGTTGGACTGGAGCGAAAGCCCAAGGAAGCCAAAGCATTTTACGGGGTGCTGGCTGTAGCGACGCTGATAGGGTTAATGATTAATTTCTCCCGACTCGATCCTATCAAAGCTCTCGTGTGGGCGGCAATCATCAACGGGGTTACGGCGGCTCCAGTGATGTGTTTTATGATGCTGATGGCCAGCAATCGAAAGATCATTGGCAAGCTCCATCTTCCGCTATATTTAAACGTGATTGGATGGACGGCGACCGGTATCATGGTCCTGGCCGCAATCGGAATGTTTCTTACTTCCGGAAAATAACCTTTTCACCGTTTCCTCAAGCCGGCCAAAACCATTTAGATTTGGTTAGGCAAGCTAATCCGAAAAGCTATTTTTGTTCGAGTGATTCGAGCAAAGTCATCAAAACATCGGGACTAAACGGCTTGACGAGATGATGATCAAACCCCGCCTCCCGAGTGCGGCGGAGATCCTCTGGCCGCCCGAAACCTGTAACGGCCGCCACCACTGGTTGAGACGCGTTCGTTTGCTCGCGCAGCCGACGCAACAACTCGTAGCCATTTATGTCCGGCAAACTGATGTCCAACAGTATTAAATGGGGTCCGAATTGCTCTGCGACTGTTACGGCTGACGCGCCGTCAAACGCACACCGCGCGTCATGTCCCTGTAACCGTAGCAGTGTGCTGATGGCTTCCGCTGAGTCGACATTGTCGTCAACGACGAGAACCCGGAATTTAGAGCTTCCGATCCGCCTGGCACCG
>JBKPCS010000147.1:0-24499 GCA_046727495.1 bacterium | reverse complement strand
ATATAGGGTTTTCAATGGCCGCTGCTGCCCTGATGGGACCGAGGCGTGGCAACTCCATGTCAGGAAAATACCCCTGGCGTCCTCGCGAAACGCGAAACGCGGAACCCGAAACGCGCAACGCCATCCGCTACTTCTTCCGTACAACCGTCATACCGTCTCCCAGGCTCAACAAAACGGCCGACACTCGTTTGTCGTCACGGATCTTCAGGTTGAGCTCCCGGATTGCAACGGTTGCTTCGTCCTTAGCCCGCTTATTCATCACCTGGCCGTTACGGAACATATTGTCGAGAACGATCACTCCGTTCAGCCGAACCAGTTCAAGACAAGCTTCGTAATAAAGGTCATAAGCCGTTTTATCCGCATCGATAAAAGCTAGATCAAACGAGTTCTTGCCGAACTCGCGCTTGAGTTTCTTCAGGGTGTCCAGCGCCGGCCCGATCCGCAGATCGATCTTGTCTTCTACGCTCGCCTCTTTCCAAAAACGCTTTCCGATTGTGGCCCACTCATCGTTGATATCACAGGCAACAAGTTTGCCTCCCTCTGGAAGTACCATTGCCACACTGAGCGCGCTAAATCCTGTAAATGTGCCGATTTCCAGGGCGCGTCGCGCTCCGACCAGCTCAGCCAGCCAGGCAAGGAATGCGCTCTGATCAGGGCCGAGCTGCATACCGGCGTTCGGAAGTTTTTCAGTGACCTTTCGCAGCTGCTTCTGCACAGCTGTTTCTTTCGTAGCAACCTGCCCAATATAGAATTCAACGGGTTCGGGAAGCAAAGAACGTCTGATCATCGGGTCAGAACGTACTGTTCCTGTCCGTTCCCCGTCAATGCCTGCCGGCTTCTTTTGGATCCGTTGCCAGTCGTGCAGTCCTGCTCACGACTAGCGAAATCGGTAAACCGACACAAATGATATGGGTCACAATAGCGACACTCGAGTTGAACAGAGTGCGCGGCGCGCCTTGAAAGTGCGCAAGCGGGAGTACAATCCAGTACATCACCACGTAGACGGCGACTCCATATGCAATTCCGGAAAGAATCGGCCGCCGAATCAACACCAGCAGTTTACGAGTCGCTGCAAAAAACACAGTCGCTGCCGAAAAAGCGATGAAGAAATGGATCGCTGCGCCGAGCGCCGCAGTTGTTAACCCACGCTCAAAGGACGTCGGTCCAAGGAGCGCACTTGCAATTCCCTGCAGGATCTGAACCGGTGTCACGCCCTTGGGCGCCCACGTGATAAATGCTGCTGTAATATCCATGACCCCACACAGGAGGCCTGCCGAAACGATCGTCGGTAACGCGCGCGTTTTCACATTGGACGCTCTTAACCGACGATCAGCTCAACGACGAAATGGAATCAGTGTGCTCACGCGCGGGTCACGAAGAAACAGTCCACCCCAAATCAACACACCAATGTAAGCCGGAAACAAAATGTGGCTGAATAGCGGACTTCCAATCCGGGCATTGGTTGCCACCGCACCGCCAAGGTAACCGGTTAACAGAATCGCGCCCAGAACGGACGTCTGCGGGATAAGATAGAGAATCGTGCAGACCAGCAGAACGATTCCCAGTGGCACAATGATGTCTTCGGTGTAACCGATTTGAATGGTTGTCTTCACAACAATCTCCGGCCTCATCAACTTCATGATGCCATCAAGAAGAAGAAACAATGCAGGCAGGATGCTGAAGACACGGCCGGTCCAGAGCCTCCCAATTGAAACAGAAGGTTCGGGCGAGTTTAGTTCGGATGAAGGTGTATTCATAAAATTGGAATATTTGGCTCTCGACGATCCAATCCCTTCAATTCGGACATCCGTGCACAAAATTCGTCCCGTGTAATATCTCCTGGCTCGCTGGTCCGGTCTCTTGTATTCGTTCGCCGATGAAATTGAAAGACTCGGTATTTATCATTACTGGGGGCGCATCGGGTTTAGGATTGGGAACAGCGCGGATGTTTGCCGCGGACGGAGCGAAAATCGTGATCGGTGACCTGAACGCGGAGGCAGGCGAGTCGATTGCAAAGGAACTGGAGTGCAAATTTGTTCGATTGGATGTCGCGGATGAATCCAGTGCTCGCGCGACGATCGCTGCCGTCGAGGAATCTTTTGGAGCCCTTCACGGTTTAGTGAACTGCGCCGGCATTGCCCCGGCCGAGCGGGTTCTCGGCAAACATGGGCCGCATCGTCTCGAGACTTTCCAAAAGGTTGTTTCTGTTAATCTCATCGGAACGTTCAACATGATCCGGCTGGCGGCCGAGCTCATGGCCAAGAACGCTGCGGGCGAGGATGGTGAACGTGGTGTGATTATCAACACCGCGTCAGTCGCTGCCTACGACGGACAAATCGGTCAAGCCGGATATTCGGCATCCAAGGGCGGTGTTGTTGGAATGACGCTGCCAATTGCTCGTGAGCTCGCGCGATCCGGGATCCGAGTCATGACCATCGCTCCAGGGATCTTCGAGACACCAATGATGCAAGGGTTTTCACAGGAGGTTCAGGATTCGTTGGCGAAATCGATCCCTTTTCCCCAGCGTCTCGGCAGACCGGCGGAGTACGCTGCGCTGGCAAAACACATTTGTGAAAATGTGATGCTGAACGGCGAAGTTATCCGCCTCGACGGCGCCATCCGAATGGCTCCAAAGTAGCGACCGGGATCGAGCGAGACCGCCGAAAAAAGCCGGGAACGAGCGGCAGCCCCCTGAACGGAGGGGCAGAGCCCTATAGGTCCTATAGGTCGTATAGGTCCTATACATCTGATCCTCGAGACACTGTATTGCGCGCCACTCCCGCGAAATGCTTTCCGTGAATACCCCGCCTCCCACTGCGTCTAAACCTCTCGGCATGAAAACTCCCTTTTTCATCTCGGTCGCAGCAGCAACTGCCGGGCTGTTGATAGCCGGCTGCGGAGAAAAATCAGCGCCGACGTCCAAGCCTGAGGCATCCGCTACCCCGGCGACGACCCCGGCAACGGCACCGACAGCCACTCCTCAGAAAGCACCCGCTGAGGCTCCCGCTCCGTCTGCGACTCCAGCTCAACCGACCGCAAGCCCGGCGACTTCGCCCTCACCCGGAACGTCTTCCGACGCTCGGCCCCAGTTCAGCAGCCCCTCTGTGAACGAGTACGTACAGACGTACGACGCATACGTCACCGATTTCAAAACCGCTTATGCTGCGATGAAACAAGGCGACATGAGCAAATACCAGGCTGTGATCCAGCGGGCCCAGGAACTCGAGACCAAAGGAAACAACCTGCAAGGCCAGCTCCCACCCGATGAACAGCAGCGGTTCGCCGAGTATCTCAATAAGCGGGCAAACGAGCTAGCACAGTTCGCACAAGGCAAGTAAAAGAAGACGATACGGCGATTGGGCGAGACGGCGAAAGGAGGAGTTTCCCTTTGCGATATTCTGTTCGTTCTCTTCGATCTGCTGCATTCAGCCTCTTCTCGCCGTCTCGCGCCATCGCCGTCTCGCACCATCGCCGTCTCGCACCATCGCCGTCTCGTTCTGTCAATCCGGGAAGCTCCGGTGCAACCAATACAATGGAAACCGGTTCCCGGGACAGTCAGTGGGTCGAGGATTAATTTCACGATGACCGCGGACCGTTGAGTAACGGCCGTCGACTTTCCCGACGCGTCGCCGAAGATAACGAATCAGCTCGTCGAGCGCTTCATACTCGGCCTTTGTCGGCAGATCCCGATTGAAATCTCCAACCAGACAGATGCCGATCGAGATATAGTTGAGATAATCGCTATGAACGTGCCCGCCGTTAATCTGCCGCTTCCACCGATCGCCCACTTCAATCTGGCCATTCCCGGAGGAGGTGCCGTTACCGATCACGAAATGATAAGCTAGGCCGTTCTGCATTCGCCGGACATGCCGATGATAATAATCAAAGATCCGCGCGTTTCCCTGTCGAGTACCGCTATTGTGGACGATGACATATTTCCATCGGTTTCGCGGGACACGCGCATTGTCGATAGCTCGCCTGACCTCGGGTGTTAGATACCGCCAGCGGATACCGCCGCTCGATGGCGCCTGCACAAGATCTTTCTCCTGCCCGCCGCCGGATTTTTGAACGACAATTTCGTCGTTACGCCTGCCAAACCATGACCAACCCTTCTTTTTCGGAGTCGGAGTAGGCGGCGGAGTTGGGATCGGCGTCGGCGTGGGTGCCGGAGTTGGAGGCGGGGCGGGCGTTGATGTGGACGCAGGCGCTGGCTTAGGCGTCGCTTCCTCTTCGGGCGAAGGTGCCGGCCGCACGGAGGGTGACCTCTGCCGAATCGGAGACGGAGCAGCGCTGGGAGTCGATCTCGGAGTAGGCGTCGGACTCGGAACAATCTCCATCTGTTGCCTGCTCTTCAGGAAAAGATCGCGCAGCCGTTTTTGCTCTTTCTGCTCATCAGTCTCTTGACCAAAACCCGAAGTGGAACTGAATAGGAAATAGGCTAACAGCCATAGGATCGGCCAAGCGTGTGATCGGCTCGTACGGCTGGCGAAAAGTTCCAAACAATGCTCCTTTTAATCTATGAGATCGTTCGGGCGCCGCGAGCAGTTCCACTCCAGAAACAGCCGGTTGCTTCTTTGGAGAAGCCTTGCTGGCAACGCCCGATCCGTACCCTCGAACACAATTCCTATTGTGTGTCGAGCCTTCAAATTCGCTGGAACCTGTACTTACCATGATCTAACCTCAACGGTCTATTTTCGAAATTTCTCGCTCACATCGTGAACTTAGGGAGTCCTGAAAGCATTTTGGGGTGAGCGATTTTTCGGTCTCGATGAAAAAAATTCTGATTTTCACAGCCGGATTTGGTGAAGGGCATAACACCGCGGCACGCAATATCCGAGACGCTTTGGAACACATCGCGCCGGATGAAGCTAAGGTCGAGGTGCTCGATCTGTTCGATAGCTGCTATGGGAAACTGAACGACTTTTTTCGCAAGGCGTACATCGCCGCGATCAATCGAACCCCACGCGTCTGGGGCAAGATTTACGATGTCATAGACGGAACCCAACTCGTTGAGTCGAACATGGTGATGCTCGCTAAGATGAAGCGAGCAATGGCAGATTTTTTGAACCGCTTAGAACCTGACGCAGTCGTTTCGACCTATCCAATCTACAATTATCTGATCGATTCGATCCACAGCGACGGGCGCTCGCGCAATTTTTCCCAAATCACAGTAGTGACCGATTCCATCACAGTGAACTCGGTCTGGTATCGCAGCTCGAGCGATTATTTTCTCGTCGCCAATGATGATACCGCAGCCGCGCTGCGCAGCGGAGGCATTCCCGAAGACCAAATTCGGATCTTTGGCTTCCCGGTCACCTACCGGTTCGCTGAAATGGTAGACAATCGATATAGCGAAACTGACAAGGGGCCACGACGAGTTCTTTACCTGATCAATTCCGGCAAAAAGGAGGCACCCAAGTTGGTGCGCAGCCTGAGCCAAAGAAGGGATATCCGCCTAACAATTTTGGTGGGAAGAGATTCGGCGCTCCGTAAAGAAATAGAAGTAGAGATCGAGTCGGCGGCGAATCAGGTCGAAATCATTGGCTGGTCAACTCGGATGCCCGAACTGCTGACTGGCCATCACCTCGTAATCACAAAAGCAGGAGGCGCAACCATTCAGGAGGCGATTGCTGCTCGAACCCCGGTGATAATCAGCCAGGTTGTTCCCGGACAGGAGGAAGGCAATGCCCGATTAATTTTGGAGAATGAGTGCGGGTGTCTGGCGCCCAATCCGCAAGCGATTCTGTCGGCATTGGACGGCGCATTCGTCAAGAACGAACTCGGTTTGAAGCAATGGACTGCCAACGTCGCCAAGCTGAGCAAACCGGATGCGTCGCTGCAAATTGCTCGCTTCGTACTCGAGAGCGCCGTTCCACAAAATACGCCGCCGAAACGTGCAGCTGATCTTCATCCGCTGCCGGCTTCGCGCTCGAGCCGCTCGATTCTCCTTTGTGATTTGCATACGCACACCAGTTTTTCCGACGGGAAATTGAGTGTTCGCGAGTTGGTAGATTTCTATGGCCAACGGAGTTTCGATGTCCTTTGCATTACCGATCATATTTGCGATCACACAAAGCTGATCGGCCGGGTGACCAACCTGACCGGGCTGGTTCTTACGTTGGATCAAGTGGATGAATATTTCGAAACTATCGAGCAGGAAAAAAGGCGGGCGCTGGAGAAGTATCGGATGATTTTGATGACCGGCCTGGAGTTCAACAAGGACGGCTTAACCCGAAAAAGCTCGGCGCATCTCCTTGCCGTCGATCTCCAGAAGCCAATCAACCCCGGACTAAGCATTACTCAGACAATTGCGGAGATCCATGCGCAAGGAGCTTTGGCTATCGCGTCGCATCCGCACGAGTTCAAAACCCATTGGGGAAAGAACACGCTTTATTTCTGGAAACACATCGACGAATTCGCACCGTTGCTCGATGCGTGGGAGGTCGCCAACCGAGATGACATATTCAATCCTTTCGGCCTCAAACGTCTTCCTTTCGTGGCGAACAGCGACTTCCACAAACCAAAGCACATCTTTTCGTGGAAGACCGTTCTGTTTTGCGACAAGGACCCGGAAGCGATCAAGCAGTGTATCCGAATTAACCGAGATATCTCGATCACGCTTTATCGGGACTATCGCATCGGACTCGGATACAAAGATATCGAAGAGGCAGCGTCGACCGAGCAAAAGGAGATCGTCGAGTTTCCGACGTCGCATCTGAAGTCCGTAGGATGAGGTAGGCGTTTCGCGTTTCGCGTTTCGCGTTTCGCGTTTGGCGTTTCGCGTTTCGCGTTTGGCGTTTGGCGTTTGGCGTTCGGCGAGAGCAGAGCGGAGTCTTTGGGCGAGATAAAGCTTGCTGCGACCTAGCGCTAAGACTCTGGCCGACACTTTCGGCCACGCTGTGGTCTCGGCTCCGTTGGCGCCGCATTGTTGGTGCCAAGCTCCCTGGCATTGCTCAACCACGCGTGTGAAGATGATGCGCGGAGGCGAGCCCATGCCATCGCTTTATGGACAGCGAGTGGTGGAGTCTCGATTGCAGCAGGACCCGTTGTTGGTGGCCTGCTTTTGTCCGCATTCGGGTGGCGAAGTATTTTTCTGGTGAACCTGCCGATCTGCCTCATCGGGTTCGTCTTGACTCATCTCTTCGCGCCCGAAACCAAACGCCAACACGGGAACAAACATCTTGATTTATCCGGCCAGTTTCTCGCGATCGTTTCTCTGAGCGGGCTAACCGCAGCGGTCATCGAATCGCGGCCCTTAGGCTTTGGCAGTCCGTTGGTCATTGGCGGATTTATTCTTGCGCTCCTTGGCGGGATTCTGCTTGTCATCCACGAAAGGCGGATCGCCTCGCCAATGCTTCCGCTCGAATTCTTCAGGCACCCGCGGTTCAATTCCGCCGTAATTTTCGGCATCCTGGTTAACTCAACCTATTACGGAATCATCTTCGTCCTCAGTCTCTATTTACAACGGGCGCGGGGATTCTCGACCATCCAAGCTGGACTCGCTTTCCTACCTTTAACCGCGACATTCATCTTCTCCAACATCGCCAGTGGATGGATTTCGTCGCGAGTCGGACTGCGGATACCGATGTCCGTCGGAAGCTTAGTCGGAGCAACCGGCTTCGCGTTGTTGTTCTTTTTTACCAACCAAACCTCTTTTGGTGGAATGGTCCCAGCCTTCGTGCTGCTCCCTCTCGGCATAGGCCTCGCCGTTCCCGCCATGACAACCGCGATTCTTTCGTCGGTGGATCGAGTCTGGTCAGGCACAGCTTCAGCCGTGTTAAACGCAGCCAGGCAAGCCGGCGGCGCAATCGGAGTAGCTGTATTCGGAGCGCTCACGAACGGAGAAGCCGCTCACCAGATCATCTCGGGTCTTCAAGTAGCGGCAATTATATCTGCTGGAATGCTGACGGCCGGTAGCCTGATTTCCTGGAGAGGGATCGAAAGGGAATAGAGGTATCGGCGTATGGGCGTATCGGCGTGTCGGCGAGCCGGCAGATCAGCCTGTGGGCGTGTCCACCTTCGCCAAGGCTACGGCGGACAAGTCGGCGTTGTCGTTCCGCGTTCCACGTCCGCATGCCGATGCGCCGATACGCCAACACGTCAATGTTTCAACCAACCCTCCGCCACTGTCCCACAGCTAATTCTTCCAGCCGAAACTCACCAATCCTCACCCGGATTAGCCTCAAAGTCGGGTGCCCAACAGCAGCAGTCATTCGTCGAACTTGTCGATTTTTTCCTTCTCGCAAAACCATAGTGATCCAGCAGTCGGGAACAGTTTTTCGGTATCGTATCAGCGGATCTCTAGGGAGAATTGTTGGCTGCGGATTCAAAATTGATACTTTGCACGGAAGGGTCTTGCGCCCTTGAATGACGACTCCCAGTTCCAGCATTTTCAATGCGGGCGCTGCCGGGATGCGCTCAACCTGCACCCAATATTCTCGCTCATGGCCGCCGCGGAGTAGTCGCGAGTTCCATTCCGGTTCGTCAGACAGTAGCAGTAGCCCTTCGGAATCGGCGTCCAGTCGCCCAATCGGATAAACATTCTTCGGAAGACCGAAATCCTGCAGTGTCCGGTGAGGCGATCCATCCGGAGTAAACCTGGAAAGTACGCCGTAAGGTTTGTTGAATGCCAAGAGCATGAATGTTCGACAATATCGCAAATTCGGAACTATATTTCTTTCCCCGTGATGCGGAAGTTCAGGAGTTCTTTACGGACGTCTAAACGTCCTAGGGAAGATCTAGAATTGCTGCTGAAACGCTAATCCAAGCGACAGGCTCTATGCTCAGACGAAGACGCAATCGACGCGGAATTTCAGTCCGATTTGGTAGCACCGAGTTTCTGAAGATTAACGCCGCCCGCTACGACTGGCGCGATCTGTATCATAATCTGCTCACATTCACTTGGCCCCAATTTGCCTGCCTGATCCTGGCTATCTATCTGCTGATCAACTTGTTCTTTGGACTGCTCTATTTTCTGGCCCCAGGATCGATCGCCGAGATGCGGCCGTATTCCTTCGCCGACGCCTTCTTTTTCAGTGTCGAGACGTTGGCGACCGTTGGCTACGGGCACATGTATCCCCAATCAACCTATGGCCATTGGGTCGCAACACTGGAGATCATGCTTGGCATGTTCGGGATGGCCGTAATCACGGGTCTTATCTTTATCCGATTTGCTCGGCCAACCGCTCGCATCGTCTTCAGCAAGACGGCTGTAATTTCGCAATTTGACGGAAAACCGACACTGATGATCAGAGTAGCTAATCTTCGGCACCACCCAATGGTGGAAGTGAAGTTCCGAATGGTGGGTACCCGGGCAATCCTCACAAAAGAAGGCGAGGAGATTGTTATTTTTCCCCAGCTAAAGCTTGTGTTCGACAGAATGGCTGTATTCCCGGCTGCTGTCACCCTTCGGCATCAAATCGATGAAACGAGCCCGCTCTACGGATTGCGGCCGGACGAATACGCCGAACACTTCGTTCGAGTTCAAGCATCTGTTGCTTGTGTTGACAGCGTGATCTCGGCTTCCGTCTATCTCCAGCAGAGCTACGACAGCTCCCAGATAGAATGGAATAGGCGATTTGTCGAAATCTATTCTGAGATGCCAGATGGCGCGTTTGCAGTCGACTATAGCAAGATCCACAACACCGAACCGGTGCCGCGAGAGTTTGAGCTAGGAGAGAATGGGCTCGTCCCGACTACTGACAATTTAGTCACTTCCCGCACTTCAAGCCACGCAGCTTCAACCCGATCGACTCGCTCTTAAGTTGAACAATAAAACGCCGATCTAATCATTGTCGTGAGCACACCGAGAGCATACACGCCGCAGGAGCTGGAGGAGGTTATTCAAATGGCTACTCCGACACAGCTGGCTGAGCTCCGCGTTATCAGCGAGGTTTTCAACCTCTCTATGGAAGAGGTATGCATCGAGGTCCTCAGGCTTATTGATCGTAAGTTTCCCCTACCGCAGTGCCGGGCTTCGCGGAATTAAAAAGTCGAAGGGCAAACGACACGCCCAGGCGTTGAAAATAAGCGCGCTCACTTTTTTCATTACGAAGCGCGCGGGGCGCCGGTCCATTGACCGCTGCGACCGGCGCATTCCAAGATGCTCCACGTCGCTCCACTCCGGCGCACCGGAATTAACCCGCAACGATAACAGAATGTAGGAGTGCGCCTTGAAAATGTATTCCACACAGCGCGGTACGCGATTCATGCCTGGGGCAAGTTGGACGGCGGAGGGGGTCAACTTTTCGGTCTTCTGTAGAAATGCGAAGCGAGTCGAGTTGTTGCTTTACGAGGCTGCGGACAGCGCAGAGCCGATGCAGATTATCGCTCTCGATCCGGACACAAATCGTACCTATTTCTTCTGGCACGTTTTTGTCGAGGGCTTGCCCGCCGGTACGCACTATACCTGGCGCGTGGATGGTGGAAAAGAGCTTATAGACCCGTGGGCTCATGCTGTGACCGACTCGGTTTGGAATCGGCGACGCGCTGTTAGCGGTGCGGACAGCGAACACAGTTCGATTCGCGGTGTCGTCACAGCGGGCAGCGAGCCCTTGCTTGGGGAATCTTCGATCCGGCCCGGCTTGGAAGGCGCGGTGATCTACGAGTTGCACGTTCGCGGTTTTACCCGGCACCCATCGTCAGGTGTGCAGCATCCCGGGAAATTTGGCGGGTTGATAGAGAAGATTCCGTATCTCAAGGAGCTTGGTATCACTCACGTAGAACTCCTGCCTGTGATGGCCTTTGACGAACAGGATGTGCCGCCTGCGGTGGCGGCTAGAGGGCTCTGCAACTACTGGGGTTACAGTACGCACAGTTTCCACAGTCCGCACCCGCACTTTTGCGTGACGCCCGAGCGCGGGACCCATCGGGATGAATTTCGGGAACTGGTAGAGGCGCTGCACGCCGCCGGCATCGGCGTTATTCTTGATGTTGTTTTCAACCATACCGCTGAGGGCGGGGCAGATGGGCCCATCATTAACTTCAAAGGGCTCGCCAACGAGATTTTCTATCTCCTCGATCCAGCTGACCGGCGCCAGTATCGCAATTTCTCGGGCTGCGGCAACACAATCAATTGCAACCATCCCATAGTAACGCGCTTCATCGTTAATTGTCTCGAGTCGTGGGTCGAGCAAACGGGAGTGGATGGTTTCCGCTTCGATCTGGCCAGCGTTTTTGTGCGTGGAGAAGACGGGGTGCCGTTACCGAATCCTCCGCTGCCGTGGAACATTGAACTTTCGCGGACGCTCGCTTCCTTACCGCTCATCGCTGAGGCTTGGGACGCGGGAGGTCTCTACCACGTTGGCGCATTCCCTGGACTGTCCTGGACCGAATGGAACGGTCGTTACCGCGACGTGATCCGGAGATTCTTGCGTGGCGACCGGGGCATCATTGGCGAAGTAGCCACCTGCATAGCCGGCAGCAGCGATCTGTACGCTGATGACGGAAGGCTTCCAGCCAACAGCATTAACTTCATCACCTGCCACGATGGGTTCACTCTTCGTGACCTGGTCAGTTACAATCATAAGCACAATGAAGAAAATGGCGAAGACAACCGCGATGGCACAAACGATAACTTGAGCTGGAACTGTGGGATTGAAGGCGAGACTAATGACCCTGCGGTGCTCGCTCTCCGTCGCCGTCAGGCCAAGAATTTCATTGCGATCCTGATGATTAGTCGTGGTGTTCCAATGCTACTGGCCGGCGACGAAATCTGGCGCACCCAGCTCGGGAACAACAACGTCTGGTGCCAGGACAACGAGCTTTCCTGGTTTGATTGGAGGTCGGCTCAGCAAGAGCGGGACATGCTGGAATTTGTTCGGGGCATGATCGCGCTGCGGCGCCGCTATTCAAGCCTCACCCACAACGCTTTCTTTACCGGTAAGCCGATACCAAGCCGAGGTATTCTGGATATCGCCTGGCACGGAATACGGTTAAACGAACCAGCGTGGCATGACCGTACAAGCCAGTTCCTCGCGTTCACCATCGCCGGTCTGACTCCGAGCGAGGAAGACCTTCATGCAATTCTTAACATGAGCGGCGCTGAGATTGACGCGCCACTCCCATCGATGCCGGACAGGGACTGGTATCCAGTGGTCGATACGTCCAATCAGGCGACTACTGGAATTTTCGCGCGAGAAATTCAGCAGGCGGCTTTGACGATGGTGTGGCGCGTGCGGCCACATTCGGTGGTAATTTTCGAAGGCCGTTAGCCCGCAAGTAATCGTTCAGGTCAGACGTTGTCGGCGGACGTGTCTGCCTTTCGGCCCTTGCCCGCCCCGGTCCATTGCCAATCGCGAATCTCAGGCATGTCGACTTTGTCGAGCGTGGACGCCATCTCCTGATGAACCCGCTTGGGTTCGCTACCCTCAACGAAAAATGGCTTGTAGCCGTAGCCCTCGAAAAGCTTGCGCAACTCGTCATGCGGAATCCGCGCGAGAAAACAGTGGGTTGGCAATTTTGTAGCCATTCAGATGCAGGATCGGCAATACCAAGCCGTCGCGGGCAATGACCACAATGGGTACCTGAGCAGAGGTTTAATTGAAGCCGGCCGAATACGGGCCATACTAGGAATGTGCGGCGCCTCTGATCGGTTCATTTCGTTGATGTAGCTAGCAACCTCAGATAGTTCAGCGGTGCTCCCTCTACTCAAACCGAACCTCGAGTGAAACCACATTTAAATTCTGTGTTCCGGCCGAGAATAAGGTGATGCCGATAGCCGCAGAAATCGTCTCTTGATCTAGCCAATACACGACCCGCAAAATCTCTATGAATTCATTCGACCTTAAGGACCACGAAATCGCCGTTACGGAAATTCACCGCAACCTGCCGCCGAGCGCCCTTTACGAACACGCCATCCTCCATGAGAAAGATGCTCATATTGCCGAGAACGGTGCGCTCGTAGCCTATTCCGGCGTCAAGACCGGGCGCTCGCCGAAGGACAAACGTGTTGTCAAACAGGGCGCATCTGAAAACGAAATTTGGTGGGGCCCAGTCAATATCCCGCTTGATCCCCACGCATTCGCCATCAACCGTGAGCGTGCCCGCGATTATCTCAATAGCCGCGACCGGCTCTATTGTTTCGATGGCTTCGCCGGCTGGGACCCGAAATATCGCATCAAGGTCCGCGTCATCTGCTCCCGGCCGTATCACGCCCTTTTCATGCATACGATGCTTATCCGGCCCATAAAGCAGGAGCTGGAAAACTTCGGGGTACCTGACTTTGTCATCTACAACGCCGGTGCATTTCCTGCGAATCGACTCACTGCCGGCATGGGTTCCAAGACCAGCGTCGACTTGAGCCTCGAAGACAGGGAACTCGTCATCCTTGGCACCGAATACGCCGGTGAGATGAAGAAAGGAGTGTTCACCGTAGCCAATTACTTCGCGCCCAAACAAGGCTTACTTTCGATGCATTGCTCGGCGACCGCGGACAAAGAAACAGGACGCTCGTCGCTTCTCTTCGGCCTGAGTGGGACCGGCAAAACCACGCTTTCCGCCGATCCTAGGAGAGATCTCATTGGAGATGATGAGCATTGCTGGAGCGACGAAGGCATCTTCAACATCGAAGGTGGTTGCTATGCCAAGGCCGTCAATCTCACCCCGGAGAACGAACCG
Source organism: bacterium (assembly GCA_046727495.1). Lineage (GTDB taxonomy): Bacteria > Verrucomicrobiota > Verrucomicrobiia > Chthoniobacterales > JAFAMB01 > JBKPBY01. The sequence continues at coordinate 10,882 of JBKPCS010000147.1, read as the reverse complement.
GATATTTTCCAAGCGCTTCGCTTCGGGGCAGTGCTTGAGAACGTCGTGCTCGATGAAGATCACTTGGTGGACTACAGCAATATCAGCATCACAGAGAACACCCGTGGCGCATATCCGATCGAATTCATTCGCAATGCAAAGATCCCGTGCGTAGCCGGTCGCCCGACTGACATCATTTTTCTGACCTGTGATGCATTCGGCGCGCTACCGCCAGTTAGTTCGTTATCGCCAGCTCAGGCCATGTACCACTTTATCAGCGGCTACACAGCGAAAGTTGCCGGGACGGAGATGGGAGTGACGGAACCAGCTGCAACCTTCTCGCCCTGTTTTGGGGGGCCGTTCCTCGTTTGGCATCCGAGCAAATACGCCGAGCTGCTCGCTGCGAAAATGAAACAGTACGGCACACGCGTCTGGCTCGTGAACACGGGCTGGAGCGGCGGAGCGTATGGGATAGGCAAGCGCATCAAGCTCGCCCACACCCGTGCCATCATCGACGCCATTCACAACGGGGCTCTCACTTCAGCCGAGACCCAGCGTGATCCTGTTTTCGGTTTCGAGGTAGTGACCCAATGTCCCAATGTCCCGAGCGAGATCCTCATTCCCAGCAACACCTGGTCGGACAAATCTGCCTACGAGGCTACGGCGAAGAAGCTCGCCGGTCTCTTCATCAAGAACTTCGCAAGCTATGCGGGAGGAGTGAGCGCCGATGTCAAAACCGCCGGTCCGGTTGTGTAGCTACGTTCCCCCAATGCGCTAGCCCAATGAACTGGCTTCTGGACATCCATAGTACGCACCCGGTCGCACACGCAATTGGCGTACTTTCCCTGGTTTGTTTGGCCGGAATGGCCCTCGGAAGCATCAAGGCGCGCGGCGTCGGTTTGGGAACCGCCGGTGTGCTTTTACCGGCATTCCCACGGGGCACTTTGGCAAGCCGGTCGATCACGCCACGCTGGAGTTCGTGAAGGAGTTTGGTCTCGTCTTGTTTGTCTTCACCATCGGCCTCCAGCTTGGGTCAGGTTTCCTGGCTGCCTTACGCCAACAGGGCCTCGCGCTCAACGCGCTCGCCGCGGCGGTGGTCGTGCTTGGCGTGCTGACAGTGCCAACTCTGGGCTGGCTGCTGGGCCTTGACTCGGCTGCAGTGCTCGGCCTTCTCTCCGGCGCAACAACCAACACACCATCGCTGGGTGCGGTGCAGTAGACTCTCACCATTTTACCGGACGTTTCGCTCGACCGGCAGGAATTGTCGGCACTGGCCTATGCGGTCTCCTACCCTGCAGCCATCGCAGGCATCATCGGCACCTTGCTTACGCTGAAAGCGCTTTTCCGCATCGATCCGATCAAGGAGGCGGAGGCTTTTGCTGCTGAGCAACGCCGCGGTGCCGAACCCCTGGAACGGCGCACCCTGATCGTCGAGAACCCGAACTTGGAAGGAGTGGAGGTCGAGGCCATTCCAGGTCGACTAGAAACGGGCGTGACGGTATCGCGAATTCGCCGTGCCGACGAAAGCGAGGTCCGCCTTGCCATCGGCAGTACGGTACTCAGGAGTGCCGAGCCCGATAGGAGCGCTCTGGCTGTTTGCGGGGTTGGTCATTACGGTCCCACTCTTGCTGTTAGTCGGCGTGTTTGCGCGTACCATGCTGAAGATGAACTTCATGGCGCTCAGCGGCTTGCTGGCAGGCAGCATGACCGATCCACCAGCGCTCGCGTTCGCTTCCAACATCAGCCGCTCAGATGCTCCGATGGTTTCCTACGCTACCGTGTATCCGCTGACCATGGTGCTGTGTATCTTGTCGGCCCAGATCCTCGTGCTTCTCCTATGCGGATGAGCGCCTGAGACAGATCTCAACCTTAGTAAATCTAAATTCCGAGCGCGCCGCGGGATAGCTGCCGAATATCCCGACGGCCGGGCAGTCGGTGATCCTATAGTCAATACCGACGCTGCCCACGCCGGTCGTAAAATTATACCCTGTAACTGGACTCCGACGGGCCCACCGAGCATAAGCTTGACAGCTGGCCGTTGAAAGGTTTTAACGTCGGACCGGTACGTTGACTCTCTTTAGGGGTAGCCTATGAAATTCCAACTTGTCATTGCCATTTTCGCATCGTTCGTCGCCACTTCCTTTGCGATGGAGCAGCCATCATTCCACACCAAAGGCGTGCCAACTGGCAAGCCGACCGACCCGCTCAGGCCGGGCGAGTACTGGTGGAAACCACGCCTTTCACCGCGCGGACCAATCGTCGTGCTGGTGAGCCTACCGCAGCAGACGATGCATGTGTATCGCAACGGCATTCTAATCGGCCGCTCGAGCATCAGCAGCGGCAGCAAGGGCAACTCCACGCCGCCGGGGGTCTTCAACATTCTCGAGAAGAAGGAAACGCATTACTCGAAGACGTATAATAACGCCCCGATGCCGAACATGCAGCGGCTAACCTGGAGCGGCATCGCCATGCACTCTGGCCAGTTGCCTGGTTATCCGGCCAGTCACGGTTGCATCCGGGTGCCATATGATTTTTCGGCGCTGCTTTTTGCTACCACTTCGAAAGGCGGTACGGTGGTGATTGGCGATGGAAGAACGCCGCAGCCGCATCTGGCGTCCAACCCCGGGCTGATGCTGGCACCGAAAGATTTCACGCCGGCGATGCTGCGTCCGCAAGCGGCAAATGAGTACGACTGGCGTCCGGAACGCAGCTCGAGCGGTCCGATTACCATCGTCATCAGCTCGGCTGATAAGGCGCTCTACGTTTATCGCAACGGCAATCCAATCGGTCGCGCTGCGCTTGAAGTCAAGGGCCGCCGGCTTGGCGAACACGTGTTTACCTTGCTCGAAGGCACGACCGGTAGACCGAGTCAGCTTGCGCCCGGGCGGGAAGCCGGCCGGTGGATGCGAGTGGACGGCGAAGGCCGCGGTGTTGATGCGGGAAAACTTGCGTCGCAGTTGCGGTTCAGTCCAGAGTTCGCGCACAAGGTGGCCGATGAAATCGCGCCGGGCACAACTGTGATTGTAACCGACGCGCCAGCGGTGCGGAAGCCGGTGGTTGATTCAACTTATTTCGCTTCCAATTAGGACCAATATGCGCGCGCATCTATGCGTGCTCGGCAACGCGCTCATCCTAGCTGGTTGTGCGAATCCGTACGCACTGGTCTCGCACGTCCATCCGCACCTGACTGGCGGGCCGGGCGTCGACTCGCTGGCCGCGGCCGAGCAGGAGATGACGAAGGCGATACGCGAAGAACACGCAAAGCCGCTCGTTGCGCTCGCCGATTGTCTCACTGCGTTGCAAGCAGCATCGCGCGAGCTCGAGCGCAACCCAACAAACGCAACCGCTGTTCGCGATTACGACTTTGGGATCGCGCGCATTTTCCAGATCGTTCATGACGCGAAACTTGATCCATGGAGCGCCCCGCTAACGATTCCTAGCCCGGCTGGCGATTTCGCGCTCACGCACAAACCCGATCCGCGGCCGGAGTGGAACCCCAGCCTGTATGAATTCACCCCGGCCGATGAGTTCGATGTCGGCGGAAAATATGTGACCGAGCGGATAACGCGCTATGGCATCGGAGCACCGATCGTCGCCGTCGAACGAGAGCCGAAAAACCGAAGGGCGGACTTTGCGCCCTCTCGGATCTTTTACAGCGTAACCGTCGTAGCGCATTTTGAGGGACACCGCTGTGTCCTCTCTTTCGAAGATCCACTCGCGAAGGAAACGGTGGTCTTCAATGGTCGCACGGTTCCGCTGGCAGCAGACTTCACTGTGCCCCTCGCGGTGATGCTCCAGCAGAGCGATCCGAAAAAGCACGAGCTCTCCCGTCTCTTGAACCCGGAGAAGTATGCACACACTGCTGCCATTGAGCGGCTCCAGCCTTATGATCCCGGCAAAACCGTTGTGCTGGTGATTCATGGGCTTAAGGATTCCCAGGCTACGTGGACGCCTATGATCAACAAGCTGCGCGGTGACCCGGTGATCCGAAAGCATTACCAGTTCTGGTTCTACAGTTACCCTACGGGTTACCCGTTTCCGTACTCAGCCGCAATTTTACGCGACGAGCTCAATGCCGTGGAAAAGCGGTTTCCAAAAATGAAACCAATGGTTGTAATCGGCCACAGCATGGGAGGGTGCATCAGCCGCTTGTTGTTGACTGACAGCGGGAACAAGCTTTGGATGAACCTCTTCGGTCGCCCGCCGGATGAAGTGCCGTTGTCGCCGCGGGTGCGGGAATATTTTCGGGAGGAACTTTTCTTTCGACATCGGCCAGAGATTGGACGCGTCATCTTCATTGCCTCCCCGCTGCGCGGCAGCAACCTGGCCAGAGGACTGATCGGGAGTCTCGCAGCCATGATTATTCGGGAAACGACCCTAAGCAGTCGAGCCAGCCGGGAGATGCTGCGTCTGACGCGGATCGAGGACGCTGAGCTGAAACCGATGCGCCGATCCAACAGCGTCGATTCTCTCTCACCAAGGAGCCGCTTTCTCAACGCGATGAACACGATTCCGATGTCATCGAGTGTGCCGTACAATACAATCATCGGCGATCGCGGCCGCGGCGATTCACCGAATTCCAGTGACGGAGTGGTGCCGTACTGGAGCTCACACATGAATGGCGCGCAGAGCGAACACATCGTCCCTTCGCGCCACGGTGCGCATCAGAACCCCCAAGCGATCGCAGAAGTGATGCGGATCCTGAAAGTCAACGCTCGCTAGTACGCCGCGCAAAGAGATCATTTTCGGGAAAGCCGAACGACTGATCTTGCGGAGGTGTTCAAGCCACTGAAGAACCGGATACTCGTTATGTTCCGCTTTTGATCAGGCTCCTTCCTACTCCAGAAAGCCGACCGCGATCGTTGTTACCGGTCGACCGAGAACGCGGCTAGACTCAAGTCACATGCCGCTTTGCATCATGTTTCCCCTCGGTTCCCGTGTAGGAATTAGTTCTGGCATCGGATGATTGGCTCCCGATTATGTCCTGGCTTCAGGGGACGTTCTTCGCGGGGGCCAGGATCCAAGCTCGAATGAACGCACGAAACACCTGATTTTGACCGTACCTGTACTTGCGATAGCACTGTTAGCATCGACTAGCCTGGCTGCCGATCACGCTGATTGGGTAGCAAAGGGTTACCGCTGGTCGGTCGTCCACGGGCGGGTTGCCTACGTCTCGAAGGAAGAGGCGAAGAGTGCCGGCAGTAAGTCCAAGTCTGACTCAATTGGTCATGGGTGCTATTTGAGACCCGGCAAGCTAGTCCTGGTTGTCGAAACCGATGCAGCCTCTGGCCCTTCCAGAATCCGCATGAATGGCGCAGCATCGCCTCGTTGGACTGCGACCAAAAACCTGAGTAAGCGCCCGGTTCAGAACCTGTTTAGATGGTCTTGAATGCCAAACGCGAAACGCGAAACGCAACAGCGGAGGGAGTGGGATTCGAACCCACGGATCCTTTCGGATCTCCGGTTTTCAAGACCGGTGCAATAAACCGCTCTACCATCCCTCCCTGTCGAAATGCCAACAATGCCAGCGGCGCCGGCAGTGCCATCAACTGAAACTGGCGCGCTAGGAGCGCATTATCTCATTGAACGTGAGACAGTCAACGACGCGAGATGTGCCGTAGGAGGCGGATAGAGTTGTGCCAAACGCCGATCTGTTGTCGGCAACCTGTCCGCCATAGCCATGGCGGAGGCGGATGTTGGCAATGTCGGCGATGCCGGCGTTTACTCCGTGAGCGTTTATTCCTGTCCAAGCCACTTCTTCTTCAATGCTTCTCTCGCAGCATTTCGTTGGCTTTCGAACTGGCTCAGGCTTTGTTGTGTCCGCTGATTGTCTGCAACCCATTGGTCCCTCTCGGCGCCGGTGGTACGCGCCGCCCAATATTCAGAGTAGGCTTTCGATTTTTCCAATTCTCTCTTCTGCGTGTCCCAATCAGTATTGAATTGGCGAAACGCATCGTCGCGGGCGCGCTCATACTCCGCTTGTGTGCGAAAACCTAGCGGAAAGGCCGGTGCCGAGGGCTCTGGCTTCGGCTTAGGGCGGGAATGTTTTGCCGGCTTAGGCGACTCGGACACGGCCGGAACAGAATTGGTCCCAGGCGGTGGATTGGTCGGCCGAGATGACTTACTGGCTGCGGGCGAACTGGGCGTCGCGGGCACGTTGGCAGGCTGAGGCGGGTTGCCAGGTGAAGGCGAGCCAGCAGGCGCGGGCGAACTGCTCGGAGCGGGCAAATCACTCGCGCGAGGCGAGCTGCTCGATTGCGATGAAGCACTCGCCTGCGGTTCGTTTGCAGGGGTTGGCGCGCTGGCCGGTGCCGGCAGGGCACTCGGCCCGGATGATTCGCTGGGCGCAGGCGATTCGCTTGGCGCCACCGATTCGTTGGACGCAGGTGAGTCAATCTGCGCAGGCGATTCACTCGGCGCAGCTGACTTGCTTTGCTGCGAGTCGTTGGCCGGAGCCGAACTGTTTGACGCGATTGTCCCGCTTGGTGGCGTCGAAGTCGCGAAGTTGAATGCCATCATAATACGTTGTCCTTTCTGGACATCGGCGACTTCGGTTTGATCAGGAAACCCGGGCGCTCGAACCATCACTGAGTGGCGACCAGGCGACAGCGGGCGCTCGACCGGAGGATTGCCGCCGCTTGCCCCTTCAATCGTTATCTCCGCGTCAGGGCGGTTGCTGGAAACCATCAGCGTACCGTAGTCGTGTTTAAACTCGACTGTCGCAGCATGATTAGAGTCCGGCACGACCCGCTTGTGCACAGGTCCCAGATTGCCCATACGCGACACCAGTTCGACCGGCTCCGGCGGAAGTGAAATAGTAAGAGGTGTTTCGCCCAGCTCGAATTGGTCTATAAAAATCGCGGCGCCGGGTGGATCACTCCGCAGGTTTATGTCGAACGTTGGAAAGGTGTGATCGAGGGTCGCGGTTTTTCCAGGCTGGATACTAACGGTGTCCAAATAATCAGGCCAGCCAGGATGTTGCAGACGTACGCGATATTGCCCAACGAGTAGATTGTCTACGGTCATCGGCGTTATTCCCCGAGTGACTTGTTCATTGGCATCGCTGATTTCGAACGTCGCCCCCGCAGGCGTAGAGTTTATCGAAATCTGGCCAACGATTGCCTTCACTGGCTGCTTGGGAACAAACAGCGCTTCTTGTTTCGGTGCAGGAGGTGCTACCGTGGCTCTGCGCAGCAACACATCAGCGATCACTCCAGCAACAACCGCGATGGCTACGAAGAGTCCAATCGCCCCGATTTTCACCAACGACCGCGAAGCCGGACGCCAACCACGCGAAATTGGAGCTTTTGGCCCGGGCTTAGGTTCGGCAGACTGCTTGCCGGCCTCTCGCGAGATACCAGGCTTCTTACCCAACGCTACGCCTCGATCGTTTCGTTTAGCCGCCGCTTTTTCCATCGCGGCAAGGAATTCACTCGACGTTTGAAAGCTAGCCGGGTTCGTGATGCCAGCTGAGAGGGTCGCATTTGCCGAAGCGTTTAACGCTGGAAGTGGGGCAGGGCTAGGCTGGCCGGTCGAAGTGAGCACTTTTGCCCCGCCCAGTAGCTCATAAGTCAACACCGCGAAGGCCTGAACATTTGAAACCGGAGACGCGCCGGCCGGAACCCCCTTCCCTTCCGGCAAAGAGTCGAGCCGGACGAAAGTCAAAGGGTCGACCTTCACGTTAAATGGCGGCCAGGTGAAAACGAGCATCTGGAGCAGCTCTGCCGGCTCCTCAGATGTTTTAGATACCTCGATGAAGACTCTTCGTGGCGAGATCCGGCCATCCAGTACCTTCTCGGCCGACGCAAAATCCAAAACATTCGCGACCGGTCTGAGAATCTGGACGGCTTCCTCCCAAGCCAGCCCGCGCCGCGCCTGTAGAAGTTCTTGCAGCGAAAAACCTTTGGCCAACTCACTTACGACAAATGGCGGTTTGTGGCTGGACTCCAATTCAAACAGCTGAATCAGATTAGCATGTTGAAGCCCGCGAAGGCGGGCCACTTCCCGGGTCAGCAAATCGAGCTTGTGTACCCCAGACACAACGTCAGCCACCAAGGGCCGGACCGCCACGATCCGATCGGATCTAAGATCCTTGGCCCGGAATGTCGTTTTATCAAAAGGGGCGCGTCCGAGGATCTTGTACCGGTGCAGGATCAATTGTCCCACACCGAATCCATCGCTGGGCTGGCTACCGGAACCAGTCGCAGATTTTGCCGTCTGAGGTGACGCCGGCGCACGCTTTAAATCCGTCCTATCTTTTTCGGCCATAAGCGCAGAAACCCTATTTTTGCGGAAGCTCGATGCGTCCTCCGCGCTATACGAGTCGCGCGAAAAAGCGGGCTAACAATTCCATTCTTCCTCTGCGCATCCTTCGCCGAATTTTCGCGATCGTCCAGCTGATTCACTGGCTGAATGGGACTACCCTGCTGAAAATCACGGTATTCCTGGAAATATTAACCGAGATCCCTTCGGGAGGACGTGAGAGGTGGGAAGTGAGAAGTGAGAAGTGAGAGGTGAGAGGTGAGACGTGAGAGTTGAGACGTGAGAGGAGGGGGCGTGCGACCTTTTGGGCTGGCGTTAATGGATGAACATGTCAAGAGATCCAGAGGCGGAAACTTAAGTCATTCGGTTCTAACGAGTTGTACTCGGCGATTGCTAACCGTCTATCCGGTCGTCATTTCCCGACTATGTCGACCACGCCCAGCCATAGCCTCTCACATCTCACCTCTCACTTCCCACCTCTTACCCTCAACGGCTCCGACTTCCGAGCCGAAAAAGACCTGAACTTCGCAGATCTTGTTTCCTTTGAGCTTGAAAAACTCAGTGTTTCGGAACGACTCGCCCGTGGTCGGATGGAGCTCGTACAGCACGAACGCTTCGTTACCCTGCTCAAAGAGCTTTTCTATCGTGAACGCTCGGATGCGTGCGCTGTTTGGCCAGCATCGGCTAAAGTAGGCGCCTCTATCAATATGGTCATCAAGCGGGCTACTGAAGGTGAAGTCTTCGGTTAACAGCGGCTCAACTGCCGCCCTCTCCTTTGCTTCATAGGCGGCAAAATATTTGCGAATCAACTCAGATACGGATCCGTGAGCGGGCATATAAATCGTCCTTTCTAAGCTGGTTTAGGCAATCTGATTGCTTTTTACAACTAGTTGCAAGTTAGAGGCTGCAGTGCGACTGTCAACTTCAGAAATGAGCGAAACGGCTAGATCGGGTTGCGCAATCAATCTTACCCTCGAAATCCTAGGCGATAGATGGAGCCTCCTGGTCATCCGAGATATCATCTTTGGCAATCGACGACATTTCCGGGAGCTATTGACTAATTCGGAAGAAGGTATCGCCTCAAATATTCTGGCCGACCGTCTCAAAAGGCTCGTTGAACAAGGTATTATCACCAAAACCGATGATCCGACCCACAAACAAAAGGCGATTTACAGTCTAACCGAAAAAGGGATCGAACTCTTACCGATTCTGGCTCAGATCGGTGGCTGGGGATGCAAACACCTGCCGGTCAACAAGGAACTTGGCATTCGGGCCAAGCTATTGGCCGAAGGAGGCCCGAAGTTGTGGGACCAATTTATGGCCGAGTTGCGCGAACTGCATCTAGGCCGACGTCCTGCTTCCAAATCCCGCGTTTCGGTTGCGGCCAAGCTGGAGGCAGCATACGAATCGGTGGTGGCAAGCCGGAACAATGCGCCGAAATAGACCTGGCTGCTGAATCGGAAGGTCGCGAACTATCTGCCTCCCTGTCGGAAGCCTCGTCGCTCGCTACCGCCAGCCGGTTCGTTATCTCGATGCTTAAAAGGGGGAGTTGCCTCAGGAATATTCGCCGATGATATACCTCTCCAAGTGATCAATCGTCGCAGACTGAGCCGAGATCACCCACTTCACCAGATCGCCAATTGATAGCAGCCCGATCATCTTCTCATTTTCTACCACTGGCAGATGCCGTACCCGGGTCTCGGTCATGATCCGCATGCAAGCGCTGACCGCGTCATTGGGCGACGCAGTCTTCGGATCAGGCGTCATGATATCGCTCACGGGAGTTTCTCTTGAAGATCTACCCTTGAGTATCACTTTCCGTGTATAATCACGTTCCGACAGAATACCCACTAATCGTCCGGCATCGACCACCGGCAGCGCGCCCACATTCTTGTCCGCCATCAATTGGATAGCATCGAAGACCGTCGCGTTTGGACCGATCGACCAGACAGAGCTACCCTTTTGCGCCAGGATCGCGCTAACTGTGCCGCTCACTTCCATAGCAACAACCAGTATGCGGCTTTCAGAGGCAACTTGCAATGATTCGCAGTAGAAAGTTTGGTGGTCGAAATTACCGAAGTCCGACCACCCTACAGAAATTGGCCCCATGAAAGACAGCGATCAGTCCCAACAGGCCATAAAACAAAAACTCGCCGGATGTGAGACTGAAGGTCTCACCCTTAGCTTGCCGCGAGTTTGCCTGCATAAGAGCTTTGCCCGCGACGACCCTCAGTCGTCGTAGCGATCGTGGTAACGAACCCAGCGCATGGAGAAATCCAAATCGTCTTCGTCCCGGCCCTTGGGAACTAAATCGAGATAATTATATGCGGCATTCAAAATGTCGATGCCGCGAGCGTAGGTAGAATAGGTGTGGTAGATGCTAGCATCTTTGTCCCTGTAAAAGACGCTGACTCCCGGAGCTTCCTCGCTCGGGTGGCTGCTTGTATCGAAGTTGTAGCAATTGCCCTTTGCCAGTTGTTCCTTGGTAAACGACACACGATAGTCGTAGTTAAAATCGCTGTCGAAAGACGAGACCCATTTAAAGGTCCATTTCATCCGCGCTTGGAAGGCTTGTAACTTCCTCAGAGGAGCGCGTGAAATGGCCAGAAACGTTACATCTCGATGCTTCAGATGGAAATCG
>JBKPCS010000146.1:0-14284 GCA_046727495.1 bacterium | reverse complement strand
AAGCCGGGGGTGTCTGTATCGCGGACGAAGTTCAGACCGGGTTTGGCCGGACAGGTGAAGCCTACTGGGGATTTGAAGCCCAAGGTGTGATCCCGGACATCGTCACCATGGCAAAGGGGATCGGAAACGGCGCGCCGCTCGCTGCTGTGGTAACCACAGCGCAGATTGCGAAGAGTCTGGCGGAACGAATCCATTTCAACACGTTCGGTGGAAATCCGGTTGTGTGCGCTCAAGGACGCGCCGTACTTCAAGTAATCGATCGGGAAAAACTGCAACAAAACGCTCTCAGCGTCGGGAATCACCTCATCCGCGGATTGCGTGAACTCGCTCAGAGGCACGACCTGATCGGTGATGTCCGCGGCAAGGGCCTGATGCTCGGCGTTGAACTGGTCAAGGATCGGACAACCAAAGAACCGGCAAAAGATCAATGCGCGCGGGTGCATGAACTGGCGCGGGACCTCGGATTGCTGGTTGGCAAAGGCGGTCTCTACGCGAATACTTTGCGAATCAAGCCCCCTCTATGCATCACTCGAGGCGACGCTGATTTCATGATTGAGGTACTCGATGCGGCTCTGGCGTCGGTTTAAAGGGCCCTCACGCATTCCGTTTTACATGTCGCACTCCGTTCAATCTCATCTGCGCGTTTCGCCAAATGAATATGACGTCCAGATTCGGCGCTTCATTCCTGGATACGAAGAAATGCTGGACACCGTCTGCCACTATCTCAGGTATTTGGCTACACGCGGCGAAAAAGAAATGCTCATTACGGAGCTGGGTTCCGGGACCGGTAGTTTAACTCTGCAGGTCGCCAGAGCGTTACCAGATGCTTCTATCGTCGCGATCGATTGCGATGCCGACATGGTTGAAGTGGCCAGGAATCGACTCGGCCCCCTTTCTAAACAGGTGAGGTACATCACCGAGACTTTCGATCGCGGGCTCAGTTCGGGTTGCGGCGCCGTGATTGCCTCGCTCGCCCTTCATCACATCCTGGTTCGTTCGACCAAGACCGAGCTTTATAAACAGATCTTTTCTGCGCTCGCTCACAATGGCGTGTTCATCAATGCAGATGCGGCTGTCGATCAGGACGGATCGTTCAGTGGCTTTGCTTATGATGCCTGGATAGATCACATGGTCGTCAATGGAATCAATCGCAACCACGCGGTCGACCATCTGCACGCCTGGCAGATGGAAGATCGCTATTTCTCGCTCACTGAAGAACTCGAGATGCTGAAGGAAGCCGGTTTCAAACAAATCGATATTCTATGGCGCCGTGGCCCAATTGCCGTGATAGCAGCTATGAAATTGCCTTAGGCGTTTTGCTTTTCAGGTCCAGAGACTTCTCCTGAAGTGGCGTTTGAGGCACGTCCAAAGCCGATCAACTGTGTGAGTAAGATGAAGCACCGTTTGGCAACACGGAATGACGCACAGCTCCTCGGAGAACTGAACCATCAACTGATCCAGGATGAAGGGCATCGAAACAGTATGACGGTCCCGCAGTTGGTTGACCGGATGCGAGCTTGGCTAGACACGGACTATCAAGCGTCAATTTTTACCGATGGTACTTCAGTTGTCGCCTACGCGTTGTACTGGGAAGAGAAAGACTATGTCTATTTGCGGCAATTCTTCGTTCAACGCGACCGGCGTGGTTCGGGCGTTGGCCGCGAATGTGTCAGAATCTTGTTTTCAGAGGTCTGGCCGAAAGACAAACGGATTTCCGTTGACGTCCTATGCTGGAATCAGGCGGGGATCGCGTTTTGGAGGGCGATGGGATTTACCGACTATTGTTTGAACCTGGAAATCTATCCGGATCTGAAAAGCAAAATGCTTAAGGCGATTTCATAGCCGCTATCACGGCAATTGGGCCACGGCGCCAAAAGCATATCGACTTGTTTGAAATCGGCTTCCCTCATTTAACCGTGCTCTCGTTCGGGAAGCAAAAATGCCGCGCTGGCTAAGAATAGAAAAGCTGCAGCTGACCCGATCCATTCCCAAAAGGCCAAACGCCATAACGGCGAATGCCCCAGCGTTCGATAAAACGGCAACGCTTCCAGTATGCCCGTTCTTCGAAATACCTCCAAACAAAGGCAGGATGTCGCTGTTACGCCGATCAAGGTCAGCAAAAGCGTCCAGGACAAAACCAGTGTGCGATGGAAAAAAGGCTGACTAAACCGGAACCGATAAGCCGGGCGAAGCGCACACCAGCAAAAACAGAGAACCCCAAGACCGAGGCCAAATGCAGAGAGGCGCGCTAATATTTCATGAACGCCCAGCGGTCCTACGATTGGATGGGAATGCCAGGGAACAATGATCGCTGCAAGCACAAGAGCAGCAGTTCCGCCAACGAAACAGGCCATACCGGCTTTAGCTCCGAGCGGCGAAGCAGGCCGCAGCCGCGAACCGATATATCCGCCAAATGGCATCGCCAGTAATGCGGCAGACGATAAACCGATTGATGCGAGCCAATGAAACTGCGGATTACGGCGGGGCGAAAGGAGATTCGAGATCACGCTTGACCGCCAATCATAACTCTCCGGGAACGCAAAAGCAGCGAGAGCCAAAGTGCCGAAATAAAAGACAAAAATCAGCGGCACCAGAATAAAAAGCATAGTCCGCCTCTGCAAATTGCCAGACAAGAAATTAACTAGAATTCGCCCGCGCACCTTTTTAAATCCTAAGGGTCACGGCCAAACACAATAACCCAAAACCAATCAGTAAAAACCACGAACGGACACCCTGAAACAACTCCCACCGGTTTCGGGTCCGTTTCCAATCCGCAGGTGGATTTCCCGGATTCCAGCGCCCGGTTGCCAAATTAATTGGAACGTTAAAGATGACTGTAGAGATTAACGCAACAACGAATGCCGCAGCTGCGCCCCAACACACCAGGCGCGCCCATCCTTGGTCATTCAACCGGATGGCGTAACTCCCAGTCAATATCGGGCAGAGTGTCATAAGCACCGGCATGATCCGCCCAAAAGTCTTTAGCAATCCTTGTTCGACTCGGACATGTTGTTCCTCTGGCAACTTCCGAATTATCGGATGCACAAAGGCATAGGAACCAAATTCCGCACAGGCGGTAAATCCGGTAACGAACAACGATATGAAGCCAAGGAGGTCCATTGCCGCTCGCTTCCGCATACGATTAAATGTTTTAGCTGGAAGACAACTTTCTTTCAGAGCTGGTCCAACCTCCCGTGTTATTCACCAGCAACCGGTAGGATATATCTATTGGTGCTTTGTGGCGTTTTGTTCATAATTCTATTTCCCAATTTACTATACTGTTTTAGTAGACTTATTTGCCGATGTGTTGCCTCGAATTCTGCGACGGACTTTCACCTGTTCTTTCGCGGTCGGCGTCGGCCTGCTCGCCGTTGCGCCTTTTTCCGTCCTCGGCAAAGACACCCGGAAATGTAATCCGAATCGGATACCAAAAGTCGGGTGCGTTTTTGCTGTTAAAGAACGATGGCGCACTGGAGAAAAAGTTCGCAGCTCTCGGGTTCAAAGTGGAATGGAACGAATTTCCGTCAGGCCCTCCTCTGCTGGAAGCGCTGAACGCCGGCAGCATTGATGTCGGGCACTCGGGAGATGCGCCGCTCATTTTCGCGCAGGTCGCGGGCATACCATTCAAGTACATCGGAACGTCACCGGCCGAAGCAAGTGCTGGGATCGTAGTAGCAAAAGATTCTCCCATCAAAACTCTGCAGGAGCTGAAAGGTAAACGGCTCGCTTTCGCCAAGGGATCAAGCTCTCATTATCTTGTAGCAAAGGCTCTGGCTGAGGCCGGACTGACCTTTGAAGACATCCGACCGGTGTATCTGCAGCCTGCCGAAGCTCGCGCAGCTTTTCAGTCGGGATCGGTCGATGCTTGGGCGATTTGGGATCCTTTTTTGGCGGCGGCAGAGATTGACGCCAACGCACGGGTTCTGCGCAGCGGCCAAGGGTTAAGTCCTCATAGGGAATATTATTTCGCACGCAAAGACTTCCTGGAAGCCCATCCGGAAGTTGTGGCCCCGCTGCTGGCGGTGTTGCGAGAGATTGGTGAAAAAAGCGATCAAATATCCTGATGGGACCGCTTCGTTCCTCGCGACAAAACTCGGTACCAGCGTAGCGGTGATGGAGAAATCTGAACGGCGGAAGCAGCGGTATTATGCGGAGCCGCTGGATAACGTAGCGATTTCCGACCAGCAAGCCGTCGCAGACACATTTTTCCATCTTGGCCTGATCAAAAAACCCCTGAACATCGCTGACGCGGTGTTTCGCCCTGGACCCTAGAAACCCTATGAGATTGCTCTGGTTTATTCCTACCCACGGCGATGGGCGTTACCTCGGAACAGGTTTCGGCGGACGGCCGCTCGATTTCGGTTATCTGCGGCAGATAGCGACTGCGGTTGACCGGCTTGGTTTTTACGGAGCACTTCTGCCAACCGGCCGCTCCTGTGAAGATGCTTGGGTAACGGCTTCCTCTTTGATCGCTGACACTCTGCGCATGCGATTTCTGGTTGTTGTGCGTCCCGGACTAATCTCGCCAACGCTCGCGGCCCGCATGACGGCCACATTCGATCGTCTGAGCAACGGTCGTCTCTTGATTAATGTCGTTACCGGCGGCGATCCGGTCGAGTTGGCTGGAGACGGCGTTTTTCAAGAACATGATACCCGATACGAGATCACCGATGAATTTCTTCATATCTGGCGTGCGATTCTTTCGGGCCAGGATGAAGTCAATTTCGAGGGTAAACACCTCAAAGTAACCGGTGCGAAAGCTATCTTCAGGCCGGTGCAACATCCATATCCTGCTCTCTACTTTGGAGGTTCATCAGCGGCTGGGATCGAGGTAGCGGCCCAACATGTCGATCACTATCTTACCTGGGGAGAACCACCTGACCAGGTGGCGGAGAAGATCGCGGCCGTGCGAGCGGCCGCAGCCAGACGCAATCGCATGCTCCGGTTCGGGATCCGGCTCCATATCATTGTACGCCAGACAGAAGAGGAAGCTTGGAGAGCAGCCGACCAATTGATCAGCCATTTAAGCGACAAGACCGTCGTGCTCGCCCAGCGAACCCTTGCGCGCCAGGATTCCCAAGGGCAAAAGCGGATGCTGAAGCTGCAAAAACAAGCCGGCGACTGGCGCACCCGCGAAGCGCTCGAAATCAGCCCCAATCTCTCGGCCGGGGTTGGATTGATCCGGGGTGGAGCCGGCACCGCCTTGGTGGGCAGCGCAGAATCTGTAACCGAAAGAATTCAAGAGTATCGAGCGTTAGGCATCGAAACGTTCATCCTTTCAGGGTACCCGCACCTGGAAGAGGCATATCATACCGCCGAGCTCTTGTTTCCGCGACTGCCGCTTGAGCATCGGTTCGATGAATCGGATACAGCGATCATGGAGTCGCCCGTGACCGGGGTTGTTAGGATTCGGTTTTGGCCTATCCAACGGAGTTTCGCGGTGGGCAAATTCGCTCTTCGACTCGTCCCTCCAGATGGTTCGAAACATTCCGCATCTGGCAATGATCCCGCTGGTGATTCTCTGGTTCGGTATCGGCGAATCGGCCAAACTTTTTCTAATCGTTATTGGCGTCTTTTTTCCGATTTACATCAACACCTTGCACGGCATCCGATCGGTTGATGAACGCCTGATCCAGATGGGAAGGGTTTATCGTCTAAACAAATTTGAGCTCTTTACCAAAATCATTCTGCCAGGTGCGCCCCCATCGATCCTGGTGGGCCTCCGGTACGCATTGGGAATCATGTGGCTGACGTTAATCGTTGCTGAAACCATCGCTTCCGACAATGGCATCGGGTTCATGACGATGAATGCTCGCGACTTTCTGCAAACTGATGTCGTTCTTTTGGGAATTCTGCTCTACGCGGCCCTAGGTAAGCTGGCAGATAGTCTGACCCGGCTTCTGGAGAGGTGGTTGCTGCGGTGGAATCCGGTCTATCGATGAAGGGGAAGCTCAAATGGTCTCACTCGAAGAAAATCAAAGATTGCTTGAGGGAACCGGGAGAACCCGGGCAGTGGTTCGACTTGAGAATGTCGAGAAGTGGTTCGGCAAAAAGTATGTACTCCAGGGGATCGACCTAGACATCCGATCCGCTGACCTGGTCGCTGTAGTCGGCCGCAGCGGATCCGGAAAGTCTACCCTTCTTCGTCTGTTGGCCGGACTGGAAGCTCCGACCAAAGGTAGTCTAACGATTGTCGGTTCCCGCATTGATGGAACAAACGGAGTCGGTCATATCGGCCAGCCTCGCCAACGGCGGATGGATCCAGAGGACCCGGTCGAAGCGTCCCGCTTCACCGTCGGTTGAGCTTCCTAGCTCGACCGTCCAGCGCGTGCCTGCAACCCTATAACGATTCTTAAGTTAACGCGCATGTGCCCTGGCAGAGACTCATGCGTGCGCCACTCATACACTGCTCGGTCAGCCTAGAACTGCAGCACCGCATCAAACCCGATGGTCCATTGATCGCGGCTGGTATTCTGCTCAAACGGCTTAAATCTGTCGGTCAGTGCCCGGTCGTACCGGACTTCTGGCCTCAGTAGCAGGCCAGCAACCGGCTTAGGCATGGGAGGCTTTATCGTAATTCCTCCGGTGATTGCCAGGTAAGTCGTTTCTCCGCCACCCAGGTTACTCGGATCAAATGGGATATTGTCGCCCCGTTCGATGTGGATAAAGTCGTTATTCGCCCTGAACTGAGCGACATAGAATCCTTTTTCATCCCTCCAGATTTCACCCCGAATGCCCAGCTGGAGCCAGTCGTTCACCGAATAGGTGAAATATTGCGCCACTCCGTACCCATAGGCGTTTGCTCCCTGATCATAAATTAGGTTCGCGTCTGTTATGGACGTGAATTGCTTGTTAATCTTCCAGGTCGTGGTGATGTCGTTTAAATATCGCCAATCATGGTTGTTATGGGGTGTTTCGGGGCCGGCATGCGTGATAGCGAGCACTGTCAGGTTCCCATCCAACAAGTTAAGCCCAAAGCCACCTTCGAAGGCTACAGACTGATTGTTGTCATTGAGGCTCATATTTACACCGCGGTTAATCCCCGCATAGATATCAAGCCACTTAGTGGCGTGCCAAACGGCCTGAGCTCCAGTGTTGTTAAATGGAATACCAAAGTTAAAAATATAGGTGTGTGAATAGAAAACATTGGTCCGAGGATCGATCGTTTCAGCTCCTTCCAGCGTTACGAACTTTCCCACCTTTAAGTCTAAGCCTCCAGCCGTCAGGATCGGCAGATGCAGATTAGCGTAAGCTTCAACAATATCTGGTTGAACACGGTCGTTCGTGGCTAAATCAAGTAACCCAAGTGAATGGATGTATCGAGAGTCGCTGCCATACATGAATTGGAGCTTAAATCCCCAATCGAATCCGGTGGCGTTGGTATCGAGCGTTCGTTCTGCAGTAATCACCAGTTGGTTCAGAAGCGGTTCATTGGCGCGGTCAGTGAAGAGGTGACCAAAATTGTGATTGTCGGCCGGGGCGTTTGGATTCCCGGTGATACCGCCTTCTATCCAGCCGTATAGCTTGAACCGCGGTTCCGGCGGTTTGGCTGGTACGGCCACTTTCTTGGCCTCCTTTGCCTCTTTACCATCGGAAACGGTCACTGTCGCCGGGCTCGGCGACGGTGCGGCCTGTTGCGCATAGCCGGGGCCCGAAAAAAGTATGTAGGCCGCGAGGCCAACAGCCGCATTGTGAGTAACAAAACATTTAATCGACGCGAGTTTGGTTAAGTATTTCATGAGTTGGCAGGATTCCCTTGCCGCCCGCAGTTAAGGCGTGTCGGAATTGGCGATCCGAGGTTTCGTTGCGCGTGTGGTTAGCAACTTTCGCGCCTGATGCCCCACATAGCCTCGAATCCGCCGCAAATTGTGGTTATTTTTTCCAAGAATGGAGCGCGAACCTTCGTGCGAGTTAATTGCGGTAGTGAAAAACCAGCGCCTGAGGTCGGAAAACTGAGCAAAAAGACGCTGGAACCGTAACCAAATGTCTAATTTTAGCCATTTGAACTAGGAATCGAGCAGTTGGAGTCGGCGCCCGATCACATCCAACAAGTCGCAAACTGCGATTGTTGAAGGCGTTCCGTCTCGCAATTCAGCAATCACCCGGTCGTGGCATAGCGAGTGCTACAAGGGCGGCAACCATTCGCGCCCTTTCTAATCCTAACCAAAACACCATCTGCATGTCCGAAACTGTTCAACCCACCACAAAGCCGACGTTAGGCTTAACCGGGTTGACTATGAATGCCATGGCGCTGATCGCGCCTGGTGCATTCCTCTGGTTAACCTTTGCTCAACAAAGTCTGTATGGCGCACCCACGGCCGGTTCGGCCATGTGGTTCGGGATCGTTGTGGCTTTGCTACTCTGCGTGGCCACAGCGATATCCTACGCTGAATTGTCAAAGCTGTATCCGGGAGCCGGCTCTTCTTATTTCTTTGCCGAACAAGCATTTTTGTCGAAGACCAAGGCGTACAAATTTGCTCGAATCGCCAAATTCGCGGTCGGATGGGCCAGTCACCTTTATTATTGGGTTTACCCTGGTGTGATGGTGGGCGTCACGGCGCTGCTCGTCGGCTATTTGCTGGGCCAGGTTTTCCCGACCGTCTTTAACTCAGCGGTGCCCAGCCCGCTTTTCATGATCCTTTTTTCACTGCTCTTTCCCTTCGCGATCGGCTTTATCGCTTACCGTGGAGTAACCGGTGCAACGTCGGTTAACATAGCGATCAATGTTATCCAGATTACTGCGCTGGTTGTTTTCTCGGTCATAGCGATCGCTTATCGCGTGAACCACGTTGAAGGCTCAAAAGGAATCACCCTTAACCCGGATGGGGCCCCCGTTTCCAAAGTTATTGCGATGGAAACGACCAAGGATGACAAGGGCGTCGAGTCGACAGCTCCAAAGAAAGACAAAGACGGCAACTACGTCTTCGAAAAAAACGCCGATGGAACGGATAAAGATTTCACTTTAACGTACGCGGCCGATCAAGCGGTCGATAAAGGCAGCGATCCAAAAAATCCGACAGACACTTTTCAGTTCCATAAGTCGGCAATCTCAGTCATTGCTCCACACGGCTTCAGCTACGCTATTATCCAGGCATGCGTCGCCATCCTGATTCTTGTCGGATTCGAGTCGGTCACCTCCATGGGCGAAGAGGCTAAAAACGCGAAACGGGACATACCGCGTGCTGTTCTCCTGTCGCTGCTGATTCAGGGCGTGATCTGTTATCTGTTCGAGTACTTTGCTGCCAATTACTTTTTGAACAACGGCTACAAGATGACTCAGGCCGCAGCATCGCCCGCGCCAATTGGCGACATGATGCAGATTGTCGGTACCTGGGTATTTGGCAGCGCACAGGCGGGCTGGTGGTTCATGTTCATCGAAGCAATCACCGTGTTTCTGGCGTTGGTCGGAACTGCGCTTTCCTGTATTAACACCGGCGCGCGTGTGACCTACGCGATGGGCCGTGACAACGAACTGGCCGGAAATCTGGGCGTACTTCACACGAAGAACCTCACGCCGCATCGTTCGATTTGGACGCTTTGTATCATTTCGGCAATCATCGGCGTTTTCGCTGTTGTCCTCTATTTCTGTGGCGGCGCAGCGGTAGCCGACGATACAATCAAGACGTTACCTAAGAATTTCTGGTACAGCTTCGGCATTTTCCCTCATGACGCAGCGGCGGTTATTCCGCAAAGCCTGTTGATCGTCACGTTGACCAGCAACTTCGGCACGTTTCTGCTTTATATGATGAGCAACATCATTGCGATCGTTGCTTTTCGCGAGCACCACACATTTAACGGGTTTAAACACATGGTTGTGCCGGTCTTTGGCCTTCTGGCAAACCTGCTCTGCATGCTGTTCTATCTCGTGGGGCCTTTCTCTGTCGCAGGAATGAGTTGGAAGGAACCATATATCGCTCTGGCGATTGCCGGTGTCTGGGGCCTCTACGGTGCTTTCTACTTTTACAGTTCGAGCAAGAAGAAAGAGAAATCGATCCTGGTCCAGACTCCCCAATCCGCACAGCCTGGTGTCGCAAAGTGATTGATGCTCGCGACGTTTTCGGAGGGTGGTCCGGTTACGGCCGGACCGCCGTCGTAGCTTTATTACGTCTGGGCAATTCCATGGCAGTAGCAGGCACAGAGAGGTTGGCGCCCAACACCATCAACGTCGACCTGGAAGCTCGATCCACGGTCAAGCTAGAAGCTTGGCCGGCTGCAATCCTCCGGATTGACCGTGGGTCGACCTTCTAGGTCGACATTGAAGGGCGTATGCCCTGTGGTTGTGGTTGCCCAGGCATAGGTATGCTCTGTGGTTGCGGTTGCCCAGGCATAGAACACCCGACGAGAACGAACCGGTCTGAATGCGTTTAAGCTCCGAATCCAGATCTTCGGCGGGACCGGTACGGAAAATTAACGAGGATTTCGTCGGATTCTGGCAGCCAGAAGATGAGGCGGAACGACTACTGCGTGGCGCCATCGCGGTCATGGCCGATGGCGTCGGCGGTCTGCACAAAGGAGAAATCGCAAGCAGGATGGCCGGCGAACTGGCCATCGCCGCATTCAAACGAATCAACCCGGCGAACGCGCCGAAACAGATTTTGCGGCAAATATTTGAGGCCACCAACTTGCAGGTCTACGAAGCCGGGATGGCCGATCGGCAAAACGGCCGAATGGCAACGACACTTACTGTCTGCATTTTTCGCGACAAGGAGTTATCGATTGGTCACGTCGGAGATACGCGAGTCTATATTGTTCGCCAGGAGCGCATGCGCCGACTTACGGAGGATCACTCCTATACCGCGATGCAGGTGAAACTTCGCTTGATCAGCGAGCAAGAGGCCAAAGCGAGCAGGCTACGTTCCATGTTGACCCGAAGCCTCGGTTTAGACCCGATCGTCCATTTTGATTTCAAGCGAGTAAAACTCATGTCACGCGATCGCGTCGTCCAGTGCACGGACGGACTTTATTGCTCTCTCAACGATGGAGAAATTTCGGAAGGGGCAGACCGGCTCAACATGGATGAGATTTGTCCCTATCTTGTTGCCTTGGCGGAACGCAGAGGAACTGATGATAATGTCAGCGTGCAAGTGGTTCAGGTTGACCGGCTGGTCGAGCCGACGTATGACCAGCCAATTTCAATCTTGAAGCAGACTGGCGGGACTATACCAAACAGCACGATGAACGAAGTTAAGCCCGGCGAAATCCTCGACTCCCGCTTTGAGATCGACAGCGTGATCAGCCGCAGCGGCATGGCCACTATTTACAAGGCGAACGATCTGGAAACCAAGCAGACTGTAGCCGTGAAGATTCCCCACATGCAGATGGAGTCTGATGCTGGCTCGTTTGCTCGATTCCAGCGTGAGGCGGAGATCGGTGAGATGCTCGACCATCCCAACATTCTCAAATTCATTAAGGTTCCCAACAAAAGCCGACCCTACATTGTCACTGAGTATCTTGAAGGCAAGCCTTTGAGCAATGTTCTGAACGAAGTACGGCCTCTACCAATCCCCGATGCCGTACAAATCGCCAGCTACGTCTGTGGGGCCCTCGCCCACATGCACGAGCACAAGGTCGTTCACCGGGACCTCAAGCCACAGAACATCATGCTCTGTAACGACGGATCGCTTCGAATCATCGATTTCGGCATCGCCAAGTCGATGGAATTGCGTCGTCTTACGTTTGCCGGTTTCACCCCGGCGATGGGTACTCCCGATTACATGGCCCCGGAACAGGTGAAAGGAAAAAGGGGAGACGAACGGACCGATATCTACAGCCTTGGCGCAGTGCTCTACGAAATGACGGCCGGTTCAGTCCCATTTGAGGGGCCAAATCCGTTCGTGGTGATGAATTCGCGGATTACGGGAGACCCCATTGCTCCGCGCAAAGTGAACCCCCAGATCTCCGCACAGCTCGAGGAGATTATTCTTCACGCAATGGAGCGGGAACCTCATAAGCGGTACC
The DNA here is from genome assembly GCA_046727495.1 of bacterium. Lineage (GTDB taxonomy): Bacteria > Verrucomicrobiota > Verrucomicrobiia > Chthoniobacterales > JAFAMB01 > JBKPBY01. Next base: position 2,326 of record JBKPCS010000146.1, on the reverse strand, counting down.
AATCGGCCGCTGTAATGAAGGCTGAACTCGATGATCCGGAGTCGGTGAAAGTCACGGGACGCGCTCGCCATCTCGAAGCTCCTAAAGTGTGGAAAACGCGCTGGCAAGGCGCCCGCCTGATTGTGTTGTCCGCCCTCTTTCCGATTCTGCTTTTCCTGGGAGCGCTGTTTTTTACCAGGTGCCACGGAATCGGACATTGAGAGTGAAGCCAGCGGATTTCTCACGCAGAGGTCGCCAAGGAACGCAGAGTCTCGGATTTAGATTTTTGTTTCCTCCGCGCTCCTCCGCGACCTCTGCGTGACATAAACGAAGGCACCAGTTCGGCTCCCTGGTCTTTCTGTTCGTTCCTCTTTTCACCGTTTGACTACCGCGTCAGCCCGAAACAGTATTGCGGCGTTGCCCCATGAAGATCCTTGTCCCTATCAAACGTGTTGTCGATTTCACGGTAAAAGTCCGGGTGAAAACCGATGGTTCCGGCGTCGAGCTCGATAACGTTAAGATGTCGATGAATCCGTTTGATGAGATCGCTGTAGAAGAAGCGATCCGGCTGAAAGAGAAAGGGGTTTGCACCGAGGCGGTTGCGATTTCGATCGGTTCTGCGGCTTGCCAGGAGACATTGCGCACAGCGCTCGCCATGGGTGCCGACCGGGCGATCCTGGTCCAAACGGATGCGGACCTCCAGCCGTTAGCGGTTGCCAAAGTGCTCAAAGCTTTGGCTCTCAAAGAACAACCAAACATTGTGATTCTTGGTAAACAAGCGATCGACGACGACTGCAATCAAACCGGTCAACTGCTGGCAGCCCTTCTCGACTGGCCCCAAGCGACGTTCGCATCAAAAATCGAGATTAGCGGCAGCAGCGCGACTGTCACGCGCGAGATTGATGGCGGATTGGAAACGCTGGAAATCGCGTTACCGGCGATCATCACGACTGACCTCCGTTTAAACGAACCGCGCTACACGACACTTCCAAACATCATGAAGGCCAAGAAAAAGCCTTTGGATGTGATTCCTATTGCCAACCTGCAAACTGATATCGCTTCAAGATTGACTACGCTCAAAGTCGAGCCGCCACGTCCGAGGAAAGCCGGTATCAAGGTCCAAACCGTCGAAGAACTGGTGACCCGTCTGCGAGACGAAGCCAAAGTGATTTAGCCACCACGCCCTGGGTCTCGGCGGCAGGGCCTGCCGCCCTACAAACAATTCTAAAACATGCCAATTCTCGTTCTCGCTGAACATGACAACGCAGCTTTAAAACCCGCGACACGGAACACCGTCGCCGCCGCAAGAAAAATCGGGGAAAAAACGGGAGACTCGGAGATCCATGTACTTGTGGCCGGCGATAAACCGCAACCGGTCGCTGAAGCCGCTTCGCACCTTGAAGGGGTGAGTCGCGTGCTTATCGCCGATGCGCCGCATCTTGGGGCACAGACGGCCGAAGGAGTTGGCGGACAGGCCGTGCTTGAAGTCCGGACGGGTAACTATTCACACCTTTTGGCGCCAGCGACGACCTTCGGCAAAGACGTGTTGCCTCGCGTAGCTGCCCAGTTGGATGTGCAACAGATCTCGGGGATTGCGGAAGTGATCGATGGAAACACTTTTGTTCGTCCCATCTATGCTGGGAACGCTCTGGCCACCGTCCAAGCTGGCACCACAGAACAGATCAGAGTATTAACCGTTCTCGCTACGGCTTTCGATGCTGCCCCGGTTAAGGGATCCGCCTGTCCGGTCGAAGCGGTCGCTGAAATCGCAAAGGATACCGGCCGCACAAAATTGGTTGGCCGTCAGCTATCAGGTGGAAGCGGAAAAGTCGAACTGACGACAGCTCGGGTGGTTGTTTCGGGCGGACGCGGTCTCCAGAAGGGCGAGAACTTTAGATTGCTCGACGCTTTAGCGGCGAAGTTGAACGGGGCCGTTGGAGCTTCGCGCGCTGCTGTGGATGCCGGATTTGTGCCCAACGATTATCAGGTTGGGCAGACCGGCAAAATGGTGGCTCCCGACCTGTATATCGCAGTTGGAATCTCGGGCGCGATCCAACATCTGGCCGGAATGCGCGATTCGAAAGTAATCGTCGCTATCAATAAGGATCCCGACGCCCCGATTTTCCAAATCGCAGATTACGGTTTAATCGGCGACGCGCTGGAGATCGTGCCCAAGCTGACGGCGTTATTGTAGGGCGGCAGGCTCTGCCGCCACACCCCAGACGCCGATAAGCTGATTACAAAGCGCGTTCAGCCGTGTGGATGCAACGTTATAGATGACGGCGGCAGAGCCTGCCGCCCTACAGCAACAAATTTCTCGTTAGATCTGCGCAGCCCGATCTAATGT
>JBKPCS010000145.1:0-9231 GCA_046727495.1 bacterium | reverse complement strand
GGCGCTTTGCTAAAGCGTTGTACCCCTAAAGGGTACCGCGGGTTCGAATCCCGCCCTCACCGGCGATCCTCCCTCGGAAGCAAGCAAATAAGCCCATTCACGGGTGATTCGCTCTTCTTCGAGGATTTTGCGCATTACGCAGGAGTGCGCAAAATAACGCATGAAAACGAACTTTTTTTGCCAAGTTTTTGCCAAGCGGTAATAACGGTGATACTACCTGCAACCCGCGTGCCAGCCGCGTTGTCCAAAGGCGAGGGCTCTGCCGCTAGCTAGACCTCCTCAAAGCGACGCTCGTGATAGATAGGCACCCATCTACGCTGTACCTGAGTAGTGACAAGTTTAAATCGTTCGAAGGACGTTGGCGAGCGTTCGGCGATTGGTCTCTCCTCAAACCCAAGCCAAATCGGAAGGATGTTTTGGAAGCCATAGACACAAAGTTCCTCAACAAAGCAACATAGCCGATCAGTCATGAATCCGCAGAAATGGGAAACCGAGCGGCCGCAAACCAATGGTCCGCTCATCTGAATTTTTCCATTGTTATCAACACCGTGACCAACGTCCGGAAGTGTCCAGCCTTGATGCTCCATCTTGTTACGAAGGTCCTGCAGTTCTTCGGTCCACGCCTTTCGGCTGCTCTCCAGGTATGCAGACAATTCAGGATGATCTTTCCTCAGCGCAGCAATCCCGACTTCAAAGGCCTGCTGTTTCTGAAATAGAAAGCCAATTTGGATTCCGAAATGTTCCATTAGCTTCTGTATTCCTTTCAGCGCTCTATTAGCGGAGTTCAAAAACGTCTCGAATTGTTCCTTAAGTTCAGAATCAACAGATCGCCCGACATCGATCACCAGAGAGCCCGCTGCAACAGAGCGCGAAAGAAGGGACCGTTGGTGTTCCGCCAGTAGGTTGCTAATTACTTGCGACGCAGCTCTGGCAGATTTCACCTGGTCAAAGACAGACTGATAGGTTTGTTGGAAAGATTCCCTGTTCGCTCCCAGTCCCTGGCTCAAGCCGGCGATTTGGGCAAAGAGCCTAGCGAAGAATGGGGAAGCCGTTCCCTCGTCGGCGATCTTTTTTAGAACAAATTGGGGCTTCAAGTGATGAGGATAACCTTAGAGTGTTTGTTTCAAACGATTCGGGAGGTGCCGCATTGCTGGTGCCACTCCAGAGTCCTTCGGCGAGCCCGCCGCTTCTTGGATTTAGAACGGTAGGGTTTAACATTCGGGGACAGGCCGGGGTGCACCCCATCGGAACCTTGCGTAGTAGCGCTTTCGATTGCTTTAATCTTGGCTTCCGTCCGTTGTGCTTCCCTGGTCTTGCCTTGCTCAGGATCGAGCACGTGTAGCTCAACAGTCGCCGGCTGCATTTGTTCCGACTGGATCGTTGGCGAAGGGGCGTGACTCTTGGCTTTGGCTTGGTCCAAGATCTGCTTCTTGCTCACCTGATGACTCGTATTCATTTCCGAAGCAGCAGCAAGCCTAGCGCACGGAGAACGGGAGCGCAACGTGTAGTTGACAGACAAAAATGGTGACACTATATGTTGGGGTACATCTTAACCTGGGGTCATTAGCGTCCCGCGGCGGCCTCTGACTGATTGCGCTATATGCGAGGTCATATTGTCTTACGTGTCGTGAACCGGGCCAGGTGGCAAGCCTAAGCAAGGGGTCAACTCTCCAAAACCCGAGCTAATCAGCGAGGAGGCAGACGAGAGGATTCTGCCTTGACTCAGATTAGAAACTCGGAAAGCGATCTTAACGATCCCAATTTACGCCTTCTCGACACGCGCGAGATAGCTCATGTCCTCGGCAAGAGCCCGCGGGCAGTCCAATACATGATTAAAGCACGTGTTATTCCGCACGTGCGCATCGGTCGAAACGTCAGGTTCCGGCTACCCGCCGTAATGAAGGCGCTCGAGAAATTAACGATCAGGGAGGTTTCAATCCAATGAGCCTCCTCAGACCAAGCGGACCGCCCAATAACGAAAACGCCAGCAGAATGGCTGGCGCCCGTCGAAGTGATGCTGCGCCACCTGGAAACGAAACGCCCGGGTCGCGGCCAAGCAAACCCGGGACAGAATCGACAAAGCTGTCCAGAGAATATCGCTGTGATTCGGCCTTTGCAAGAAACCACATTTGCTCGCGGCGTTTGTTTCCCTTCACTCGCAGCGGATTCAGTCACGAGCTGCTCCGACAATCCGGCCCGGTCTGCCTCGTCGAGCGTAGCAGGAATGGCTTCAGCCACTTTGAAGTGTTTATCCTGCAACGCCACAAAGAGCAGACGTGGCCGAACGGCACAATAACGCCACCCGGCTGGCATTACCCTTCGAGCCATGACTGGGGAGAACGCGGTTGGACATACACAACTATCGAAAAGGCACGTGAGCGATTCGCCAGACTGGCGCGCAAACCCGGCAGACAGACGCGAAAACCGGGGGTCAAAACTTTTCCGAGGGTAAAGATACCGGACCAACAATCAAACGCGCCGCTAGCGCAAACTGCACAGGAGGTAGCATGAGCACGGCCAAGCTTTCGCCATGGACCAATCAACATGTTCTTTTCGTGTGCGCTAGGCTCGACGATATCGCAATACCATACCGTCCGATGAGAGTGCTTGCCCACTTAAGGCGAGCGCTCGGCAAGCGAAAGAGTGGGGCCGCGACCGGTATTCGCAGAATGGCCGAAGTCTGCCGAATGGACGCAAACACCGTTGAGCGTGCGCTTTATTGGCTGGAAGAGAATGGGCTTGTGAAGATCGGTCGCAAACACGGAAAGCCGCACTGGTACGAGCTTCAATTCGATCGGAGCGACTTATACGTCGACCACCGAGTAGACGAGCTAGGGCTTTCGCCCTCGCAATTTCGCATCCTGATGCACATGGCACGGCTCGCGGATGAGTTGGGGATGTTTTTCCTTAGCGAGCGGAAATTCGCCAAAATTTGCGAGATGAAACGCGAAACGATTCACAGAGCGCTTCAGGCCCTCGAAGACTTGGACCTGTATGCGCCTTACGCAGCGCGCAAAAGCCCAATGTGTTTCCTGTCTTTAAATGAGGTGTTTGCGCGAGAGTCCAAGGCAGCATCTCGGACAGGTAATGGAAACGTCGCGGAAACGTTACACACCAAAAAGCCTAACAGTATGCCCGAAAGGCCTAACGGTAGTGGCCCGAAAAGCCTAACACCTATGCCCGATTCGCCTAACAGTAGTGGCCCGATCGGCCTAACGAAAGACAATCCAGTAAGACAATCCAATAAAGATTATCCAAAAGACAATCCAATATCTGGCAATCCAGCCTCTTTCGCAAACTCAAGAGGCCGCACAACTCTTTCAGCTTTTGGGATTGCTTCTGAAAACGGAAGGCAAGCGCATGAGGACGGTGAATCTCCGGACCAACTGATAGCGCGATTGACAGCAAAGTTTCGCGAGTTTCCAGACATCGATGCGACCGCCATCGCCACGGTTTACAAAGCTGAGTGCGAACGAAACGGTTTTCCCTGGAACAATAAAATCTTCGAGAAGCGAGTTGGTAAGGCTGTTCACGAAAGCTTTCGGTCAATGCCAGCCATAACATGAATTGGCCCTGGCCTACTAATTTCCTCACCTTCGCGGGCGCTACGCGCGCGTAGGGAGCGGCAGGTTGCCGGGACTACACGTGACCCATTAATTCGCAAGAGTACATAACGACGCTAAGCATATGATTTGCCCTCTTTGTGGTTCGCCCGCATACCGACATCGAATTAGCCAGCGCATGAAAGCAGTAGCGCAACACCGGAGGCCGTCGATACGCGGGACTCAGGCTGCACGGGAACGTGCTCGAAAAGCAGCGCTCGCACGGTGGCACCGGCCTAAGCAGGGCTCATGAGGCTCGTTAAGGGACCTCCCACAAGCAGCGGCGTTCGTGCATCTAATTTCGCGGGTTTCGCATGCGCGCGCGCGAGGGGAGCCTTCACACCAATTCTAGAAAAAGAGCGATCTGTTTTCGTAAGTACTTAACGTCGCTAAGTGCACTTGTTCTATTATCTGTCCCTTGTGTGGTTCAAATGCGTCTCGCCACCAAATTAGTCGCCGCATGACGACAATAGCGCGGCGGCCCCGTCAGTCGATACGCGGGACCCGGGCCGCCAAAGAGCGGCACGGAAGGCCGCTCTTGCTAGGTGGCGGGGAATTAGGGTCAGGCTCTTAATTGGTTTTTTCGCATTCCAATATTGGAACTGCGTTCAAACAAAAGGGCTACTGTCTTGCTATATACGCGCTTCGGTCTTGATCCTGTGAAGGATGGATCCATTTTGCCTACGCAGCTCCTCAGCTTTGGGAAGAGGAGTGTCCTTGAGGATGCCAACAATCAAATCAAGAATATTCAGTTGAGTCGCCGCTGCCAAGGCGATCAAATACTCGGGAGAGAGCAGACTACCATTTGGATTCAGTCTGATCTTTCCGCTCGTTGCATCCTTTTGCAGGTAGTGAGCCAGGCCCATCGGAGAGACGTGCGCGACATCTGACAAAAGCGAATAAAGTGTTTGGTACTCGTAGAGCAACGCGGCTTTCTTTGCTAACTCGCTCTTATGAACAGCAGAAGGGATGCCGGCGCCCCTTATCTGGGCTATTTGTTCGGCCATTGCCTCTCTGGTAATCCCTCCTGGCATCTCGCGGCTACTTTCAATGAAGGCCTTCAGCCGATCGCAGCGGTATGCTTCTGTTCGTTGTACCAACCGGGCGGCGAGTTCCGGATGCTCTTTTATCGCGCCTAACTGCAACTCGATCTCGAACATTGTTCGGATGATGATCGCGGCGTCATCGTTGAGTCCGTGCTCGATGAGCAAAATCACGGCGTTCAGGGCAGCGATCGAGCGCAGAAAAAGGCTTGCAGACCAGATACCAGAAATCTCCGAACGGCGAGAGCCGAGAGCACTGCTATACTCTTGGCAGAGATCTCGTATAGCTAGCAGGTGCTTGCGAGTAGCATTGGAATCTTGATGGCCAAGAGAGTCACTCATTTTCGGATAGAACTAGCTGTTCATTAGCGATGCCTAAGAATGTAGTTCACGCTTCGAGCGTAGGTCTACGATTGGACGGTCTATCTTGGCCGCAAATTGGTATTAGCGGAAGCTTTCGACGATTTTATAATGTACTCTCAGCAAGAGCAGCGAGAGGGATATCGCCGACGGCCCAAATGGATTCAGAAATGTAGCGCGACGCTTCTGTTAAGCGTAGTTCTCCCACGAGATAACGATCGGCTTGGCAGAAACTTGGCAATTACGGTAAGTTTTCGCCGATTTAATCAAATGGACTCACAACAAAAGCAGTCTGCTGATAAGCCTAAGAAGAAGAAAATCGGTCGGCCTACAAAAGCGACACCTGAGCTTTTGGAGCGTATCGTCGAAGACATCGCAGCGGGTCTTACCGATGAGCAAGCTTGCGCGGCTAATGGTGTTTCTGTTCGCCAGCTTTACGAATGGCAAAAGAAGCCCGAATTTCCTCAGCTTCGCGCGCGGAAGGAAGCTGCTCGGATCAAAGATATGCAGGCGAGGATTGAAGCCTGCGATTCCGGATCAGGCGACTGGAAGCGGTTCCAGTGGTTCCTAAAGTGCAAGTTCCCGAACCAGTTTGGGGATCAGCCATTGGTAGCGCTGACGCAGAACAATTACCAAATCAGCGAGGAGCGCGCGCGGGAGATTGACGCGCGAGTTAAACGATTGAGGGGGGAAAACCGAGTCGGAACGCCTTAAAGGATCTGGCGCAGAAACCGCGGCCACTGGGTAAGGCGCACTTCGATGACAGGGCCGACTTCGGAGCGGCGCGTATTGCTTTACTTAAAAGCATCGATCGAGCACAAGAGCTTACTTAGGATTCAGTTTCGGTTTCGCTATTTGAGAGGCGCAGCATATTAGAACTACACCCGAACAGATTGATCTTTGGCGAAGTGTTTCGTCTGAACACCAACGCCTGGAGTTCAAAGAGGCTAAGACGGGACTCGACTATCAAAGGCTCTGTAAATATTGCGTCGCTATCGCAAACGAAGGCGGCGGACACATGTTGCTCGGAGTGGCTGATAAACCGCCACGCGACATTGTCGGAACGACAGCGGCCAATAACCCCGTGGGGATGGCTGAGAAACTCTTCCAATCGCTCGGGTTTCGAATTGACGTTGAAGAGGTTAGTCATCCTGAAGGCCGCGTCGTGGTGTTTCATATCCCTCCTCGTCCGCGCGGCACTGCTTACCAGTTGGATGGAGCCTATTTCATGCGTTCCGGTGAAAACCTGGTTCCGATGAGCGAAGATCACTTGCGGCGAATATTCGCGGAGGGTGGACCCGATTGGTTGGAGGAAAACGCCCACGAAGGCCTAGACCCCCAACAAGTGGTGGAATTGTTGGATACCCAGGCGTTTTTCGAATTGCTCAAGCTTCCATATCCAATCCAGCAACAAGGCGTACTGGATCGACTAGTCTACGAGCGTCTTGTCGAACTTGAAGATGGTTCGTACACGATACGAAGAATCGGTGCGATTTTGCTCGCCAAGCGATTGCAAGATTTCCCGGATATTTCCAGGAAGGCTCCGCGTGTGGTGGTCTACTCCGGCAACTCAAAATTAAATACCAAGCTGGACCAGCCCGGAATCAAAGGTTTCGCTGCTGGCTTTCAGGGCCTGGTCCGATTCATCATGGGGCAGCTTCCGCAAAACGAAATCATTGAGGATGCTTTAAGGAAGGAATCCAAACTCGTGCCTGAAATCGTCATTCGGGAGTTGGTGGCCAATGCCCTCATCCATCAGGATTTCCGCATGAGCGGTGCATCTATGATGGCCGAAATCTATTCGGACCGCGTTGAAATTTCGAATCCTGGCGAGCCCATCGTGCCGATTGAGAGATTTATCGACGGATATCAATCTCGCAACGAACGTCTAGCTGATTTAATGCGACGTATGGGGATCTGCGAAGAAAAGAGCAGCGGTATTGATAAGGTGGTAAATGCGGCAGAGATGTACCAGCTCCCCGCTCCTGATTTCCATCTAGCTCATCGCCGGACCGTCGTCGTGATATTTGGCCCAAGACCGTTCGAGGAAATGAACCGCGATGACCGCGTTAGAGCCTGCTACCAACACTGCGCCCTCAAATGGGTAATGAATGAGTCAATGACAAATCAATCTCTACGTGAACGCTTCCAGTTGTCCGAAAACAAGAGCGCTCTCATCTCGCAGGTCATAGCTGCCGCCATCGAGGAGGGAGCGATCAAGCTTGATGAAAGGGTAGGCGCTTCCAGGAAGTTTGCACGTTACCTTCCTTGTTGGGCATGAAACTTATTTAAATCTACTCCGTATCTTGGAGGACAGATCTACGTAAGTTACTCACTATAAGGCATTTATTTATTTAAGCCTTTGCCTGCTTCGACAATCGAGCGCACAAAGCCTAAATCTCCTAGCAGATTTTCTCCTTCACCGCACTTGAAACACCGCTCGCTGTCAGTTGTGCTTCGGTAATGCTGTCCTTGGAGAGAGGAGTTAAAGACGCTAACATCACGACCGCCAGTGATGCGCTGTGGTGGGCGACAACGACCGCTACAACCGTAGGTTACGGTGACAAATATCCAGTCACCGCCGAAGGCAGAATTGTAGCAGTGGTTCTAATGATCACCGGGGTAGGCTTATTTAGCACGTTTTCCGGTACGGTCGCTGCTGTACTGCTGAAATCTAATCAATCGGAAGCGTCCAACGATACTCTTTTGCAGGAGCTAAGGGCGCTTCGTTCCGAGGTTGAACGTCTTTCCCGCACAGGCGGTACAAACTGACATCCGGACGTCGAAGATTATGAGAAGAGCCTTCACGGCATGCACATTCCTAGGTCTGGCAATCGCTTTTAACGGATGCGCGGATCACGAGTATCAGGCGTACCAAGGATTACAGCAGAACTGGCCTACCGCTCCAGGGGCCTTCGTAGAAATGAAAGCTGGAATCCCGGTTTACTATGGATACCCGCCAAGGCCTTACATTGTCCTAGGACAGCTGCAAGAGGTATCCATGGGCCGGTTTCGCTAACGCTGTCGAGGACGCAGCCAAGGCTATTCGTAAAGAGCAAGGGGGAGACGCCCTTGTTGTAATGAGTCATGCTGATCGAGCCGATGGTTCAGTGACTTTCGGCAATACATTTGGAAGCGTTTTCCCTGGTGGATTCTCCGCTACGGGCACAGCCGTTAGTGTTCCAAGACGTCAGGACCGTGCCCAAGTCATTGTTATCAAGTGGAAATGATGGAAGGCTCCTGTGACCAATCAAGTGAAAGAGGGACGGAGTGGGACAGGTCGCGGCAGCCGGTCGTGGAGTGCGAACGTCAAAACGTGTCTTCAAAGTATCGCCCTCACGGGATTGACCTTCGCTAAAGCGCATTCTCGTCGCAGTTTACCGTTCCACCGATCGCCATCTTCCAGTCCCTCAATTGTTGCCCTGGAACGCCGATAACCATTCTAGAAGATTGAGCTCCCAGCCTAGAGATGCCCTTATGCCGTCCGATTACCGCGGCGTGATCCGCTATTCGCTGTGTGTGCTACTCTCTTCGGTGGCGTGGTGTGGCTCTCGTCGCTCCATTCTTAGCGCAGCGGGTGGCGGTGGTGTTCCTCTCAGGGTGCGCGCAGCCAGAGTTCAGTCTGTATTCCGGCCAGCAACAAAACTGGCCGACTCAGCCGGGTAGCTTCATTAACACCCAGTTTGCTCTCCCTATCTACGTTAAGAGTTATCCAGATAGACCCTACGACGTTATCGGGCAGCTGGAATGGTTTACCAACCGGGTGGGCGTAAATTACGCGGCCCAGAAAGCCAAAGCGCTTGGCGCCGATGCGATGATAGTCATCGGAGAGCAGTACGCTGGCTCGACTACGACTGGCGGTGGCTTTACAACCGGTAATTTCTACCGAGGCGGGTTCAATACGAGCTCAGCCGGAATAAGCACTACGATGGCTGTCACGAAGGCGCAGTTCATAGCGATCAAGTGGCGTTAGAACCGTGGTGCGGAGAAGAGCAAAGTTGCGGCGGCAGCGGCAGGAATGCCAAGTCCCTGGCCAGGCTAGAAACGTTGTTAGCGCAACGGCGCTCGACAGTCCGTCTTACGTCTTCCTCCACCAATCCGCTGAATCGTCGTCTTGTCTGTCCGACTCTTGAAAGCCGCCTTTGCGATACAGATCGATGATCGCTTCGGCCCAGGCCCTTCGCGCGGTGAGCGGCAACCAATTGGAGGCGCGATGAAAAAGGGCG
>JBKPCS010000144.1:0-7360 GCA_046727495.1 bacterium | reverse complement strand
ATCGAAACCTTCTACAATCCTAAGCGACTACACAGCTCCTTGGGCTATCTGTCTCCCCTAGAATTTGAAAACCTCTTGCAGCAACAAAACCTGATCAATAATTAATCAATATCCTGTCCGCTTTTTCGAAGACAGATCAGAGCTCCTTGGCCAGCAACTCTTCAATCAGCGCTTCTTTGCTCAGTTGCGCACTGGGCAAGTAAATGTTCGGCCTTCCGGCTCGTTGGAACTTCTCATAAGCAAGCTGCTTGAGCCGATCGCTGAGACTTTGGGCAAAGCCTTTGAAATGCTTGATCAGTACCTTGCAGTAGTTCAGGTACACTTCCGGCCCGTTAGGGCAAAACAACGGTCGAAGTGTCGCCCGAAAACGCACCCGATCCAGTCCACTGATAAATCCCGTGACATACTGACCGAAGCGCTCGATAAAGTCTGTTGGAAGACCGTGCTGGCTGCTGGGGGTTTTTCTTTTCACACAGCAAAACTATCCACTCCAGGCGGTCTTTCACTTCTCACCTCTTACTTCTCACCCTTGCTTGTTCAAAGTCCAAGACGCCTTAATGTGGTTGCGGCCTTGCCGCGCTGTGATCTTCTGTTTAGATCTCTGATCTTGTTTTTCCGATGTTCTTGCCGGCAATCAAAACGATTGTCTTCTCAAACCTAATCTCGAGAAACCGGCGCAAAAACTCGCGATCATCTACCAGCTTTTGACGCTTCCGTACCAACTCCGATTTCGAGCCAATCCAGATCTTGCTCAATCTGATGAAAGGCATCGTCACCGATCTCATTATTAGTGCGCATCGCGAGAACCGCTTGTCGAGCAGCCTGGAGAGCGGCACGATAGATTTCGTTACGACCAGCATAGATTGTCGGCACGTCAGCGTCCCCTCTGTCGTATCCCAAGCGCGCCTTGAGCTCCTTCCGGACGACCTGAGCGGCTGGTGAGCTGTCCTGCGTGAAGCTTTCTAGTCCCACGCGCAAGGCGCGTTCACGCGCAGATCTCACTTCCCGGCTGACCGGATCTTCGTCCTGCAGATTCAGCGCGCGTAAGAGAGGCTTGAGCGTGAGTCCCTGGATCGCCAGCGTGCCGAGCACGACCGAAAACGCGGTCAACACGATCAGATCACGAAACGGGAACGCGGCCGGCAGTGCCATTGCCGCAGCGAGAGAGACAATGCCTCGCATACCGGCCCAAGAAATAACTAAGCCGCTTCCAATGGTTGGCCGCAGCATCGGGCGCGGCGGATGAAAGCCGAGTCGGAGGTTTCGCCATCTGAGCATGGCATTGAAGAACATGTGCCAGCCAAGCCGCACTACGATTACTGTCAGTAGGACGGCGCCAGCGACAGCGAAGTATCGTCCCAGGTCCGCTACATCAATTCTCTCCAGGATTGGCCGAATTTGCAGCCCGATGAAGACAAATGCGAGGATGTTCAGCGCGAACACCACCGTCTCCCACACGGCATATGTCGGTAGGCGTATGTAAGCCGGAGTCCGCTGAGGCGCGATGCGCGCAGCCGTAATGGCGAAGCACACCATCGTCAATACGCCTGAAAGCCCAATGTGATCGGCTAGTATCCAAACGCTAAATGTGCTCAGGAACTGAACGATTATCGCAGTCGGTACGTGCCGTATTCGAAAATTCAGCTGGAGCAAGAGCAATCCGAGGAGCGGGCCCACTACTATGCTGCCGGCTACAGCGAATAAGAAGGTCGGCGCAACGGCCGCAACGGAGAAGCCGCCAGCGGCGACAGCCCCAACAGCGAGGCGGAAAATCAGTAGTGCACTCGCGTCGTTTAGCAAGCTCTCGCCTTCGAGAATGGTCAGCAGGCGATGCGGCGGACGAAGCGGGCGAAGCACCGCAGTTGCAGCCGCGGCATCGGGTGGAGCGACTACCGCGCCGAGCGCTACCGCGGCCGCCCAAGGCATTGTGGGTATCAGCGCGTGGGTGACAACAGCGACGGCGGCGGTCGTGAGCCCAACTGCGAATACGACCAGGCTGGTCACCGGCGCCCAATTATCCTTGAGATCCCTGAGCGATGCGTCGTATGCAGCGTCGAGTAGCACCGGTGCAACAAAGAGCGCCAGCGCAAGCTCGGGAGGGACGGTGAATGATGGCGCACCAGGAACAAACGCGAGCAGCGCACCGCCCAGTGCCAAAAACACCGGATAAGGTGCTCCAGCGCGGCGCGCTCCGGCAGCCAGGATCACTGCTGCGGCGAACAAAACAAGAACTTGCTCGAGTCCACCCACAGAGCTCAGATTGACGGCTCGATCCGAATTTGGAAATGCGGAAGTTGAGGGGCGAGTGCGAGTGTGAGTTAGTCTTCGGTTTTCCGTTTCCGAGTTGCGGTTGAAACGAATCGCAATGCCCTGAGGATTTTCGCGCAGCCGTGGCTGAGTAACGCAGGGGCTCGGATTTAGATCCTTTCCTCAGCGTTCCTTCGCGTCCTCCGCGTGAAATGAAATGACGCCGTCGCAGGAAAGCGCTTAATCCTCAGGCTCGTACTGATCAACGATAAGTCAGCTGTTCCAACTTTTCCGGATACCGAGCTCCTTGCACCCCAATTTTTGAAGCAGCGCTATCGATTTCATGGAGATCCTCGGAAGTGAGTTCGAGCGCAACAGCGCCGATATTCTCCTCCAAGCGATGCAGTTTGGTGGTCCCTGGGATTGGAACGATCCATGGTTTTTGCGCTAGCAGCCAGGCAAGTGCGATTTGCGCAGGTGTCGCCTTCTTCAATTTTGCGATCTGGCCAAGCAGATCGACTAACGCCTGATTCGCTTTGCGAGCTTCCGGTGTAAAACGAGGGAGCGTGTTACGAAAGTCGGAGCTATCGAACTTTGTGTTTTCGTCCACCTTTCCAGTAAGGAATCCCTTGCCCAGAGGACTATATGGAACGAAGCCGATGCCAAGCTCCTCTAATGCCGGCAGCACCTCCGCTTCGGGACGTTTCCACCACAGCGAGTATTCGCTCTGCACTGCGGTGACCGGCTGGACAGCGTGTGCGCGACGAATCGTCTGTGCGCTCGCTTCAGAAAGGCCGAAGTGTTTGACCTTGCCTTCCTGAATCAGATCTTTCACCGCTCCAGCCACCTCTTCGATCGGCACGTCCGGATCAACACGGTGTTGATATAACAGATCAATGGCATCGACCTTAAGTCGCTTGAGCGAACCTTCGGCGACTTCCTTGATGTGCTCTGGCCGGCTATCGAGGCCCAGCCACCCAGGCGTACCATCAGGATGAAGCTTGAAACCGAACTTGGTGGCAATCACTACCTGGTCGCGCAAGGGAGAGAGCGCCTCACCGACCAGTTGTTCGTTGGTGTACGGGCCGTACACTTCAGCGGTATCGAAGAAGGTGATGCCACGTTCTACCGCCGCCCGAAGCAGTGCGATCATCTCTTTCCTGTCCGCCGGCGGACCATAGGAAAAGCTCATTCCCATACAGCCCAATCCGAGAGCTGAAACTTCCAAGTTACTCTTTCCAAGTTTACGCTTTTGCATTTTTGATCCTTTGCCTTTGAGTTATAGCTACTCTGCTCCATGTTCTGATGCTGTCGCTCGCGATCTTGCTCGACCTGTCGTGATATTGCTCAAAAGAGTGTGAGTGCGGGTATGAGTGTGAGTGCTGGTGAACGGCGCTCACTATCATTCCCACTCACACCCACACTCGCACTCGCACTCACCAGCACTAACTCTAGCACTGGCACGCTAGCGACGGGCCTTGATGAGGCCCGTCGCGATGGCTGCGGCGCAGAGCACGACCAGTGTGCTGACGAGGTACACCTGTCCCAAACCGAACCCACTCGCGACCAGCCCTAATGCAGGGTTGGCAAGCCCGAGCGCTAAATCGAGAAAGGCTGTATAGGCTCCCATGACAAGGCCGCGGCTCTGCGACGGCGCGCGATGGACCGCTTCCACGCCAAAGCTGGGGTAAACGAGCGAATAACCGAACCCGGTGATTGCGGCTCCCAACAAAGCCAGTGCAGGCCAAGGGGCTAGCCAGATCAGTAGCTGGCCCGCTGCTTCGATCAGCACGCAGACCAACGCAACCCTGGCGCCGCCAATCCTGTCTGGCAGATGACCGAAGATCAGGCGCCCCGCTATGAACGTGATGCTTACAACAGTAAAAGCGAGCCAAGCCTGACCCCATCCGCGTTGAGCAAAGAGCAGCACGATGAACGTCGTAATCGCTCCGAAGCCGACGCTGCAGAGCGCTAAGCCGAGACCCGGCACCCAAACAGCACCGACCACCTTGCCGAACGCAGGACGTGCATGGGGCGACGGTGCGACCGGACGGCGCGGCACGACGATCAGTAAAGTGACGAGCGGGATCAGCGTGGTTGCGACAGCAATCGCGGCAAAGCCGTACCCGGCAAATAGAGTGGTGCCCACCGGCGCGCCAACGGCGAAGGCTGCATACATCGCGGTCCCAATCCAGGCCATGATCTTGCCGGTGTTCTGGCTACCAGCAAGCGCCAGTCCCCAGGTGAATGCACCTGTGACGATAAAGCTCTCCGCCCCGCCAAGAATCGCCCGACCCAACAGCAGGATCGTCACTGATGTCACTGGCCTGCTGACGAAAAAGAGCGACAGGAGATAGAGCAGCCCGGCGGCTGCCGCGAGCAACAGACCGGTGACGCTTGCACGCTTGGCGCCGCGCGCATCCGCGTAGTCACCAGCCCAGAACCGCGAAAGCAAAGACGCGCCAAACTGCGCTCCGGCGACCAGACCGACCACGAAGGTTCCGAGCCCCAGCCCTTGATGAACATGAAGTGGGAGAACCGGTAGCGCGAGACCGATTACGAGAAAGGCGATGAAGACCACCGCGACGATCGGCAAGATCGTCAACACCACGGGCGGCGCTGCAGTGCCTGCTCCCGAAGAATTAAGGGACATAGTAGACTCTTGTGACATAGAGGCTGAGGCAGACTATCATTCATGAACCAACTGCTTGCTCTCTGGATCGTGCTGCGTCTGTCCTATTGTTGCTGAAAATGATTTTGCGGACTCAGCACCGATTGCGCTGATTTTCAATCGGATTAAACGGCAGCTCACCAAGAAATCTCACGACGACGCCGAAGAAACTTTCCGGACAGAGAATGCGGCGCATCGGTAGCCAGCCAGACTGCGGTATCCGCGCCCTCTTCAACAGACGAGGTAGCGTTTGGGCCACCCATATCCGTTCGGACCCAACCGGGGCAGACTGAGTTTACAGCGATACCGCGGTTGCGGAGTATCTGGTCGAACATAATCGTTGCACCGTTCAAGGTCAGCTTCGACAGACAGTAGCTAGGAACCTTGGCGGAGAGGCCGCCAAGCTCACCGTAACCACTTGAGAGATTAACAATGCGGGCGCGATCGGCACGGCTGAGAAAAGGAAGAAAAGCTTGTATTACTCTGATGGCGCCGAACGTGTTGGTCTCGAAGGTCTTGATCAGCAGTTCCCGCGGCACAGTCAGGATGTTGAATTCTTCATCGGAATAGATCCCGGCATTGTTAACCAAGACATCAAGCCGGTCCGATTCCTTTCCAAAATCTTCGGCAGCCCGGGCGATGCTCTGGTCATCGGCGACGTCAAGCGCGACAAATCCGATATCGCCTTTGATCGACGATGCGGCTTGGGCTCCCGCTTTGGAATCACGTGCAGTCAAAACGACTCGCAAACCCTTATTCGAAAGCTGTCGCACGATTTCTTTGCCGATTCCTCGATTGCCGCCGGTCACCAAAGCAATTCTTCCTTTACTCATAATTGACAGTATGACTGATCAGATGTTGGCACTAGGCAGATTTCATTTGTGCACCGACAGGAACTATTAAGTCGCCAGTTGCCCCGCTTTCGTCGTGAAGATTTCGATCAAAGAACTGAATCCAACTTTGTGGCGCGACCTGGAACAACTTTTCGGTGAGAAAGGTGCCTGTGGCGGCTGTTGGTGTATGCACTGGCGCATCGATAAGGGCGAGAAATGGCCGGAGGTCAAAGGTGCGGAAGCTAAACGCCGTCTGAAAGCCATGGTGCAAAACGGAACGGTCCGCGGCCTCCTCGCTTACGCGGATGACCAGCCAATCGGCTGGTGTACGTTTGGTAAACGAACCGATTTCTCTCGCCTGAACCGGGCTCGGACACTGAAGTGTGATGACGCCGATTGCGTGTATTCGATTCCTTGTTTTTACATTAAGAACCGTTACCGGAAAAAAAGCGTTGCAACTGAACTGCTAAAGGCTGCGGTGAGACTGCTGAAAGCCGAGGGGCAAACTATTCTTGAAGGTTACCCGGTTAAACCCACGAAACCGGGAAACAAGGATATACCAGGCGCATTCGCCTGGACCGGCACGATTCCGCTCTTTGAAAAACAGGGATTTGCCCTGGCTGGCAGCCCATTCACCTCCAAACTGCGCTACCGAAAAGCCCTCGGCTAACTGCGGCATCATGCACTGGTTTCTCGCGGCATGACTTTGACTGTGGCGGAACGGGCGCGTGCACCAATCATCGGGCTAAGGTACGGGCTGTCGTGGTACTTCGCCTGGTAGGCGTCGTCGATTCGGTCATTGATCGGTCCGTCCACCGGCTCGAAAGTGACCTCCTTCGTCATACCAGCGGCGATGATTCGCCCAGCCTTTTGGCGGACTGCGGCCTGGTACCAAAGCGAGCGCTGTCCGTTGTAGCCGCGTACGTAAAGGGCGCCGTCGACCGTGACCGACCAAATCCAGGTCGGGGTGGGGTACGTCACTCCGTCCTCCCGGAACGGCGCGATATGCAAGTCATCGGACTGAGCGATGTCGCGCAGTTCGTCTGTCGACCATGTGAGCATCGTGGCTTCCTAGACTTGCCAACCTTGTAGGGTGCTGCCCTCGAAGCCCCATTGGTAGACCAAAGGCCCATTGAGGGTAAAAATGACAGAGGGCGCACGAAGCGATTCTACATCTGCGGCCCGGTCTGAAGGCTGTAGGGCGGCAGGCCACTGCTGCGGATAGCCAGCGCCCGATTTTTCTTTAATAGCCAGCAGCGCCGCCATTGGGATCTCAGTGCTGGTCCCGCAGCAGGCGCCCGTAGCGAAACAAACTTTTGTGGCCATATGATTTGCTGATTAGTAGAGACTCAACCATTGAGGCTCTGTCAGGATCATCGACCATCTAGCGGATGCCTGCTCTCGGGATTATGCTGCGCCTGTCGTATTCTTGCGGAAAATGTGTTTTCCTCTCGTCCTCGTCATCCAGTTCGAGACATCTGAGTCGGTCCGTCAAGTGTTTTGGGGCGGTTTATTAGCAGGCATTAGCGAGGTAGGAGCCGCGGTTTTGGAGGCTGTGGAGATAGCGCTTTTGGTCGTAGGAGATGTGCCCTTTCCAGCAGGCAAAAAG
>JBKPCS010000143.1:0-5887 GCA_046727495.1 bacterium | reverse complement strand
TTTGCTCCCTCTGCGGTGTAGGCAGCTTCGACCAGATATTTCGGCATAACTGACCTCCAAAAAAGGGCTGGTACACGGCGGTAGCAGACATGCGATCGCTCCGGATGCCAGTTGCCTTAATTTTAACTTTACGCGTCGCTTCGGGCTAAAGCAACAGGCAGGAACGATCAAGCGCCGCAACGCAAACATCGCTCACGATGCGAAGCGTAACGTCGGCTGAAGGCCCGCCACGCGATGCAAGGGTCGCGTCTAAACGACGTGTTGCCCAAATAAACGCTAAAATAATGTAGCTCTTGTTGTTACATATCTGCGCTAATAATGCGCGCGCTTCGTGCCGCTAAGAGCTGCGGCAGCGATCCGCAACCATCTTTTGATGTTACCGGCGCTAGCAGGTTTGATTAATGAAAACAGAAACGCATCAGCGTTACGCCGCCTGGTTTGTCCGCTCCGCATCAAGGAGTCCTGGAGGCACGCTGCGGATGTAAACATCGCGCTGCGGAAACGGAATCTGGATACCCGCCTCACGCAGCTTGCGCTCGATGGCGTAGTTCAGATCGCTCCGGAAACGCCGCGGCCGGCTGCTCATCTCGGCGCTCCAAACGCCTAGCTCGAAGTTGAGCGAGTTTTCACCGAAGCCTTCGAAGAACACCACCGGCTCGGGCTGTTGTAGCGCGGCTGGATGCTCGCGCGCGACTGAAAGCAAAACCTCGCGCACTTTTTCCACATCACTTCCGTACGCCACACCGACGGGAATGCGGGAACGCACTTTCGGATCACCGTGGAGTTTGAGGTCGCTGGCGAAGCCAGCGCGGAAATTTTCGGCCTATTTGGCGATACCTGGTGCGGGAATTCTGGACCGCCGTACCAATTCGGAGTCTGTGAAAAAGAGCGGTTGAACGCCGCGAATAGCGGGGTAACCGGCAACGTAAACGACCATTTCACCGGCTTCCGTGATCATGCCGTTTGTGTCTTTGAGTGCGCCTCTCATGCGCATGGATTCGTCGGCCGTCATCAGGGGTCGTGAGATCTCGTGTGTCGAGCGGGATACGCTTGTCGTCCACCCGCGCGGTTAAGGAAGAACTGAAGTGGTTCGAGGGTTTCGCGTGTTGCCGGGATCGAAGAGGCGGCCTCTACAATTCCGAGGCGACGCGTGGGACCGGCAAAATGCTTGCCGCGGCGTTCGTCCATGAGACCTCGAGAGCGAAAGATCCTGCCTTACACATGCATGTCCTGATCGCCAACGTGACGATTGACCCCGAACGCGAGGAAGCGCTGCCATTGCGCAGGGCACCGGGCTTGCGGGCCAGCACCGGCACACAGTGGAATCAACAGCTCCTTGCATTCCTATTGGTCGACAGCAAGACAAAGGCTGAAAAGGAAACGTTTCGTTTCAGGTTTGTTCCGTTTCAAGGATTCGCCTGAGCTGGACTTAGCTTGGCTTTTTGTTTTCGGTATGAGTTCAAAGAAGAAAAACCAGCACTTCGTTCCAAGGCATTACCTCAAGCGCTTTTCCTTCGATCAAGGCACGCGAATTCGCCTGTTCAATCTCCACAGCCAAAAGTACGTCTCGGAAGCATCTCTTAAGGACCAATGCTCGGCAGCATATTTCTACGGCGAAGACCCCAGAGGCGAAAACATGTTAGCTGATATCGAAGGCGTTACCGAGGATCTTTTCCGTCAAATTTGTAAAGATAAGGACTAGACTCGCAAGTATGTAAAAGTTATGCCTGACGAAATCAAAATGCTCGACCGAAGTGCGCGTGTTCCAGCCTTAGCAACTTTTCATTTGGGACAGACATTGCATCGAATTTTGGATCGGAATTTCCACCGAAGTTTGCGGATTTTCGGACGTGGCGTCCTAAATTCGAAGTTCGCGCGCGATTTTCGGCGAAATGCAGATAGGCGCGGCCAGTGACACGCTCTGGCTTATTTGAAGGTTTGCAGGTTTCGCAAATATATTTGCAATATCCTAGTGTACCGTCTCTTGGGTCGACCAAAGGCAAATTTGGAGCTTACGGGAGTACAGCGGCAGGAGTTAGAGCGGATGGTTAGAGCTGGCAGGAGTGAAAAACGGATGGCTTTCCGGGCGCAGCTCATCCTGGAATGCGCTAGCGGAGCGGATAACGTACAAGTCGCCAAGCGTCTAGGTACAACCGAACAGACTGTCACGTTGTGGCGGGGTCGTTTCCTACAGGGAGGTATGGGAGCTTTAGCAGACTTGGCTCGCAGCGGGCGGCCGGAGCGCATTAAACCGACGCTCAAGGGCAGAATGTTGAGTGAAGCCGTCAGGCCGCCAGCGCCATTGGGGCGCTGGAGTACCCGGTCGATGGCCAGACATCTGGGAGTATCGAAGGCAACCGTTCAGCGGGTCTGGTCGGCCAACGACATTAAGCCGCACCGGACGCGGACCTTCAAGTTATCCTGCGACGAGCAATTCGAAGCCAAGTTCTGGGACGTGATCGGAGTTTATCTCAATCCGCCGGAGCATGCGGTAGTGCTCTGCTGCGATGAAAAGAGTCGGTGTCAGGCGTTGCAGCGTAGCCGACCCGGTTTGCCCTTAGCCCAAGGCCATATCCAGACCGTCACCCACGATTACTATCGGCATGGAACGGTGACCCTTTTTGCCGCACTCGATTATCTCAGTGGGAAAGTCATCAGTCAGGTGGCGCCACGCCATCGGCATAATGAGTGGCTTAGATTCCTGAAGAAACTCGATTCCGAAATCGGTGCAGACTTAAGCATTCATCTGATCGTGGATAACTATTCGACGCACAAACACCCAAAAGTCCGTCGTTGGCTAGAGCGCCATCCGCGCTTTCATCTGCACTTCACCCCTACCAGCGCTTCCTGGATGAACATGGTCGAACGTTTCTTCCGCGATCTAAGCCAACAAGCCATTCTGCCAGGCAGCTTCGGCTCAGGGGCCGAACTGGTCGATACAATTAATCGTTACCTTTCACAACATAACTTGGAACCAAAACGCTACGTCTGGCATGCCGACGGCCAAGAAGTTCTCAACAAAATCCACAGAGCTTGGGAGGCCGCCACAAATCCGCCACTTCCTGAAGAGACTTATGAGACATCACACTAGGCACCTTATCCCCATCAGAACGGCAAGGATAGTGGCACGTTACTTGTGCCGGACATCGTTTGGCTTTGTATTGGCCGATACTAAGCTACTTCGAAGACTCCCCGCTGAACAGAAAGAATGCTGGCGGACCTTTTTGAACATAGTCAATTTTGAAGAAAATTTTGCGGGAGGGGGGTGGAGTTGGGCATGGGGAGAAGAGTTGCGATTCCCGTACAGCGCACGTGTTGTATCGGACCCAGTAGATGGCCACGCTAACCTGCGCTTTGAGTGGAGATTGGTGGACTTCGATGGCAGCCGATCCACCATGAGTGCTGAAATGTTAACAGGTCACTTCAGACCCCGTGATTCGCTCTCATACGCATATCGATTCTTTTTACCTTCGGAATGCCGAGATTTTGCCGTTCCGCTCATTCTGTCGCAGACACACGATATGCCAGATTTCCATCTCGGAGAAACTTGGAAGCATCCAATTAGTGAGGTTCGTTTACAGGGAGGAGTTCTCTACTACACGTACCGCGGAAGTCGTGAGGCCGTGACGCCGGTGGGACTCGATGGCAAGCACATTTACACGACTAAGCAAGACTTACAGTTGGGGCAGCCCTACTTTGATCGATGGAACAACATCGGTGTTCACGAACAACTTTGCCCTGCCGGCCAGGGCGGTTGCGTAAGAATTCGGCTGAACACCGCAGAATGGAGGAAGGACGGAATCCACATCGGCTACAACGACGTGGTCGGACCGTTCTGGAAATTCGGTGTTTACCTGCCGATTATAGAAGGAGCGCCTAACCGTGTTGTGGTGTTTTTTGACCGCGTAAGGGTCGGGACTGTGCGCTTAAAAGGGAAACTTTATTGGAACGAAAATAACGCGATGAACGCAGTCTGATGTGGGTTGGCGTATTCTTCTCACATTATTCTTTTTGGAGTTTGAGGTCGCTGGCGAAGCCAGCGCGGAAATTTTCGAGACCTCAGTTGGGATAGAGAAACATGACTACCGCACGGGTGGGCTAAGCAAATGGCGGGATAAAGTCCACGCGATTAGGCTCGCAGAGGTCACTCCTGCGAGAGTACAGCAGTGGAAGCAGTCGTTTCTGAGTAGAGCCGGAAGCGACCCTTTGGCTCTGCGAAGAGCACGAATCTCCGTGAACTCGATGCTCCGGCAGGCCCAAAGCCTCTTTTCTCCAAAAAGATTGCGACATTTGCAGTTAGCGTTGCCCAATCCGTTGCCATTTGACGGAGTGGATTTTGAGCCTCGCCAATCGATGAAATACCGGAGCGAAATCGACGTGTTGAAATTGATCGCAGCGGCGACAAAGGAATTGCGTGACTCTTCGCCGGAAGCTTACAAGGTGTTCCTTCTGGCTGTGGGAGCGGGCTTGAGGAAGAAGGAAATCGATCTGTTGGAGTGGACCATCGTTTAGGTGGAAAGAGAACATTATCCGGATTGAGCCTACGCTCTACTTTCATCCGAAGAGCGAAGACTCGATTGCCGATCTTCCAGTGGATCACGAAGTGATGAACCTTTTCCGTGCGTATTATGAGGGCGCAAGAGGAAGGTTTGTCGTCAAAAGCCGGCATGCCCCACTGCCTGCTAAGCCACGGCAATACTATCGTTGTGAACGAACGTTCGAGCAGGTGAATGCATGGTTGCGGAAGCATGGGGTCAATGGAAATAAACCGCTCCAAACGTTGCGGAAAGAATACGGGTCTCTTTTAACGCGAAGTTATGGAATTCACGCCGCTAGTCGCGCTCTGCGGCACGCTGATTTGCGGACGACATCCGAACATTACAGCGATTCGACGGTGCGAGTGACGCCAGGAATTGGGCGCTTGCTGGCAAGTGGTAAAGGAAAAGCTAAAATCAAGTTAGCCAAAAAGAAACACACCGTAGCCTAACGATCGGTCGAACATTTCGCTGGGATTGCCGCTGATGGTCGCGATCATCGGTGGTGAACATCGCCGGTTTCGACCGTTGATCGATCCCCTTACTTCCGAAAATGCAGCGCTCGTTCTCATCGATCACCAGGTCAGTCTGATGACCGGTGTTCGTGATTATTCCACCGGCGAGTTGAAGCATAACGCAGTAGCCTTGGGCAAAGCGGCCGAGGCGCTGAAACTGCCGATCATTGTTACAACGACGGCACGCGACAGCATGTGGGGCCCGACTTTCCCCGAACTCGTCGAAGCGTTGCCAGGCATCGAGATTATCGACCGCTCGACGGTCAACGCCTCGACGACGCGCGCGTGGCTAGTGCCATCGAGGCGACCGGCCGTAAAAAGCTTATTTTCGCCGGCATCTCTCTCGAAGTCTGCGCAGCTCTTCCGGCCATCACAGTCGTCGGGAAAGGACTGGATGCTTACGTAGCGGTCGATGCCTGCGGAACCTTCAGCGAGACCAAACGCCAGGCCGGATTGCTACTCATGCAGCAGGCTGGTGTGATTCTCTCTGACTACGCGACCTTGATGGTGGAGATCCTCAAGGACAATGCGCGACCGCAAGCCGGCGCGGTCTATAAGGCAACGGATATGCCCTGGGCCTCGTAGGGCAGATCGCCCAAGCGTATGGGAAATAATCTCCGGGAGCTAGGATTAAATCCAGTTTTGTTGAAGCCCATCTCTAAACATCGAAGTGAAAAGTAAACAAGGAGACAAGTTATGTCATACAGCATATCGACCTTGCTGACCCGCAATCTTCACGACGTCTTCGGTGAAAATGATCCCACGCGTCGGCGCGCGGCCCTCGACGAGATCTTCACCGATGATTGCGTGTTCTACGAGCCCAAGGGATCTACCGTG
>JBKPCS010000142.1:0-5810 GCA_046727495.1 bacterium | reverse complement strand
CCTCGCGCTCGTTGTGGCGCTTCTTTTAGGCGTGGCTGAAGTTCGATCTAACTAACTTCCTATGCTTTCGATTAGTTAGTTAGTCTCCAAAGGTAGTCTTACTGCATACCGCGAAGCGGTTTAGTCCAACCCCTTTTATGTGGGATAAGAACCGTCATTAAGGCGCCATGGGGAATGCTCCAGAGGTATGCTGGTGTTCGGCCAGAAGTCGCAAGCTGTGTTCACTGAACTGGATAAAAAATCGAGTCCATATTCAGGCTGCCCTTTAATGCTTCAAGAGCTGAATCGCACCGGTTTTAATAAAGATCAGAACGCCGAGTCCAATTAGGACGAAAGGCACGATCCGATGCGCCTGAGCGGGAATCGGCACGCCAAGGGCCCTATAATTTACGAGCCAATGGGCACCGAGACACCACAAACCGGTCATAATCGCGAACACGATCCCAATTACCGGCATGTCAAAGCCTTCGCACGTGGCGAACAGAGCGGTATACATTGCGATATTGTCTCTGCCGTTGGCCATGGTTACGACCGCCACGGCTAGCCTTCGGCCGCGTCCTCCAGTGTCGGCAATAGATTCTTCGGTCTCCTGCTTGCGCCATTGATAATAGAGCTTTTTGATTCCAATCGCGATAGGAGCAAGACCAAGATGGCCAATGTAAGCAGTCGGGATAACCAGCGAGATCAGGGCAGCCATCGCGCTGATCAGGTATAACGCGCATACACCCACGTACTGGCCCACAACGACGTCACGAGCGCGGAAGTTCTTATCCGCAAAGAAGCCAACCAATACGAAAACGTCATCGATATTGGTCGAAACGAACACGACGATAGCGAGACCGATCAGGGCAAGAAATGAATCCAATTGTTGCCTCGAAGATGAGAGCACATCAAATGCCGGGAAAAATGGCATTTAGAAGGATAGCCCCATTAAGAATTGTGATATGAGTATAAACCAGAAACATCAGGGCGAACAGGTACAGGTTCGTAGCCATCTTTCACCCAGTGTTATTGGCCTAGGGTTCGTTTCGTTTTTTATGGATCTCTCTTCGGAGATGATTCACGGCCTGTTACCGGTCTTTCTGGTATCGGTGCTCGGTGTGAGCGCTCTATCAGTCGGCTTTATTGAAGGCATCGCTGAAGCGACAACATCGGTAACAAAGGTGTTCTCCGGTGTGATCAAGTGACTGGATTGGAAAGCGCAAGCCATTGATTCTTTTCGGCTACGGCCTTGCAGCGGTTACCAAACCCTTGTTCCCGCTCGCCTTCCATATACCGACGGTGCTCGTTGCCCGGTTCGTGGACCGCTTTGGTAAAGGGATTCGCGGAGCCCCGCGAGACGCGCTCATTGCGGATCTTACGCCTCAACCGCTGCGAGGCGCGGCTTACGGAATGCGACAAGCGATGGACACGGTAGGAGCGTTTCTCGGGCCGGCCTTAGCGATTGTCCTCATGGCACGGAGCGGGAACAACTTTCGATTTGTCTTTTGGCTTGCAGTGATGCCCGTGTTCATTGCTGTCGCGGTCATTCTTTTCGGTGTGCACGAGACGGAGGCGACCACCGCGACAGGAACGCGAAAATTTCCGCTCCGTCGGGCCGATCTAGCCCGGCTTGATCGCGCCTACTGGTGGGTTGTGGGAGTTGCCTCGGTGTTAACCCTGGCCAGATTCAGTGAAGCATTCTTGCTTCTACGAGCACAGACGGCCGGAGTCGCCCCTGCCTTTGTTCCGGCAGTGCTGATGGTCATGAACATTATTTACGCGGCTAGCGCGTATCCGTTCGGACGCTTAGCCGACAAAGTCTCGCGCAAGTCTTTGCTCGCTGTCGGAATCGTATTGCTGGTCGCTGCCGACGTTTTCTTCGCTATTGGTGAGAACGTGTACTCTGTATTTATCGGCGCAGCATTATGGGGACTCCACATGGGCGCAACCCAGGGACTTCTTTCGACATTGGTGGCTGATACGTGTCCCGAAAATTTGCGGGGAACGGCTTTTGGCATTTTCAATCTTCTCGGCGGAGTCGCGTTGCTGGCGGCTAGCGTTCTTGCCGGGCTGCTTTGGACAAGGATCGGACCTACCGCCACGTTCATGGCGGGGGTGGGGTTCGCAACGCTGGCGCTCATCGGGTTTCTCATTCGAGATAAAGGGCGGCATTAGAAGCTCTGCTGCTCCAAAGACGACTCGTCTATGAGACGGCATGCCGCCCAGAAAGTGCCGATAGCAAATACCCGACCGGGAACAGTGTCAGGCCAATCACAGCGCCACAGAGGTCGAGGTAATGTCCAGCGCTGTTTTCGGCTCCCCATTGCATTAACGGAAACACGTCAAGGGCTTCGGCGATGTGAGTAAGAACGACCATGACGAGCGCACCTGCACCGATTACCTGGAGAAGGGCACTAACGGCACGTTTTCTAAAAAACAATAACATCGAACCACAAAGCAGCATACCTGCTGGCAATAAGGAGATCAGTGCCCTGAAGAGCGTCACATTCATCGGAACCGCTATCTTTCGCACCAAGACTTTGCAAACCTGACTTCTGCCTAAACTGATCCAGTATGAGGACGGTTCAACGCAACCGCGCGTTGAACGAGAACAAGCATCTGCTTGTCTAGTTGAAATGATCCCATGAAGAAAGAATTGGTGGCGCTCCTAACTGCACTAACGGTTAGTATCGGTGTAGCGATGGCTCCGTCAAAGCTTCAGGTCGCCGAGGTTGATCAAATCCTCGCTAATCCGGAAAAGTATCAGGACCGAATCGTGGCACTCCATGGAATCGCCGGCAACGTAGCCACCGAGGAAAAGACGTTTACCATTCTTGATTCCAAATCGAATACGGCTGGGGAAACAAAGTATGTTCGAGTTTCTTTACCAGAGAAGAGTCAGACGGTGATGCCGGCGCCTCGGCAGGAAGTTGTTGTGACTGGACAGGTCGAAAAAGGAGCTGGCGGCATAAGCGTCGTTGCCGCACAGGTTTTCACGAACAGGGCGGATATCCAGCAGCTCTTGACTCACGGTGCGATCGTGCGACCACCTGGGAAACGGCCGGGCGATAACCTTGGCCGAGATGCCCATCAAATTGACAACTCTCAATAGCTTGGGATCTAGAGCTAGCTTCGTGCTTTTCGAGCCTCAGTGCAAATCCGGCAATTCTGTGAGCCAGTCGGACACAGCCGCCCGGATTATTTCAAAGCAGCCAGCCAAGACTACGAGACAAATAATTGCTCCGATGATCAAGTCCGGGACACGATTCTTGGTTACCAGGACCAGCGCGCCTGCCAGAATGGTACCAACGTTGGCAAGCGCATCAGTTCTCGTAAAGATCCAGGAAGCGCGGATGTGAACCTCTCCATGGCGCTGCTTCCGTAGAAGCCAAAGACAAGCAAGATTCGCGGCCAGGGCAGCAGCGCCGATAGCAATCATCGCTAAGGAGACCGGTTCGCTGCCAAACAAGAAGCGCCGGATAATGTCGCCGGCCACAAAGAGACCGAGCACACCTTGGAAGATCGCGCTAGTGAAGGCGGCTCGTCGTTTCGCCGAGTTTGATTTGCCGACAGCGTAAAGCGCAATTCCGTAAATGGCGGCATCTGCGAGCATGTCGAGAGAGTCTGCCAATAGGGCGCTTGAATTAGCCAAAATGCCCGCGACCGCTTCGACACAGAACATAGCGCCATTGATGATCAGTAACTGAATGAGTACTGCAGCTTGGATCCCTTGTTTGGATTCGACCTGACAGTCACAAGCCATAAACGGTCTTCAGAATACTCTATAAAAAGGGCACGCAGACGAAACGAAAATCGCAAACGCCCAGGCGTTCAAATATCGTGGAAAATTTCGCCTCAGGTAATCTGGAAAGTCACACAAAATCTCGTCCCCTGCTCCCTAGGTGATTGTAGCATAGCGTCCTTTGTGAAACATCCGAGGCGGGAGAGGGGACGATCGAAAATTTTCTAGCGGCCGTAAGATCATGCTGTCGACCATGTTAGCGTCGCTCTCAAAACGGGAGATTGCTAAATCCTCGCGGAGCGCAATCAGTTGCCGAGCTCGCCGTACGAGTGAGCGTTCCCGTCACCTTATCGCATTGGCAAATGCTGGAGCCGGAAGAATCTCGCGAAGGAGGCTCTTAGCTTCGTTTGGGCCGCGTATCTCAAGCCAGACTTCGCGCCGCTTCTGAAGTGTGACGAGGCGAAACTGGAAAAACGGACAGCATTGGCTCTCCGCGATGATAAATTCGCTTAGGAGCCGAAGGACCGCATCGCTAGGTTCAACCTTGAACGCAAATCCGTCTGTCATCTCCACGTAGCCTCGGGTTGCTTTCGCTAAGTCCGAGAGGATTGTTTCTTCACGTTCCTTGAGTTCGTCTGGCAACAGCCCACAACTGACGGGAACATTCTCTAGTTCATACATTGGCATATTGCTATTGGATGTGATGGGTTCGGCTTTGAACCCGGTTGCATTGACCACGGCAATAATGTCCTGCGGTAAAATCCGCTTCTGGTCATAACGAACGACTCCACGTTTCCTTCGTAGTCTATTTTCGACGAGAAGACGCCTATAGTCTTTCTTAGTCGGCTCTCGATCAACCATGCGTCCGGGGCGCAGCCGATGGTTGGGAGGCTCAGCCGCATTTCGCTGCCGTTCACGGCTCCGGCGCCGCGCACGCCCGATGTCGGTCGGCTTCTCGTGAACGAAGGAAATATCATTGCCGACAACGCGACCATTGTGACGCAGCCCAACACGATTCTTTGCCTCTTTGAATTCCCGGGAAGTCCACAGATCTTGTCATCAGAGCAGCTCCTCAGCCACCATGGCCGATTTGCAGACATCGAGTAAATGAAAACAATCTACTTTCATTTATATGACATAACATCCCATAATCAGTGTGCAAAGTTCGGATTTCTGACACAACTGGGAACCACTGTCGCGAATCGTCTAATACGGTCAATTTCAAGCCTCGACCAGGGCGCTTTTTTTGAGAATTTTAGGGCTAACCAAGGAGTAAAACCGATGACTCAGAAACTATTGGCCGCCGAGGCGATCGCGTCTTGGTCATGTTGGGAAACGTGCCTCCCCTTTGGGAGACAGTTCTTGCCCTCATCAAACTTGGCGCCGTCATCCTGCCTGCAACACCTCTGCTCAGCAGAGACGATCTCGCCGACCGTATTGAACGGGGAGGTGTGCGGCACATCGTGTGCGCCGCAGATTGCGCGTCGAAATTTGAGCGGGTGGGGCAACGTTGCACCCGCATCGTTGTAGGCGGACCGGTCCGCGAATGGCAGACATACGAAGATGGATACAGTGCTTCCACAAAGTTTAAGTCGGAGGGGGAAACACGGGCAAACGATCCGATGCAGCTGTACTTTACTTCTGGCACCACGTCTAAGCCCAAGCTCGTGATGCACTCGCATGTCAGCTACCCAATTGGACATCTGTCGACTATGTATTGGATTGGGCTGCTACCAGGCGACATCCACTGCAATGTCTCGTCTCCCGGTTGGGCGAAACATGCCTGGAGCTCTTGCTTTGCCCCCTGGAACGCCGAAGCGACGGTCTTCGTCCCGAATCAGTCGCGCTTCAATGCGAAGGGGTTGCTCGATGCAATTACCCGGGCAAGCGTGACCACCTTTTGTGCTCCGCCAACGGTGTGGCGCATGCTGGTCACACTGCAACTCGCGGATTACAAGACTAAGCTGCGCGAAATGGTGAGTGCGGGTGAACCACTCAATCCTGAGATCATTGAGCAAGTGAAGGCCGCGTGGGGCATCACGATTCGGGATGGATATGGCCAAACAGAAAGCACGGCAATGGCTGG
>JBKPCS010000141.1:0-19499 GCA_046727495.1 bacterium | reverse complement strand
TAGACGACCTGTTAGGCGAGCGCACAGCGATTTCCTCTTTCAGATAAAACTGTCGACTCTGGAGAATCTCGATCCCGCATCTAATACGAGTACTATTGCGACTCGAAATTTAGAGCACGTTTGGCGCGGCTTTATGTCAGTCTGCGCTGGAGGGGAAAGGCCCTAGGTGTTACGGCATTTCCCTATGAAACTGCACAAATTCGTAATCGCCGCTGCGGCTTTTGCCGTCACCGGAACTGCGTTTGGTGGAACACCGCTGGATACCGCCCGTGAGGATTTATACAGACAAGATTGGATGTGGAAGGGGGTTCAAAAGGCGGAAGCGGACTACAAGAGACAACAACCAAAGATAACAATGGGATTCCCTACGGATGGAAAACCCAGGGTCACGATGGGTTTCCCAACAAACGGGCGACCGGTGACCAGCGAAACTTCTCTTGCGTCTCGATAGTCGCGCGTCTGTCGAACAATTGTAGGCGTGGCCTTGGTTCTTTTTGTTCCAAGGCTTCTACTACATTTCGATTGTAGACGTATGTGCGAACATTATTACCCATCGGCCCGAGATCCTTCCGATATAAGCTGAGTCTGTTCCGACAACGGTCGTTTTTGCAAACACCATGGTCCATTGGCCTACAGCGTATTCCTTGTCGGGTCCGAGCATCCTAACGTGCACCCGCAGCATCGTGGCGCGACCCATCGCCGAGACATCGTGGAACCCACGCCGGTATTTTCCGGCGACCTCATCCCATCCGCTCATTAGTATCCCGTCTTCAACAAACACTAGCTCGGGGGAATGCCAATAAAAGCTGAGATACCCTTCCAGGTCTTTCGCGTTCCACCGCCCGGCCATTTGGTCGAGCATTGTGTTGACTTCCTTCGCGGCCAGATAATCAGCACTTGGAGCTGCGGGCATGGCAGCCAGCGAATCAAAATCCCAAGCTTCCTGGCCTCTGCTAGAATCAGCAAAAGCGGATATTGCCAAAACGGTTATGAGCGAAGCGGTCTTAATGATCTTGGCAATCGGGCGCATTTCGGAGAGAGTAACTTCGATTGGATAGTGGAGGCAAAGCAACCCCAAAACAGTGATTAGTTCGACACCTTGCTTTTATGAAAATTTCGCCTCGGCGTTTGCGACTTGTGTTGACTTACGAGTCCAACGGACACCAAGTAAAAATTCTTGGGGTTGGCAATTTGTTTTACGCTCTGATCGATGATCGCGAACGTGTTCCGGCTAATTTCGTGACCAGCGAACAGGCAGCCATGAAAGCGGCGCAAGAGTTCATCGATCTTCGAAGGCGTTAAATAGGTTTCCAACATCGGAAGTGTTTGCGCGGGATTGCGGAAAATAGGGCCAAAAATTCTGAAATCGTTCCGAGCTCCGCGTTGTCGGCCCCCAATTTTGAAAATGGAGCGAAAGATTTTCTCGCCAGTCGCCCTGCCGGCGAAAGAAAGGAACCGATACTCTCCGGAACGCCGTTCAGCGATTCCTCAACAGACTTGGATGCCTCACGCGATGCTGCCCATGTGTCGTTGGATCACATGGAGTTGAACAGTTGTCTTCCGGAACACCGGCTTCGTTTTGAATCAAATCTGAGAGGGATCCAGCAACCACGCGAGCATGGCGGAGCGTCGGCCGAGATAGGAGAGCTGTGCCAGGCTCTTCTTAACGTCTGACGTGCGCCAGCGGCGGCCTGTTCTGGCGGCTATTGGAAGTACGGGAACTGCGGAAAATACAGTTTAGCTATCAACTTCTAAGTTATTTCGTATGGATAATACTATTAATATGGTATTTATGATCTCTTCAGGCTGTAAGCTTGCTTAATCAGGATTCCCCTGCCAGAGTCCGCAATTGGCTGGCTGGTGGTACGTTCTCAGGATCTCTATCGGAGTCTGAGGGTCCACTCCAGTTTTCTTTCTTCACGACCCGACGCTGTGGGTCCTACGAGAGGCTTCATCCATGAATACAAAAATATTATCCGCGTTGGGAACGTTAATGCTGCTGTCGACTGTAGCTGGGGCGACGCTGCTGCCCGATGGACAATCGGGTCAGCTCATTTACAAACAGGAGTGGCTTCGGGCATCAGTTCAAAAAGCCAGGACTGACGCGACATCGCAGACGAGCGTGAATCTGATTATCCCGCGCAGGCCCTAGGGTCAGCCCAATTTCAAATCCGATCGGGAGCGGAGTCGAGTCGTCTTTTCGAGACTCACATCTCGATCGAAGTCGTGTGGCCGTAGATGATGTGCCACACTCCGTTTGAGCGTCGCATCGTGCTGGAATCGACTCCGACTACAACGTGTGGCGATTGCCCAAAACTGACCGTGTAATGGGCCAGCACAAACGCCGTGTCCGCGCTAGTCATTTTGATTTGGACTCGGCTAAGCGCCGCGTGGCCCATGGTATTCAAATCGTGGAATGCCCGTACCCATTTGTCGTGAAAATCCTGCCAACCAACGATGACCGCGCCATCTTCCACTGCGACCATACTTGGCGATTTCTCGAACGCTTCTAGGTAGGCTTCGATGTCGTGAGCGTTCCAAGCGTCAACTTGATGCGATACCACTGAATAAACGTCCTGTGCGGTGATCTGAGCGCTGGTTGGCGCAGCCGGCATTGGGAGCGATCGAATCGAGATCCCAAACGTTGTCCGCCAAGGGGGCAGCGGAGACAGGGGCCGCTAAACCTGCGATGAGCACTCCGATCCTAAAGGCTTTCGCAAAAACGTCTATTTTTGGGAATTCTAGCTTCTATAGTAATTTTAACGCTTTGCAACAAGTATTTTGAACTATTGTTACGGCTTACGCCTGGCTGACATTATGACCGTCTAGCAGCTTCCTTTCGCCCTCTAAAGGATACTGCTGAAGAGCGAGCGTATTTGCGAAACTTAGAGGCGAAGGCTCTGAAGGCCGCTCCTTTTAACCCCTCGCTAGCCATTCGTCTTCATAGGACCGCGATGTGAAAAAAGCATCACTGATTCTCTGAAGACAGCCGAACGCCGAATAGAACACAGCAAATACTTGTAAGGATGCGTTGGTTTGGACTAGAACATCGAAGAATTTCGTAATGCCAGCTGAAAGGGGGAGGCTATGAGCAGCACTAACGCCAACACCGGGACCGCCGTTTGTTCCCAGTGGTCGCTGATAAAAGAGTTGTTTGAACAAGCGGTCGACATGGAGCCAGCAAAGCGTGGTCGGTGGGTTGAACAAGCATGCAATGGGAACCTCCAAATTCGAGCTGAACTGCTTTCGTTGCTGGAGCACGATGTTCCGAGTGATTCATTTCTCGAAAACCCAATCGCTGCGTCCGGCGACGATCAACGCGATTGGGATGCGGATCATCAGCGAATAGTTCCCGGTAGTCATATCGACTCATGGACTGTCATTCAGAAGATCGGCTCCGGCGGGATGGGAGAGGTCTATCTGGCCGAACGAATTGGAAAAGACGATCCATGCTTCAGGCAGGTTGCCGCTGTTAAGCTGATTCGAAGCAGCGCGGACATGGAACGACTCAGAAAACGCTTCAAGACCGAGCGCAGGATTGTGGCCGGCTTGAATCATCCGGCAATTGCTCGGCTTTTGGAGAGCGGTGTTCTTGAAGATGGGACGCCTTATTTTGCTCTCGACTATGTCCAAGGCGAGCCGATTGATCGATATTGTCAGTCGTTGGATCTCAAGGCTCGCTTAGAGGTCTTCTGCAGGGTTTGCGAAGCGGTTGCTTATGCTCACAGAAATTTGGTTGTACACTGCGATCTGAAGCCATCCAACATCTTAGTTAGTGATGATGGAATGCCGCATTTGCTCGATTTTGGAATAGCTAGGCTGCTTGCTGAGGCCGGAGATAACGGTTACCAGACCCAGACCTTTTGGCCCTGCTCGCCGCGATATAGCAGTCCAGAGCAAATCAGGAACGATCCTATTACCACCGCGACCGATGTTTTTGCGCTCGGTATTCTTCTTTGCGAGTTAGTGAGCGGAAATCACCCTTTTGATCCGGAGGGAACGAGTAAGGGATTCGATGTGATCGAACGCATCTATCGGGACGAGCCAAGAATTCGATTTGCCCAGAATCCTCCATCAAACTCGCTTAGTGGATGGGCCACTAGGCAGCTTACGCGTGAACTTGAGCTTGTCGTGCGCAAGGCCCTCAACCAACAGCCGAAAGCTCGATATTCGAGCGTTGAATACCTGATTGATGATATCCAGTGCTGTCTTGATCGCCGACCGATCTCGATAAGAGGGAATCAGGTCCTTTATCGTATTCAAAAGCTTATCCAGCGACATCCCGGGACAACGCTTGCTTCCGCCGTGGCCACCATTCTCGCGGTGGCGGCGCTAACAATTACGTCGTGGTATGGCAATATCGCGCGGCGAGAAAGCGACTACGCCCAACAACAGCGCGGGCTTGCAGTTTTGAGCGCGCAAACAATGATCGATGACTTCGCAACGGCATTGGAAACGCTCTCAGCGTCCGACTAAACCGCGGCTAGACCTGCTGAAAAAGGTTTCGGCCATTTTTGAACGACTCCAGGCGAGCGAATCTGCCTATCACTTCTCGACCGAACAGGGGATCGCGCAGGCGGAAGGATCAATTCGCACGATGCTGAGGCTAGCAGATGTACTCTTAGATCTGGGAGATAAAGAGGCTGCGCTTGGAAAAGTGAACGCGGCAGAGACACTTGCGCGAGAATCGCAGAAGCAGCGCTCGAACGACCAACGTAGTGCGTTGTTGTTGGCAGAGGTGCTAATTGCAAAGGGCGAAATTCTAAAGGACGAGGTAGATCCAGGACCAGCGACTAGCTGCGTGAACGATGCACTGGGAAGTCTCAAATTTCTTGACCCACAAAAGATCAAGCCAGACCAGCGGAAAGTGGATGTGTTGCTTTGTCGTGCAACGGCACTCAAAGGGAACCTTATGGCAGACTCCGCTTCCTTTGACGAGGTTGAGCGCATTTTGAAGTGTGCAGTTGAATATGGAGAGAGGATTTATGGTCAATGCCCCGACGATGCTGAAGTCGTCGACGCTTATGCAAGTGCTCTTCAAGGTCTAGCATTGCATTACGATAATGCTTATCGCGAATACCTTGCGCAAGAGCCTATCCAGCGGAGTTTGGCTGTCCGCCGGATGGCCGTTGACAAATCTCCAAGGGATTCGCGTCTGCGACTTCAGCTTGAGGCTGCAACCGCTGCGTGGGGCGAGGTAGCTATCCGTACGCTTGGAGATAGTGATGAGTCCCTCCGACGAAGACTGGATCAATCGATAGATAACCTTCGAAAACGCTGCGAAGACGACCCAGATAGTTTCGATGTTCGGCTCCAGTTAGTGAAGGCGTTGAACTCTTATGGAGTCTACGATCTGTATCACCACGACGCCAAATCTGCGATTTCACTTTTCGAAGAAGCGTTCCATGTTGGAGTTGCGCTGCACGCTCAAAGAACAAAGGACCCGAACCTTGACCAAAGCCTCTTTAATATCGGATTTTGCTTAAGTCATTGCTATTCGGAAGTCGGCAATCCTGCAGCCGCCAAAAAGATTAACGATGAACAGCTTGAGCCTCTTGCCCGAGCACTCGAACAGCACTCGCGTGATGAGGTAAAAAGCTGGGAGCGCTGGGGCCGGGTCTTAAGTGCAAGACTCGAAGTGGCTGTCACCACTCGAGATTGGGACCAGGCGCGACTGTTTGCCTCGCAGGCACTGGATGTGTGGCAAAAGTGCTTCGAGAGGAGACCAGATCCTTCTCGAAGACAACTTTTCGCAGCGGCATTGGTGAACCTTGGCGAATGTTACGGTTTTGAAGGACGGTTTAATGAAGCGTGTCAATATATAGTGCCTGGATTTCGAATTTTGCGAGAAATGGTGGATAGCGGTGGCGAAGGAGAGCACTCCGAATTGGCGAGCATGTTGAGCGAAGCTGAAGACGCGCTGCGCTACTTTCTATCGATGCGTTCGGCGTCCGCCGAGAAGAAGTACATCCCATTTTTGACCACCGAGATCAGTCCGTGAGGGTTGGCCATTGAATCAAGGAACAGCCTTTCCACGTTCTGATCTGGGCTGAGAAACCGAAGTCAGTGCCCGACAAAGGGGGAATTCGGTTTGGTATTGATCATTCGGGCGAATGTCGAAGTATCTCGTCTAGCAGTCGCTGAACAAATTGTCCAACCGCGGGTTCGTGGCTGCGTCTGGGGCCGGCAACGTTCAAAACTCTTACGTTATTTTTTTCTAGAAACGTCCGAAGCTGGCCGGCTCCGTCCGGCAGTCTTGAATCAAGGTGAAGGCAAGGTTTGTGATGCTGCCGTGCGAGCTCTAGCGTCTCTTTCGATCCACCAGTTAGCTCGCGTGCTATTGAAAAGATGACGGTGGCGTCGCTGTCTCTCACGTTCCATTCGGTTCGTTCCGAGTAGGATTCCGATGGCGTTTCTTTCAGCGGATATTTAAAATCAATCGGTCCGTCTTCGGCCAGGCGACCTTTGGGGCACCAACCGCCACAGGGGATTCCGTGAGCTAATGCCCAATCTAAAGCGGCGCGGTCGGCGCCAGTTTGGCCGCCGGAAACAATGGTCAATTGATCCAGCTCCAGCTTATGCTGCGCGCTCACTCAGGCTGTTCCAGATCCGCAGGGCTTTATCCAGGTCTTTCTGGTCATCGAGATAGGTGGCCATCTGGACGTAGCCGGTCTTGCCGATCGTATACGAATAGAAAGCCCAACGGGCCGTTTGATCGGCTTTTTCCAACTGAAGATATCCCCAGCATCGGTAACCG
Source organism: bacterium (assembly GCA_046727495.1). GTDB lineage: Bacteria > Verrucomicrobiota > Verrucomicrobiia > Chthoniobacterales > JAFAMB01 > JBKPBY01. The sequence continues at coordinate 12,742 of JBKPCS010000141.1, read as the reverse complement.
GACCGATTCGGTTCGAATTCCCGTGCGACTTCCGGCGGTTTATCCCTCTTTACCCAGGAGAGCGTTGATTCGGCTGTTTGATCTTCAGCAAAGTTCCATACAGCAAGCCAATGGATCATCCCCGGCCGGGAAAGAGCCATGTTACCGTCGGCGAATCGTCTCTGATATTGCTCCGGCAGATTGATCGACCAGGTCTTGGTCATCTGGTACCGGCCTTCAACGGTTGGAAATTCTTCAGTTTCTTTGGACATAATTGAAACAAGACCCACGCAAACTCGATTAAAGGTGCGCGTTTGAACCCAACCCCGAAGGCTTTCAGGGTCCCTATTATACCGAAACCATTGCTCCAAAAATTTCGGAGCGCCTCTTCGGCGGGAATTTCTCTGTCGTACAGCAGCGATTCCGCCCCTTCAAACCCCATAAAGAAACATCCATGCGATCCTGTCAACGCTTTCCGTAGTAGCAGGCGAAAACGCAGTTTCGATGAAGCACCTCGAATTCGGTGAAACCGGTATCGGCTAACAACCGAAGCTGGAATGGCAAAGATCGGGGCGAATCTTCTTTGTCGATATAAGCAAAGACAGTGTCGCGGTACTCAGGCCCTTTGATTGAGGCAAGGTAATCGCCGAAGCGCCGCCACATCACTTCCTGGATCGCTGGATGATCAAAGATCGCGATGTCCCAGACCAATAGAAATCCTCCCGGCCTGAGGTAGCTGTGCAGTTTTCGGAAAACGGTTTCCCAGTCTTCTTCATCCCGCAGATGATGCAGGACTGCTCCGGCAAGAATGAGGTCGAACGACGCGTCGCTGAAACTAAGTGCGCGCAGATCCGATTGATAGGTTTGCACGCGCCCGATGGTTACTGATGACACCCTTTGCTCGGCTCGTTTCAGCATCGCTGCGCTTAAATCAACAAGATGGCAATCAACATTCGGCAGCCGTTGCAGAACTTTGATTGTGAAATTCCCGGCGCCACAGCCCAAGTCGAGAAGGCGATTCGCGTTCGGTAACGCCTTGGCACCCCCAGGTCGAGCACGAGCGGCGCATCCATCGTTGCTTGCTGCCCGGTTTCGAGATTGGAGGACCGTTCGACATCGTGGTCAAAGCGCTCTCGGATTTCTTCGATCGTTGATTTTTGCGGCATAATTGAAAACTCATTTATCGGGCGACAACGCTTCTCCTTGTTCTCTTCCGGTTCTTTTCCAGATCTGCCAACGCTCGTTTCCGGCAAACAGCGGTTGAGAATCTCGCAAGGGCTTATCCACCTTTAGCTGAAAATATGGCTTCAACAGCGATTCAAGTTCATCCGGAGCAATTGGGGACGGTGGACCATCTGGATCATTTACCGGGTCGCAATAGAAGAATCCAACCAATCGTCCCCCCGGTTTGAGCAATTCCGCTACGCGCCGTGCGTATGCCGGGCGAAGCCTTGGTGGCAGCGCACAGAGAAAGGTTCGCTCGTAGACAAGGTCGAACTTCGAGTTTGAGAAATCGTGAGTAAAGAAATCTCCGTAAACAACCCGATCCGCTAGGGGACCGAGTCTTTTCTGTGCTGCTGTGACGGCGACCAAGCTGAAGTCGATCGCAATCACTTTCCATCCTAAAGCCGAAAACGTCTCGACCTCGTGCGCGAGTCCGCACCCGGGAATCAGCACGGAAAGGGGGGCACTTTCGGATACGATGAATCTGGTCACAGCCTCGGGCACACCGCCGAAATCCCATGGAATTTGGCCTGCCCGATATCGGCTGTCCCAGAATTCTGTGGCTTTCGACTCACTCATTTCTAGTCTAAGCTAAGAGCTACTATGACTGTCAATCAACGGGAGCTTGAGGAAAAGATTCGCGAGAACCCAGTAGAAGCAGTCGTTCTCGCGTTACTGATCGGTTTTCTCGTTTGTTTGTTACCCGTTGGCCGGCTGATAGGGTCGCTTTTAAGAGTTGCATTTTTACTACTGAAGCCGGCGTTGCTGGTGCTTGGGATCATCAAAGCGGTTGAGTATTACCAGCAGTGCTGTCGGGAGGAGAAGGAAACGAAGGCGCCGGAGGAGAAAGCGAGTGCGACCTAGGCCCTTTCCGGGCGTCGTGTTGACATCCAGCCGACCCGGGGTTGAAACCCGGGCTAAGATCTTTCGCCGTTCAGTGCAATCGGCGCTTGGATGGCGGCGCCCCCGTCACCGGTCCTAGAGCTGGCGAGGGTTCGATAAGAAAGCGCCGCCCTCCACGTGGAAATCTGATTACGCGACCAACCTTTCCGGATGTACTTTGTGCCAGTAGCGGGCAAAGCCTAATACACTCATTGCTGCCGGATTTCCCCTTTCGTAAGCTACCATCTCTTCCCAGGTTGCACCGCTTTCGGCCAGCTCTTTGTGGGTCAGCGCCTGGAATTCCGCGATCAGCTCCTTTTCCGATTTTCCTTCCACAAGTTTTTGGCGCATCCACTCCGACCATCGGAAGATCCGGTCTTCTAAATCGCCCAGATGCGGCGCCGGATCATTGACTTTTCCGAAGTGAGTCAGGTAGAGAGCGTTTGGTTTGGCAGCTCGCAATTTGTCGAGAGATTCCTTCCACATCTCGATACTGGCTTCCGGCGGAACAAACGGAGGCACCGGCGGTCCGTTGCCCACACGGCATCCGGCGACATCACCGGTGAACAAATTCTCTCCAATCAGGTATGCGTTATGATGGTTCGCGTGCCCCGGGGTGTAGAGGACGCGAACATTCAATTGGCCAAGCTTGAGTTGCGCATCGTCATCGACGCCATTAACCAGCTCAGGAGCTATCCCTTCGATCTTGCCCCAAAGATATTCCATCTTGTCTGCGTAAATGCGAGTTGCACTTGTAACCAGTTTCGCCGGATCCACCAGGTGCGGGCGGCCGATCGGATGAACGTAGATGCGTGTCCCGAATTCTTTCGCCCAGCGCCAGGCTCCTCCGCTGTGATCGAGGTGAATATGAGTGAGCAGCAGGTGTTTCACCTGATCCGGCGAAAAACCGATTCTTTTGATTCCGGCAACAGTCGATTCAAAAACCGTTTCCGGACCGCTGTCGATCATCACCAGTTCGTTGTCGCCCTTCTCAAGCAGCGCGATGCAGATAACGTTTGGCGCTCCAAGATGACGCGCATCGACCAAATGAATCATGGCAGACAAGTTGAACAGAGGAAAGGGGGAGGTCAATGGCGTATCGGCGTCTCGGCGTATCGGCGTGTCGGCGTCGGAAAGCGGAACCAGAAACCCGGAACGCGGAACCCGGAACCGCTTACACGATTGGGTGAAAACCCTTAATTTGGTTGATTCGCGGGTTGTAAACCGTTATCCCTGTTCGCCAAAATCCGCCGCAGATGAATCGATTCGCTCGCACTTTAGGGATACTGTTTGCATCAGTACTTTTCGTTTCAACAATTGGGACGGCAATAGGCGCAGACCGGCGTCCGCAGTTGGCGCCACCTCAGGAGTTGATCAGCCGCCAGATACCGCCGGTTGTTAAACAAGATGTCCTTGCGCGGCTCGATCCGGGGAATGCTGCCGTAGTCGTCTCGCTGGCCAAGCAACGGGCCTATGTTTACGCGGGAAGCGATCTAGCGATTGATACCCCGATCTCCTCCGGTAAACGCGCTGGGATGACGCCGGCCGGCGATTTTGCGATTCTGCAGAAAGATCGCGACCATCGATCCAGCGTTTACGGCAATTTCGTGGATAGCCGAGGAAGAGTGATTCGTTCCGGTGTCAGCTCGCGAATCGATTCCGCGCCGAGCGGCACCCATTTTGTCGGGGCGCCGATGCTTTATTTTTTGCGGTTGACCTGGGAAGGAGTCGGGATGCATGTCGGGATCCTGCCGGGCTATCCAGCGTCCCACGGCTGTATCCGAATGCCGGCGGAAATACCGCCACTGATCTATCCGCGGGTTAAAATCGGCACTCGCGTGCAAGTGATGAACTAGCGCCGCGCCAGCGGCGCGGCGGTTTTCAGCCGACCGTCTACGGTCCACCGTCGACCGTTGAACCTCGTTCCGCGTCACTTGGCGAACGTGCTAATCACCTGCCACGAGGGGGCGATGGCCTGCTGGAAATTCAAAAAAGGAGGCCGGGAATCTTGAATCAAATTGAAAGATGAAAAATAGCGCTGCAAGAGCCTTGCCAATCGTCGATCGGACTCTTATTCTTGCAAAACTTCCTCATGGCTCTCCCCGGAAAACTCAGTCTTTCAAAGTTCCCCGAAGGCGGACTAATCCTCGGAATCATTGTCCTAGGTCTGGTACTGGCAATCTTTGGCGGCTCTGTTCAGCGCCCAAAATTCGAAATGCGGGATGGACAGCGGCAGCGCGCAGTGGAGGTGACGCAAGAAGGGCTAAAGATCCCAGCGTTCACCACAGTTAACAAGTTTTTCAATGCTCAGACGCTGATCCAGATCGCAAAAGACACCAGCTTTTTCGCGATCATGGCGATCGGGATGACCATTGTCATCATCACCGGAGGAATCGATCTTTCGGTCGGCGCGACGTATGCCCTGTCGGCAGTCTGCGGCGCCCTAGTCTTTAATCATTTTGGACCGTCAGGGGGTGGAGGTGCGATTCTGCTTGGCGCCCTTGTAACAGTTGGAGTGGGCGTACTATGCGGCCTGGCAAATGGCGCAATGACCGTCGCGTTCAATGTGCATCCGTTCATCATTACGTTGGGCACAATGGCGATTTATCGCGGGATCGCGTTCGTCCAAACCAGTGGCCAATCAATCGGCGACTTTCCAGAAGGCTTCCGCGAATTTGTCCGACACGAGTATTTTGGCGGGTTAAGCCTGGTACCGTTGATTGTGATGGTGGTGGTCATGGTGATTGGCGGGATTTTTCTCTCGCGGATGGCGATCGGTCGTAAGGTCTACGCCATCGGCGGAAACGAGATTGCAAGCCGGTTCAGCGGTATCCGGGTCGGTCGGGTAAAACTCCTTGTTTATACGCTATCCGGCCTTTCGGCCGGTATCGCGGCGACGCTTTCGCTTGGTTATTACGGTGCAGGTTCGTCTGGGGATGGCTCGGGGTACGAATTGAATGTGATCGCTGCCGCTGTTGTCGGTGGAGCAAGTCTGATCGGAGGAAAAGGGACCGCATTGGGAGCATTGCTGGGAGCGGTAATCCTACAAGTGATCTCGAACGGTTTGGTCATTCTCAACATCCCGCAAAACTACAGCCAGATCGTGATCGGTGTGGTGGTGATTGCGGCCGTGTTGTTAGACCAATTGAATGCCCGCCTGGCCGAGCGCCGTTTGCTGGCCAAGACGGGTCGCATCAAGAAGGAGGTTCTCGAGAGCGAGGCGCCTGCTTCTGCAACCCAAGAAACAAAATGATACGACGATTCGCTGTGACAGGCTTCTTGAGCCTGGTTGCCGCCGCAGGATTTGCGGCAGACAAAACCCTGGTATTTGGCGTTGTGGCCAAATCAAATAACAACCCCGTATTCCAAGCAGCTAAGACTGGCGCAGAGGACGAAGCCAAGAAGCTGAACACGGAAAAGAAGGCGAACATCCAGATCGATTGGCGTACACCGAACGAAGAGGATCCTCAGAAACAAGCGGACGCGATCGAACAATTGGTCAACAACGGTGCAGCCGGTATTGCGGTGAGCTGTTCGGATGCGAACAAATTGACCGACGCGATCAACAAAGCAGTTGATAACGGAATCCCGGTTGTTTGCTTCGACTCGGATGCTCCAAAGAGCAAACGCCTGGCCAACTTCGGTACCGACGACGTCGATTGCGGTCACAAAACAATGTCCGAGCTGGCCAAGGTGATGAATAACAAAGGCGTAGTCGCCATTCTCGCTGGAAACCAGAATGCGCCAAATCTGCAGAAACGTGTTCAAGGGGTGAGGGAGGAAGCCAAGAAATATCCGGACATCAAGATTCTGGATGCTTACTATCACAAAGAGACTCCGCAGGATGCTGCTGCGAAAGTCGAGCAGGTGATGCAAGCGCATCCCGAAATTACCGGGTGGGCGATGATCGGTGGATGGCCGCTGTTCACCGACAATGCGCTGAAGTTCGCTCCAGGTACGGTGAAAGTTGTGGCAGTCGATGCGCTGCCGGCGCAGCTCGGCTACTTGCGCGACGGGCATGTGCAGGTTCTGCTGGCCCAACAGGTGTACGAATGGGGCTCAACCTCCGTCGATCTTCTGTACGGCAAGGTTGTTGAAAACAAGAATCCTCCTTCGAGCTTTGTGAAAGGTGAACTGATCCCGATTACGAAAGCGAATGTCGAGGAATTCGCGAAGAACTGGGAAAAGTGGTTGCCTAAAAAGTAAGGATACAGGAGACGGAATACAGGAGACAGGAGCGCAGCTGCTGTCTCCTGGCCCCGTAGGGTTCAGGGTTCCGGGTTTCGGGCCATGAGCGCTGGGGTCTGAGTCTCTACTAGCACTAGCAAAAACACGAGCACTCACATGGCCTTCCTTGCCGTTCAGAATATCTCCAAGAGTTTTCCCGGTGTGCGCGCGCTGGATAACGTTTCTACTGAATTTGAGCAAGGGGGCGTTCATGCGCTGATGGGCGAGAACGGCGCTGGCAAGAGTACGCTCGGTAAGATTGTTGCCGGTGTTTATACGCCTGACGCGGGAACGATTACCATCGAAGGGAAGGAAGTTCGGCCGACTAACCCGCGCATCGCACAGGAGCTGGGAATAGCTCTGGTCCATCAGGAACTGGCGTTCTGCCCCAACCTGTCGGTTGCTGAAAATCTTTTGCTGGGCCGGGCACCGGCTAAGTCGGGATTTGTGGATAGACCAAAGCTGAGGGAGGAGGCGCGGGCGTTAATACGAGAGATCGAAGCTGATATCGATGTAGATATGCCGCTCGCGCAGCTCACGACTGGACAAGAACAAATGGTCCAGATTGCCGGGGCAGTCGGGCTGAATGCTCGGATTATTATATTTGATGAGCCGACTAGTTCGTTGTCGGTTCATGAGAGCGAGCATCTTTTTGCTCTGATCGGGCGACTCAAAGCCCGGGGCGTGACCATGCTTTATGTCTCGCATCGGATGGACGAAATCTTTCGTCTTTGCGACACCGTAACGGTGCTCCGGGACGGTAAACATGTTGCGACCGAGCCGATTGCGCAGACAAATCGTGACCGTCTTATCCGGCAGATGGTGGGTCGCCAAGTCCTGCTGACGCGCCCGAAACATTTGGATCTGCAACCAGGGGAAACGATTTTGAAAGTGGAGAATCTCTCTTCTACCGGTAAGTGCGAGAATGTTTCTTTTGAGGTGCGACGCAACGAAATTGTCGGGATGGCTGGTCTGGTTGGAGCCGGTCGCACAGAGGTAGCGAAATGCATCTTCGGCCTGGACAAACAGGCTACCGGAAAAGTTTTGTTAAAAGGCAACCCGGTAAAGCTTGGGAATGTGAACGACGCGATGCGGCACCGAATCGGATTCCTGCCGGAAGACCGGAAGAAAGAGGGCTTAGTGTTACAGTTGAGTATCTCCGATAATGTTTCGTTGCCGCACCTTGATCACTTCACCAATTTCGGATTTGTCGATCGCGGCAAAGAGGTAGCCGAGGTGGAGAAGCTGACTAAGAGGCTTCGGGTCAAGGCGCCGTCGATCGAGTCGATCACGGCCGGTTTAAGTGGAGGGAACCAGCAGAAGGTAGCGATTGCAAAATGGATGACGCGAAGTTGCGATCTGTTGATTGTGGATGAACCGACACGCGGTGTCGATGTAGGCGCGAAGGCCGAGATTTATCAATTGCTGGACGAGGTAGCATGCCAAGGGTTGGCGATCCTGATGATTTCGTCGGAGCTACCGGAGCTGCTGAATCTTGCACGACGGATTATTGTCATGCGCGAAGGATTCATGACCGGCCAATTGAGTCACGAAGAATTCTCGCAGGAGAATTTGTTGCACCTCATGGCGTGAGGTTAGAACGCCGGGAACGCCGGGATCGCCGAGAGCGCCGGGAACTGAACGAAAATACGCCAGGCGAGCAGAGGGTATGAATTCGGGAATCGCGATCCAGCGGCTTCTTACGCCCTTCAGGGCGTGCTGTTTTAATCAACTCTACCCGAGGTTAAAACCCTGGCTAAAATCTGCAGCCCTTGTCGGCGCCAATACGTTTGCGACTGAGAGTTTACTCGCGGCGTCGTTCCATAGCTCCCGGCGATCCCGGCGTTTCTGGGTTTCTAAAGAAGCCGTCGCCTTAACATGTCCAATGCGCGTTGCGAACAAAGGCTCTTGAACGTTTTGCGGTCGGTAGGGAAAAAGATCTTCATTATTTCCGTGGGCTGATCCGGAGCCGCAAGGCCGATATAAGCTGTACCAACCGGTTTTTCCGCGGTCCCACCGCCCGGTCCTGCAATTCCGGTGGTTGATAACGCGAAGGTAGTGCCAGCGCGAGCTCGAGCCCCTTCTGCCATCGCTTTCGCGACGTCCTCGCTCACTGCTCCCACCGATTTGAAGAGCTCTTCCGGTACCCCCAGGGTTCGGATTTTTGCTTCATTCGAATAGGTAACGTTCCCTTCCAGAAATACTAGGGAAGCGCCGGGAACATCTGTAATCCGATCCGCGATTAAACCACCGGTACAAGACTCGGCGACAGCCAGAGTCGCGTTCTTTCGAGCCAGCAGTTCCACCACTACTTCTTCGAGCTCCTTTTCCTCGGTTGTGACAATATGCGACCCAAGTTTGACCCGTACTACTTGTTCGCCCTGCTCGACCGCGCCCGCGGAACCAATAATCCTGAGATCGACTTCGCCCATCCGCGCACAATACCCGATTTCCAGTCCGGGGATCGCCTCCAGCTCCTTACCAACCATTTCTTCGACGTACGATTCACCGAGGCCGGCAACGCGAAAGACTCGAGCATGCAGATCGGGTCTGGCGGATAACCGTTGGAGTATCGGGGACGCGTAGTTCTTAAACATCGGATACAACTCTCGCGGTGGCCCGGGAAGCAGGAAGAGATGGGAGAAACGACCCTGTGCTGGTAGATAGAGTCCTGGAGCCGTTCCCCAATCATTCGGCAACACGGTTGCGCCTTGGGGTACGTAGGCTTGACGGATGATGTGCTCGGTTAAACGAATGCCGCGTTTGTCAAAACGCTCTTTGATTTTTTGAAAGATCGTGTCGTCATAGTAAAGGGGCCGTTCCGTCAGTTCTGCAACAATCTCTCGCGTGACGTCGTCGTTGGTCGGTCCAAGGCCGCCAGTCACCAGAATCAGGTCGCACCGCGCCGATGCCTCAAGAATCGCGTCACGAATAGCGTCTCCGTCAGGCACCGTCGATTGACGCTGGATTCGGAAGCCGAATGAGAAAAGCTGTTGTCCAAGATAGGAGAGATGCCTGTTCAAGACACTGCCAAAGAGCAACTCTGTTCCAGTATTGAGGACTTCAACCCGAGTTAGCGAATTGGTACGCATGATTACAAAAACTGGAATTTAGAATCTAGAATCTCGCCGCCTTCTAGATTCTAACTTCGAGATTCTAGATTCTAACCTATTTAGGATCGAGCAATCGAATCCAGTGCGCGACCATCTCGTGGAGAGCGTCGTCTTCTTCGCCCTCGAAGATATACAAAAGATTGGCCAGAATTCGCATCAGGATCAATTTCGGTTGGGCCGGTTCGAGGTGTGCTGGCTGCAGCACTAGTTTCTGGTGTGAGAGAATCTCGGCACAGTCGCGGCTGGTCAGAATCCTGCCTTCATGGAATGGATCAAAAAGAATAGTTCCATGGCGGACAACAAAATGACCCGGCAGATTGATTCCTTCGACCACGAGGAACGCGCGTCTCGCCACAATCATGTAAAGAATCGAAAGGGAGATCGGAATGCCTAAGCGGGAGTCGATCACGCAAGGCAGAAGAGAATTACGAGCGTTATAATAGTCGTCTGCGTTTCCGCGAAATCCGAGGTCTTTGGCGAGAAACTGTGCCATGGTCATGACCCGTCCAAGATCGGAGTTGATCCCGGAAACTCGTTCCTTCAAGTCTTGGCCCCAGGAATCCACGCTCTTCAGATAGGGTTGCACGTCGGTGCCGGGTAAGAAGATCTGGGCCAAGTACCAGCAGGCTTGTTCGAGTTGGATGCTATCGGGAACGAGACGGCATATAGATTCGAAGCCGTCCCTCGCTGTTCGGGTCTCGATCTGGGATAGCACGTCCCGAACATGTACAGCGACCTGCTCATCATCGATGGTAAGCAGCTCTCGCAGGTCCGGGATACTCTCCGCGCCCCCTTCCGCAAGTTGCTGCTTTGTTAGGCTGACCGTCTCCGGATCGTCGTCCTTCAGCAATCGAATGATGGCTTCTCGTTGTTTGAACATTGCTATTGTTGAGACAAGACCTTCTTACGCTTTCAAGCGCGGCGCGTCACTCCAAAGATTTTCCAATGCATAGAATTCCCTTTTCCGGTCATGGAAAATGTGGACGAGCACATCCGAATAGTCCATCACCAGCCATTGGCTGAGGAGCGAGCCTTCGGAAGCGAGAGGGGAGATACCGGCTTTTTCTCTTACTCCTTCACGGATGCCGCTGGCAATCGCCTTCAGATGCGGTTCGGAAGTTCCTGAACCAATCACGAAAAAATCTGTAAACGATGAAATCCCGCGCAAATCGAGAATCACAACGTTCTCGGCTTTTTTGTCTTCGGCCAACCGGACACAAAGACGCGCTAGCTCCTCGGCTTCAATAATTGCTCTCCTTGGTAAAGTTTGTTCTCTTGAATGTATTGGAAGACTTTCTCTGGAACCAGATAAGAGATCGGCAAATTATTCGCAACTCTCTTTCTGATCTCGGTTGCTGAGATATCCAGCCGGCGTCGCACCAGTGGATAATCCGTGCGTAACGGAACATCCGAGCGACTCAGAATAACAAAGCGGACCAGCCGATTCAGTTCATCGAAATCGTTCCACTTCGATAGCGTTGGCGCGTGATCTTCTCCAACCAGGAAGAAGAGTTCGTCGTTGGGATGTGACCGTTTGTAGGCGCGTGCGGTATGGATGGTGTAGGAAGGGGGCTTACGATTGACTTCGAACGGATCCATTTCGAAATCAGGTTGATCTTCGATTGCCAGGGCGACCATTGCCAGACGGTCTTTCGCGGATGCCGCAGTACCTCGCTTTTTGAAAGGCGATCCCGCGGCCGGTACAAAGATGACTCGATCGAGATTGAGATCTTCCAATGCCTGCCTGGCCAGCAATAGGTGACCGATGTGGATAGGATCGAACGATCCCCCGTATAAACCGAGTCTGCTCATTGAGATGCCATAAGAGAGAATACAGAATTCAGAATACAGGAGACAGGAGAGAGCAACTCAAAAGTTCGCGCGCGCCTTTGGCGCGCGAACAAAGACGTTGAACAATTTTCGTCCTGAGTGTCAGTTTCAGGTGTCGATGCCTCCAGCCAAACGCGAAACGCCAAACGCGAAACGCCGAACGTCTTCCCTTGGTCAGCTTTTACTTGTCGGGGTTCCTGGTCCCGAGCTTGACCCGGAGACGGCGAAAATCTTCCGAAAAATTCAACCGGGCGGCTTCATTCTTTTTGGCCGGAACATCCGGTCTCCCCTTCAACTTCGGAAACTGATCGATGATCTGAGAGATCTGTCGCGGATCCAACCGATCATCACGATCGACCAGGAAGGTGGTCGCGTTTCTCGTTTGAAGCTGATCGGCAATGAACCTCCCAGCGCTCAGCAGTTGCGGGAAAAAGGCGATCCAGTTTTGATTCAGCGGCATGGCCAGCTCACGGGTGAGCTACTGCGGCTATTCGGATTCAATCTCGATCTCTGTCCGGTCCTCGATATCTCTTTTGATGATGACGCCGATAACTCACTGCGAGGACGCTGTTATGGCACTTCCGTGCCGCAAGTGATCGATTTTGCCGGCGCATTCAATGATGCATTGTTGAAGACAGGTGTCCTGAGCTGTGGCAAGCATTTTCCCGGGTACGCTGCCGCCGGTCTTGATCCGCATCACGATCTTCCACGAATTGACCGTTCTCGAGCCGAGCTCGAGGAGACTGAGCTCAAGATATTCCGGACGTTCTCGTTCCGGGTTAGCAGTATGATGATCTGCCATGGCTGGTATCCAGCTCTTGATGCGAATAAGGTTCCCGCATCCCTTTCGCAATCGATCGTCACCGATCTCCTCGCCAAAGAAATGGATTTCAAAGGTCTTATCATGACCGACGACCTCGATATGGGCGCCATCCTCAACCAGTTTGGATTTAAAGAAACAATCGAAAACGCGCTCCAGGCCGGGAACCACATCGCGCTACTCTGTCATCGAGTCCCAATGATCGAAGAGGCTGCTTCAATCGTCGAAGGGCTGCCCGCGGGTAAGCTTGATCACGCGTTGAGCGCAGTATCGTGTTTCAAAGCAAAGCTTGTTCCGCCGGATGAGTTTTCTGAGGAGAAATTCCGGGTTTTGGACGATCAGGTCTGGGAATTACGTGTGGCAACGCTCGGTCCGGAACGCGCAAAAGAGCGGAGCCCGGAGACGGGTAAGCGGTCGCCGGTTGAGCTTTACTGATGGGAACGCATACAGGGATCCGGCAAACAGTAGATCGATCGCGCGCTGGATTCTCCTTCTGTCTTCTGTATTCTGTCTCCTGTCTCCTGTTATGCTAAAAGAGATCGAGCAATTGCTAGTTCTTCAGGACCGGGACCAAAATATCAGGGCAATTCAGGCAGAGCTAACGACCGTTCCTTTAGAGCAAAAGCGGATTGACCAGCTGCAATCCTCCAGCAAAGAGGCTCTCGAA
>JBKPCS010000140.1:0-23268 GCA_046727495.1 bacterium | reverse complement strand
CTGCAGCCTTATTCGATGAGAATGAACAGCTTATCCGTGTATGTGAGGACATCGGCAGACATAATGCGGTCGATAAAGTCATCGGTGCAGAGTTGCTGGCGGGCCGATCTGATTTTTCACGTCTTCTTCTCTTTGTCAGCGGACGGGCTGGGTTCGAGCTTGTGCAAAAATCCATCATGAGCGGGGTCCCATTCCTGGCTGCGGTAGGTGCACCGTCGAGTCTATCGGTGGAGCTTGCCAGACGATACGACGCGACACTCATTGGATTTTTGCGGGAAAATCGATTTAATTTATATGCAGGCCCACGCAGAATTGTTGGGGCAGCAAATTCGCGATTGAGCACTTCGGTTCGATCGCAGCAAAAGAAGGCAGTTTATGAATTCGACTCCGACCCCCCCGGATAGTTTCGAACCGCACGAAAAGCCAAATCAACCGGAACGGCCATCGACAGAACGATCATTGCATACGGACGGGATCACGCCCGGCGCGCAACCTCCGATCGAGACAACAGGCATTCATCAGGGCAAACGCCGCGAGATTGCGGCCGGTCTTCCTGCAGTGGAGCAAACTCTGCGCTATGCATGGGGGCGCATGGGTGTGGTGAAAGGAACACAAGCGCTCCTGCAAGTGAATCAAAAGGATGGATTCAATTGTCAGAGCTGCGCTTGGCCAAGCCCGGATGATCATCGCAGCTTTGCTGAGTTTTGTGAAAACGGCGCTAAAGCCGTTTCCGATGAAGGAACGCGGAAGCGAGTGACCCCTGAGTTTTTTGCACAGATCACCATCCCAAATCTGCTCAAACGCTCAGATCACTGGCTGAATGAACAAGGAAGGCTAACCCATCCAATGGTACGCCGGGAAGGTAGTTCCCGGTATGAACCGATCCAGTGGGAAGAGGCGTTTGCGTTAATCGGTTCGGAGTTGCGATCCCTTGATTCTCCCGATCAGGCAGCATTCTACACGTCTGGACGGACCAGTAATGAAGCCGCCTATCTGTATCAACTGTTTGTCCGGCTGTTCGGCACAAACAATCTTCCGGACTGCTCAAATATGTGCCACGAATCGAGCGGCTCCGCGCTTTCGCAAGCGATTGGCATCGGAAAAGGCACGGTGACGCTCGACGATTTTCTTCATACCGATGCTATTTTCGTTGCCGGTCAAAACCCGGGCAGCAATCATCCGCGGATGTTAACCTCGTTACAAAGTGCGAAAGCGCGCGGGGCCAAGCTCGTCAGCGTAAATCCGCTGCCTGAAACTGGTAATTTCCGGTTTAAGAACCCGCAAGACTTCGCGAATCCATTCAAAGCGATCGGGACACTCTCCGGCGGTGGCACCCAACTCTCCGACCTCTGGCTGCCAGTCAAGATCAACGGGGATCTGGCATTCTTCAAAGGCCTGATGAAGGAGTTGCTTGCGGAGGAACGAAAGAGTCCTGGCAAAATTTTCGATCTCGAGTTTATCAAAAAATACACGAAGGGCTACGAAGAGCTGATCGAGTCTCTTGAACGTGCAGATTGGAGTGAAATCATCGAGAGCTCCGGGCTGAATCGGGAGCAGATCCGCCAAGCTGCTCAAATCGCGATGAACGCAAAGAGCATCATCTGCTGCTGGGCAATGGGATTAACTCAGCACAAGAACGCGGTGGCAACCATTCGTGAGATTGCCAACTTCTTGCTGCTTCGCGGAAATATCGGCAAAAAAGGCGCTGGTGCTTGTCCGGTGCGGGGTCACAGCAACGTGCAAGGCGACCGCACGGTGGGCATTTGGGATAGACCGACTGCGGCATTCTTGGACAAACTTGGTGCCCGCTATCACTTCGATCCACCTAGCAAACACGGAGCCGCTGTCGTCGACACGATCATGGGGATGCATCGAGGATCCATCAAAGTGTTTTTCGGTTTGGGCGGCAATTTCTTGTCGGCGACTCCAGATACCGAGTTTACGGCTGAGGCATTATCCCGCTGTAGCTTAACTGTGCAGGTATCGACAAAATTGAATCGGTCTCATCTGATCACTGGCCGACAAGCTCTCATCTTGCCTTGCCTTGGCAGATCCGAGATTGATCGCCAAGCGAGCGGAGATCAGCTTGTAACCATTGAGAACAGCATGGGTATAATCAATCCCTCGCGGGGGACATTTGAGCCGGCTTCCGAACACCTCTTGAGCGAAGTGCAGATTGTTGCGCGACTCGCCCGAGCTGTGCTCGGCGAAAGATCGACGCTGCCATGGGAAAAGTGGGCCTCTGACTATAGCCTCATCCGGACTGAGATCGAAAGCGTCATCCCGGGTTTCGATCGCTTCAATGAACGGATTGCTAAGGGAACCTTTTACCTTCCAAACGCTCCTAGAGATCGTCGTGAATTCCGGACGCAAACTGGAAAGGCGAACTTCACCGTAAACGCGATCGAGCCACTGCCGCTTGAGCCTGGACAGTACGTTTTGATGACTATGCGCAGCCACGACCAGTTTAACACCACGATTTACGGACTGAATGATCGATATCGGGGTATTTACAACGGTCGACGGGTCATCTTTATGAATCGCGACGATATGAAAGAGGCAGGATTTGTACAGGGTCAGCCCGTAGATATCACCAGTCATTTTGAAGGTGTGGAGCGCCGTGCCGAAAGGTACTTAGTTGCGCCTTACTCGATCCCTCGTCGCTGCGTGGCAGTCTATTTCCCTGAAGGGAATGTGCTTGTGCCGGTGGGAAGCTTCGCCGAAAAGAGCAAGACACCAGTTTCTAAATCGGTGTGCGTAACCTTGGCACCATCGCCCAATGTTGCGGCGGTCGGAGTGCAGATCCGAGAGGAAGCCACTGGTACCCATCCGCTGGCTCAGCCGGCTGGGTTAGAGATCGGCAAATCAGGGGTTCAAGTCGTCCCGCACCAGTTTGATCCGAAGAATCCGAGATCGAGCGCGTCGACCTAAAACTGGCGCGGGACGATCCCTACCTAATGCCCGCATCTATTTTTTCGGCGCGATTTTTTTCTCGCACTCGGCCAGCCGCTTCGACAACAGGTTCTTTTCCGATTTGATCTCAGTCAGCTTGATCGCTGTCCGCAAATGTTCAGCCGCTGCTTGAAAGTGATCGAGCTGGCTCTCGAACTCGGCTAAGACCGCATACAAAAGATAGTATGAGTCGAGCGTGTCTCGGGCCTGAATCGCTTCGACCGCCGCAATACCGGCGCCCGGACCATGAACCTGTGCAACTGCAACAGCTCGATTCAACGCAACCACCGGCGACGGATTAATTTGGATCAGACGATTGTACAGTCGGACAATCTGCGCCCAGTCCGTCGAGTCGTGATCCGGTGCCGCACAATGACAAGCGGCAATCGCAGCCTGAAGATGATATTCGCTCAGGTCATGACCGGTTGCCGACTTCTGCAGGTGGAGCATTCCTCTCGCGATCATTCCTTTGTCCCAGCACGATCGATTTTGTTCTCGGAGACGCAGCACGTTGCCGGCCGAATCCGTCCGGGTAGATAGTCGAGCTGCATTGAATAACATCAGTGCCGCCAGCGCATGCGTCCTAGGCTTGTCTCCCATTGGGTGCTCGCCCACCAGCGTCGCCAGACGAATCGCCTCTTCACACAGATCTTTCTTAATCAACCGTTCTCCGCTGGATGCTTTGTAGCCTTCGTTGAATAGGAGATAGAGCGTCTGAAGAACGCTATCCAGGCGAACCGAGAGCTCCTCCCCTGACGGAATCTCAAACGGAATTTGCAGTTCCCGAATCCTTTCCCTGGCGCGAGTTAAGCGCTTGGCGATCGCTGCCTCGGTTGTCAGGAATGCCTTGGCGATCTCACCGACTCCGAATCCGCAAAGGGTCTTCAGCGCCAATGCGGTCTGTGACTCTTGCGGTATGGACGGATGACAGCATGCAAACATCAAACGTAAACGGCTGTCTTTGATTTCGTTTTCAAACATTGGCGATTCGTCTGGGCCTGAATCCGCGGACCATCCCTCCACAAACGCGATGATTTCTGATTGCTTGCTACGAAAAGTTTTTTCCCGGCGGATCAGATCAAGAGTCAGGTGCTTTGCGGTTTGTGTGATCCATGCTGCCGGATTTTTCGGGATTCCATAGTAGGACCAGCTCTGCAGCGCTCGAATCAGTGACTCTTGGACAACATCCTCAGCCAGTTGCAAGCGTTCGGTGCCAAAGATCCCGGTCAGGACGGAGACCAGTTTCCCCGCCTCATGGCGGAAGAGATGCTCTACCAACTGAGATACTTCTGTGGTTGGCTCCGAATTTTCGGCCGGCGCATTCACGTAACTGACGCCGATACGTTTGCCAACTCTTGCTCGTTTCGCTCCCAGACAGGACAGCGTTCCGCGATCGGTCTGACTTCAATCGTGACGCCGTAATCAAGGGCGGGGCAACCTTGGGCAATCTTGACTGCCTCATCGATATTGCTAACCCGGCACATGATATACCCGGCTATCAACTCTTTTGCTTCAGCAAAAGGACCATCGGCGACTGTCCGGCCTTTCTTTCCCGAAACGGTCTTGGCCTCACGCCACAATGGTTGACCGCCAGCTACCTTTCCTTCCCGGACAAAGCGGTCGTACCAGGCGTTCCAACGAACCATGACTTTCTGAATTTCTTCTGGGGAGAGCTCCCTATCCCAATCCATTCCCCGAAGCAATAGCAGATATTCCGAAGTAATTACTTGTGTAGTCATATAAGACCTTTCCGTCGCGGTTTGTCTATTGTTGTTGTCCTAAACTAGCTTGATCCTTGGGGCAACTCGTTACTGGTCTGCCGATCCCACCTCCTCAGTGACCCCATACCTGTCGTGATGTCGAAGCCAGTCCATCATGCCATAAGTCGGGCCGTATTCTTCGCGACCCTTTGGCAGCATGTCGAGGAATGAATAGACGGTAAGCCCCGACTCTCCCCCACGCGCATATCGGGAGTACGTATGATAGACCGTTCCGGCTTCGTCTTTGTAGAACACGCTGTTGCCCGCCAGTTCGTCGATCTCTCCCTCCCGCCAGTCATAGTTGTAGTAGACTTTACCCTTCGCGAGCTGCTCTGGGGTAAACGAGACATGGAAGTCATAGTTGAAGTCGGTCCCCAACGAGGAAACCCATTTGAATTGCCATCCCATCCGTTTCTTGAACGCCTCGATTTTTGGCAACGGCGCTCGTGAAACTACGACGATCGCAACATCGTGTTGCTCGAGATGGACTAGTACGCCATTCAAATGATCTGCTCCGAAAGAGCATCCTCTGCAGCCTTCTTCCCAATCCGGCCCGAGCATGAAATGCACAACAACTAGCTGGCTGCGATCCCCAAAAAGATCGGAGAGACTTTCTTTTCCGCCCGGAGCGTTAAAGACATACTCCTTCTCTACCTTAACCCATGGCAATGCCCGGCGTTCTGCGTTGATCTCGTCTCCCCGGCGTGTGTGTTCCTTCTCCTTGGCAAGCAACTTTTTTCGAGCCTCAAGCCATTCGGCTTGCGATACGACTTTAGGGTTCTCAATTGGGTTTTTTATCATGGCGACTTCTTTCTTGGTTTGGTTTCTTTCCACCGCGGAATAGTTTGGTCACGGCAAGTGCCGACAAGCCGCCCGCGGAGGTTGAGCCAGCGACAACCAGCGCCGCTGTTGAAATACATATTGGGCACATAAGGTGTAACGGTTTGTTTCAATGACACGACGAATGGGCGGAGCCTGTCCTGGACAACAGACACCGGATTTTTTTAGGCCTGGAAAAAATCTCAGAATCGTCGAGCTGGAAGCACCAAGATGAAAGGCCGCCTCTTGATCCATCCCCTTATTCAGCCGAGAGTCTTCCCTAATGCGTCTTGCCTGCCTCTTGATCGGATTCACCCTCATAGCCGCCCCCATTGTTCGCGCCCAGACACAATCCCTCGATTCCCTGCCTTTCGCAGTTCATCAGACGATCGACCAGGAGAAAGGGAGCGGTATTCCCAAGCTCGTTGATACGTATCACTGGGGTGACGCGACGGTTTACTGCATTGAGATCGACATAAATGGAGTGCCGGATACAGAGTTGCACATCGCTGACACTGGTAAACTCATCCGCGTCGATCGGCTCCGAGAGCCGGAAGACGAGAGCGAATAGAAAGATAAGAGAATCGTACGAAAAGATAACAGAATCGTGCGGCTACGTTCTGGCTGTTCAGCCAGAATAATCATTTGTTACACTCCGCACTTTTAAGCGTGTTGCAGTAGCGTTGCGAACTTTTCCGCGTCCGTACCGCATGTGCGAGACGGCGACACGATAAGTTGGAGGTTCTAAATGAGTCAAACATTTCAGCGAGTTCCAAATCGCTGGGTACTAGCCGCGGGCGGCGTGCTGATGCAGATAGCTCTCGGAGCAGTTTATGCTTGGAGCGTTTTTCGGGATCCGCTTGTTAAGGGATTTGGATGGTCGATTCCCCAAGTAACATGGACCTTCTCAATCGCGATCCTGGTTCTAGGTTTTGCCGCATTTTTCGGTGGCCTGTGGATGAGCCGGGTCGGGCCCCGCGTCGTTGGAATCGCAGCCGGATTGTGCTATGGCGCCGGCGTTGGGCTGGCGAGCCTTTCCGCACACCAACTGGCAGTTCTCTATCTGACCTGCGGACTTCTGGGAGGAATCGGCTTGGGACTGGGCTACATCGTACCAGTCGCAACGTTGGTGAAATGGTTCCCGGACCGGCGCGGCTTCATCACTGGACTTGCCGTCGCCGGGTTTGGCGCAGGTGCCCTGTTGACTGCTCCGCTCGCAACAACTTTAATCCAGAGTATTGGAGTTCTTCAGACTTTCGGGGTTCTCGGTATTGTGTATCTGGTTGCGGTTGTAGCCGGTGCATCCGTGATGCAAAACCCACCATCCGGTTGGAAGCCTGCGGGATGGGAACCGACCGCTAAACAGCAAGTGGCTCTGGCCAGGAAGGATTACACTCTGGCAGAGGCGCTGTCGACCTGGCGATGGTATGCGCTCTGGGCCATCCTTTTTCTGAACGTGACCGCCGGCATCAGCATAATTTCTCAGGCAGCGCCGATGGCGGTCGAAATCAGCGGGGTAACGGCAATCGTTGGAGCGGGAATGGTTGGCACAATTTCGATCGCGAATGGCGCGGGAAGGCTACTCTGGGCTTGGTTTTCAGACGCGGTTGGTCGCTGGACGGTCTTCGCGGTCATGTTTCTATTACAAACTGCACTCTTCTTTCTTTTGCCATCCCAGCACGCTTTTCCCATACTTGTCGCTTTTTGTTTTGTTATAATTTCCTGCTACGGAGGCGGATTTGGTACAATGCCTGCGTTTGCGACCGACTATTTCGGTCCAAAATTTGTCGGCGCCATCTATGGGTTAATGTTGACGGCGTGGGGATTTGGCGGCGTCGCCGGACCCTATCTGATCGCTTGGATTCGACAAGTCACCGGAAGTTACGCGGGCGCGCTGACTATCATTGGTTGGGTCATGCTCGTCTCAACGCTATTACCTCTTTTCTTACGGGGGCCAAAAGCAACGGATGCCGCAGATCGCAAATGACAGATCTCAGGCCGGCTCCTACCGCAAGCTTTCAATTGCGGTCGAGGTAGCCGTCAACTTCCTCTTACCTTGGCTGGTATTTCACTTTACCAAAGACCGTTTCGGCGAAACGAAGGGCCTCTTGCTTTCCTCAATCCCGCCGATCCTCTGGAGTATCTTCGGAGTGATCCGGTTTCGGCGCCTCGATGCCGTGAGCGTGATTGTGGTGTTAGGAATTCTGATCTCGCTCGGCATTTTTGCGCTAGGCGGCAGCCCTCGCATGCTACTCGTACGTGAATCGCTGATCACAGGTGTGGTTGGCATTCTTCTGCTTGGTTCGCTACTGCTCCCTCGGCCGCTGATGTTTTATGTGGCCCAGGCGACTGCCGCACAACATTCACCCGAAAACGCTCAGACTTTCGGCACGCTTTGGAAACGGCCAAGCTTCGTTAAATGCATGTACCGTCTGACGCGGGTATGGGGCGTTGGGCTTCTGCTTGAAGCTTGTGTTCGCGTCGGCCTGGCATGGAGAATTGCAATTGAGCAGTTCCTGATCATTTCCCCAATCATCGCATACGCAGCCTATTTCAGTCTCTTTGGATGGACCTTCTGGTATGTCAGAAAGTTGAAAACCGCCGACAGCGTCAATGCCAGCAGTGCCGACAACGAGCAGATATGATTGCTGGCAAAGTCGACGTTGTTGGCATTGACGGCGTTGTTGGCATTGACGGCGTTGTTGGCATTGACGGCGTTGTTGGCATTGACGGCGTTACTTATAAGGACCCTCAAAAATGATTTCGGAGAGACTGCGCCGATCGTTGGGTGTCTCGCGTTCTTGCAACCGTTCGGGTAAATCCTCTTTTTTCCCAGGCTTACCGATCACCGCCATCGCTTCGACTCGAAAATCGTCGGGAATTTTTAGAGCGGTCTTTGCCTTTTCGTAGTCGAACCCCTGCATTCCGTGAACGACCAGTCCTTTCAGCGAGGCTTGTAGGGCGAAGTTTTCCCAGGCAGCGCCCGTGTCGAACGAATGCGTTATCGATGGCTCACCGTTATGATCGAATGTTGTCTTTGAAACAAACACAATGAGCGCGGCGGCATTCTTTGCCCAGGTCTTGTTAAATTCGACTAGCAGATCAAGAAAGAGCGGCCAATACTCCGTGTCGCGCCGGGCATACAGCATTCGCCAAGGCTGATTATTGTAAGAAGATGGCGCCCAGCGCGCAGCTTCAAAGAGCAGGAGCAATTCTTCTTCGGGAATTGATTCACCTGACATCGCGCGCGGCGACCATCGATCGAGAAACAGTTTGTCGATTGCGTAATCGGCCTTTCGTTTTTCGCTTCCTTTGGTCATGGGTGGAAACTACATCACCTGCGGCAGGTTCCAATTTACAAGGTGATCCGCCATATCCTCCGGCACGTCCCAAGCGCGAACCAATCCGAGCTCAATCAATTCTGCAACAAACCCCTGTAACTTCAGGTCGCCGCGCTCAAGTCTTCTGCTGGCAATTGTTGATGCGCTCTTCGGATAAACTGCGGCAAGCGGTTCGAATCTTCCGCGCATAACCGGTACAACGCCGCAACTCGCTTCTCTCTGTTGCAGGACTTGTTGAAGAAACTTCGATCCGATGAACGGCAGATCGACCGCGAGTGCCAACAACCAATCTGAGTTGATAGATTCTAAACAAATAGCAATTCCGCTCAACGGCCCTTTACCTGGCTGTCTGTCCGGCAGCACTGCAACAGAACTCGGCAGTCCAACTCTCGAGGGACCGGAAATGATTAGCTCATCCGGGTGCAACATCTTGAGGACCGCGAGCTGTCGATACCAGAGCGGAACTTCTCGCCCGCGCCACCTGACAGGAAGCATCGCTTTGTCCCGCCCCATCCGCTTCGAAGCGCCTCCGGCAATCAAAGCCGCAGCTAATCCGGAGCTGTTCATCCCGGTAAATCTAGCTAAAATCCTGGTTTGCGCCGCACGGAGAAACGCAGAAAGAGGCGCGGACGCCGCAATGAGCGTAACAGAAAGCCATCACCACGATCATTCACATTCTCACCACGGTCATGGACATTCGCATGCTCCAGCCTCGTTTGGTCGGGCATTCGCAATCGGCATCACGCTGAATGCTGTCTATGTCGCTATTCAAGTCTTGTTCGGAATCATTGCACATTCATTGGCGCTGGTGGCCGATGCGGGTCATAACTTCGGCGATGTACTTGGACTCGTCCTGGCCTGGTGGGCCAGCCATCTCACGAGCCGGCCGCCGACCGATCGCCGCACGTATGGCCTCCGGAGATCTTCAATCTTGGCGGCACTAACAAACGCTATTTTCTTGCTCTTGGCCGTCGGCGGAATCAGTTGGGAAGCCATTCGTCGATTTAGCAATCAGGCAGAGGTCGCCGGGTTAACTGTCATCTGGGTTGCCGCGATCGGAATTGTCGTCAATCTGGGAACCGCCCTTTTGTTTCATTCCGGAAGCCACTCGGATTTGAACATTCGCGGAGCGTTTATGCATCTGGCCGCGGATGCAGCGATCTCCTTTGGAGTCGTAGTTACAGGAATCATCATGCTATTCACCGGCTGGCGTTGGCTTGATCCGGCGGTCAGTCTGTTAATCAATGCAATCATCGTCTATGGAACGTGGGGGTTGTTGCGCGATTCGTTCAACCTGGCGATGGATGCTGTACCGCCAGGCGTCGATGTCTCCGCAGTGCGTGATTATCTCGGCGGCGTTCCAGGAATCACGAACGCGCATCACTTGCATATTTGGGCTTTAAGCACTACCGAGACGGCCCTGACTGTTCATCTGGTGAAACCCGATCCAGCAAACGACGACGGTGTACTTAACCTGATCCATCGAGAGCTTGAAGAACGCTTTCACATTGGCCACGCCACGATTCAGTTTGAGCGCGAAAATTCCTGTTCGTCTACAATAGGATCTTATGCAGAACCGCATTGATTCGACATTTGCCAAGCTTCGGGATCAGAACCAAAAAGGGTTCATGGCGTACATCACCGGCGGGGATCCAACGTTGAAGCGAACCGTGGAAATCGCGGTGGCGCTTGAAGACGCAGGCGTTCATTTTCTAGAGATTGGGATTCCTTTTTCTGATCCCCTAGCCGACGGCATCGCGAACCAACTCGGCGCTCAAAGAGCGCTCGCGGCGGGTACCAATGTGCCCAGCCTGTTGCAAAGCGTGGCGGAAATCAGACAGCGGACCCAGATGCCGCTGGTTTTGTACAGTTATCTCAACCCGCTTTTTCAGTATGGCCTTTCTCGGTTCGAGCAAGATGCTGCGAATGCCGGTGTCGACGGACTCCTGCTGTTAGATTTACCTCCGGACGAAGCTTCGCCCGCAACGGAACCTGGGATACACCGGATACGTTTGGTGGCGCCGACTACGTCAGAATCGCGTATAGCCCGCATTGTTTCGCAAGCAAGCGGCTTCATCTACTACGTCTCGCGGGAAGGTGTTACCGGCGAGCGCTCCGATATTTCCCAAGGAATAAATGAACAAGTCGCTCGCATTCGAAGCTACACCGCTCTTCCGGTTGCTGTCGGCTTTGGAATCTCGACGCCTGACCAGGCAAGAACGGTATCTCAGTTCGCGGATGCGGTCGTCGTCGGTAGCGCGATCGTCCGCCGGATCGGCGAGATCGGAGATAGCGACGCGTTGGCAAAGCGAATCGGCGCTTTCGTTCAACCCTTGGTGAGTGCCATCGAATCGTGACCGCTGAGCGTCACGATAAATTTGGGAACCACTTCTTACACTGCTCGGAAATAAACGGGTATTCCCATTTCTGGCCTTGGAACGCTTTAACAATTCCGATGATCCAGAGAATCATGCCACCGAGCCAGACGGCAAAGTGAAGCAGGCCGAAAAGCGGAATGAATATGATGCGAAGGCCAGGAATACCGGCGAAAATTCCGCCGATGACGCTCACGGCAAGGGAAAGAACAAGCCAGAATCCGCCGAAAAACATCGCCTGAACGGCCCAGTGCCGAACGAATTGGTCTTTCTTCTCAATCAGGTAGAAAATAAGCCCCCCGATTAGAGTAAAAATCGCGCACAGCCCGGCGGCAACATTTGATGGCAGCCCTGTATCGCTCGAACCCGTTGAAACAGGTGGTGGAGTAGACGGTGATGCGTCAGCCATAGCAGAAAAGTTACTAGGAAGGTACCGATCTTAGGACCGCACTTGGCAAAGTCAAGATTTCACGTGCTTCGCGCCATCCCTGGGACTACTGTCGCGCCTTATGTTGAGCGCAGGAATCGTCGGACTCCCTAACGTGGGGAAATCGACCCTTTTCAACGCAGTGACCCGTACTCGGAAAGCCGAAGCGGCCAACTATCCTTTCTGTACGATTGAACCGAATCAAGGCGTAGTCCAAGTGCCCGATCCGCGCTTGCAGACTTTGGCCAAGCTGTCGCATTCCGCGAAAGCAGTTCCTGCGGCCATCGAATTCGTCGATATCGCCGGTCTCGTGCGAGGGGCCAGCAAGGGAGAAGGACTCGGAAACCAGTTTCTGAGCCATATCCGAGAGGTTGACGCGATTGTACAAGTCGTCCGCTGCTTTGAAGATACCGATATTCATCACGTAAGCGGTTCAATCGATCCAATTCGCGATATCGACGTGATTAACACCGAGCTTGTGCTCGCTGACCTGGCTTCCGTGCAGAAACGTCTGGACCGCCTGCAAAAACAGGTTCGCGCCGGAGACAAGCACGCAAAAACCGAAGCGGCGCTTTGCGAGCGCCTTGTGATTCATCTTAATGAAGCCAAACCCGCGGTAACATTGCCCGCTACACCGGAAGAGAAAACGTTGCTCCGATCCTTTTTCCTGCTGTCGGCGAAGCCCACGATCTTTGCGTGTAATGTTGGCGAGTCCGATCTGGCAGGGATAAACGAAGACAACTCGTCGAGCCCGGCAGCAAAACATGTAAAAGCGGTCTCCAGCTATGTAGCGACGCATCTATCGACAGAAGCTGTCGTCATCAGTGCTCAAATCGAGAGTGAGCTGGCGGAATTGCCTCCCTCCGAAGCCGCCGAGTATCTGGCAGGTCTCGGTGTCAAAGAGAGCGGAATCGATACCTTGATCCGCGTAGTTTATCATTTGCTCGGGCTTCGCACCTATTTCACGACTGGCGAAAAGGAGTCGCGTGCATGGACGATTCATGCCGGGGACAAAGCTTCGGCTGCCGCAGGCGTGATTCATTCCGATTTCGAGCGCGGATTCATCGCCGCAGAAACCGTTCACTACGACGATCTAGTCCGCGTCGGCTCATTCGCAAAAGCGCGCGAAGCCGGCAAACTCCGCATTGAGGGCAAAGAATACGAAGTCAAGGATGGCGACGTCATGGAGTTCCGGTTCAACGTGTAGCGTTTCGCGTTTGGCGTTTGGCGTTTCGCGTTTGGCGTTGCGCGTTTCGCGTTTGGCGCACCCTTCCGCTCTTCCTCTTTCTCGTCCTCGTCCTCGATACCAGACCCCTGATTCTAATTTGCCCAACGATAACGCCAGACGCCGAACGCCAAACGCTAATCCCCCTTTACAGCGGCAGGCTTCTGGGACAGTTTCACCGCTCATGCCGATCGTTCGTTGTTTTGTTGCTCTATTATTATTGATCGCAACTGATGCGTTCGCACAGACGACGGTTGACATTCGGCGGGACCTGGTCCGTATCTCTACTACGTCGCAAGAGCCGGACTACAAGGCTCCGTGGAATCCGGGTGCAACCAGCGGAGGCGTTGGCGCTGGTTTCGCGATTGACGGCGACCGGATTCTGACTAACGCGCACGTCGTCAGTAACGCGCGATTCATCTCGATTGACCGCGAAAACGATCCTCAGCGTTACCAGGCAATCGTTCAATTTATCGGCCATGACTGTGATCTGGCGGTCCTTCGTGTTTTAGACCGTAGCTTTTTCAAGAACACGCAACCTCTCGGCTTTGGTGGGATACCGGCGATCGAATCTCCGGTCACTGTCTATGGTTATCCCATCGGTGGCGAACGGCTCTCGGTTACCCGCGGAATCGTTTCGCGGATCGATTTTCAGACCTATTCTCATTCCGCCGTCGACCAGCATTTGGCTGTCCAGATCGATGCGGCAATCAACCCGGGGAATTCCGGCGGTCCCGTCATGCAGAACGGAAAAGTGGTCGGAGTCGCCTTTCAAGGTTATAGCGGCGATGTAGCGCAAAACGTCGGCTATATGATTCCGACGCCGGTCATACGGCGGTTCCTGCAGGACATTTCCAGCGGGAGCTACGAAGGCTACGTCGATCTCTCTATCAGCTATACAAAACTGCTGAACCCGGCAGCCAGTCGCGCGCTCGGTATAAGCGATCCGAACGAAGGTGTTTTGGTCAGCTCCATCGTAGCCGGCGGATCATGTGCAGGGAAACTGCTAAAAGGCGATGTACTGCTAAGCATCGATGATCATACGATCACCAGCGATGGATTCGTCCAGCTCGACGGAGAACGCGTTGATATGCCTGAAATTGTGGAACGCAAATTTAAAGGTGACAAAGTCCGCCTGGGCATTCTGCGAAATAAACAGAAAGAGACAGTTGATATCGATCTGAAAGGGGCATGGCCTTACCTGCTTCAAGCCAATCGGTATGACACACCGCCGCGCTTTGTGCTTTTGGCGGGACTGGTTTTCCAGCCGCTGTCAAAGAACTTCATGGATGCCTATCAGGTCGATGATCTGCGACTCCGTTATTACTATACTTCTTTCATCAGTGACGAGATCTACAAGGAACATCGTGAAGTCATTGTCCTATCGAATATTCTACCCGATCCAATCAATGCGTATTTATCGAACTTCCGCTTTCAGATCGTTGACTCGATCAATGATCAAAAGGTTCGTACACTACGCGACGTCGCGCACGCTTTTGCGCAGAAGCCCGACTACTATGTCATACGATTCATCGGCAGCAGCCGTCCCGCAGTCCTCGAACGCTCCGCAGTAGAAGAGGCGCGAAGCCGTATCCTCGCGAACTATAACGTTCACACAGAACAGTACCTGGAAGGAGGAATTGCTCCGTGAAAGGCCGTCCCGTTCTTCCGCTCCTGGCCGTTCGCTTACCTTCATCGTCCTCGTCCTCGATCCCGATCGCAATGTGCCTTCGCCGCGCCCTGTTCTTAGGCTTAGGCTGGCTGGCGTTCTGCGGTCCAATCAATCCCGTCATAGCCGCGCCCGATCCGACTCCTCAACAGGAGCCGGTTTCAGCCCAGCAGAAAGGGTCCGGTATCAGGGTTAATTCGACCAACCAATCGTATGACTTTTTCCGGCCATGGAATAAGCAAGCACCTGGCGGCCGCCGCGGACTCGGCGTGCTGATCGATGGCAACAAGGTGCTGGTGACGGCTGAGCTGGTGACCAATAGCAACTACGTCGAATTGGAAAGGCCGGATGGCGGCGCCAAAATGTCAGCCGCAGTTCAAGTCATCGACTATGAAGCGAATCTCGCTCTTCTGACTCCAGCCGACCCGAAGTTCTTGCAGGGTATGGCGCCGCTAGAAGTCGATCCGAAAGCAAGGACCGGAGATAGACTCTCAATTCTTCAACTGGAATCTAATGGCACCCCTGTTTCAACCCAAGCGCTGGTCACAAGCGTGGAAGTTGGCAGATACGCGCTTGAAGATTCTGGTTATCTCATGTTGCGCCTGAGTTGCCCGCTGCAATTTCGGGAAAACAGCTTTACTCTGCCGATTACCAAAGAGAATAAGCTTGCAGCTTTTCTGATGCGATACGACAGCCGTTCCCAAGCCGTCGATGCTATTTCGGGACCGGTCATCGAACACTTCTTGAAAGAAGCGCAACATGAACCGTATCGCGGATTTCCTCGCGCAGGAATGGCAATTTCCCCTACCCGCGATCCACAGTTGCGTCGGTATCTGAAGCTGCAGGATTCTGATGGCGGAGTTTATGTAAGCGAAACTGAACGTGGCGGTCCGGCTGAGAAAGCTGGGATCCGCCCGGGCGACGTGCTTGTTGCGATCGGAGACAAACAAGTAGATCCGGACGGAAACTATGTACACCCTTTTTACGGTAAGCTATCAATCACTCATCTCACCACAACAGAGGCATACTCTGGTGGCGAGTCGGTCGCAGTAACCATAATTCGAGATGGTGAACGGAAGCGGCTGAATATAGAGCTTTTCCGGCAATCGCCGGCGGACTACGTGGTTGATCCCTATTCCACCGGACAACAACCGCGCTACTACATTCTGGGCGGAATTGTTCTTCAGGAGCTATCGCGGCCTTTCCTCCGGGAGTGGGGCACAAACTGGGTACACGCGGCTCCCCAACGATTGGTTTATGCGGATCGATTCCAGTCCGAGCTGTTCAGAGATAAACGGAAAATCGTTTTTGTCAGCCAGGTTCTCGCAACCCAGGACACGAATGGTTACGAGCAGCTGAGCTATCCAGTGCTTACGCGTCTCAACGGTAAAGAAATCAAGAATCTCGACGATGTCGCGGAAGCGGTGAAACACCCAGTCGACGGCTTCCACAAACTCGAATTTGATCAAGATCCTCGCGAGATCTATCTAGACGCCAAACAAGTGGAAGAGGATGCGCCTCAGCTGCAAAAAATGTATGCGCTTCCCGCGCTGAGCCATCTATGAATCTCGGCGCAATCTTCGATTGGGACGGAGTGTTGATAGACTCTTCTTCGCATCACGAGGCGAGCTGGGAGCGGCTCGCAAAGGAACGCGGATTGCCCCTCCCGGAAGGACATTTCAAGAGAGGTTTCGGAATGAAGAACGAAGTTGTTATCCCGAAAGTCCTCCAGTGGGGAGATCATCCCGACCTCGTTCAAGAACTTTCCTTGCGTAAAGAAGCGCTTTATCGTGAGATCATCCTCGAAAGAGGGATCTCTACTCTGCCCGGAGCCAGGGAATGGGTTGAACAATTACGTGAATATGGGGTCCCTTGTGTTATCGGGTCGTCGACGCACCGCCTGAATATTGAGGTCAGTTTGCAAGTCCTCGGGCTAAAGGATTTTTTTTCCTCCATCGTTTCGGCCGAAGACGTGTCGCATGGAAAACCAGATCCGGAGGTCTTTCTGGTGGCCGCCTCACGAATCGATCGGCCGCCCAGCCAGTGTGTTGTTTTCGAAGATGCCCTCGTTGGAATCGAAGCCGCCCATCGAGGTGGGATGAAGGTCGTTGCCGTTGCATCGACTAATCCGTTCGAGGCGCTGAAAAACGCGGACATCGTGGTGCATCGCCTGGACGATTTGAGTATTCCGCAGCTAGAAAAGCTGGTTGCCTAGAAGGGGCGGCAACCGTTGGTTCGGCCCGCAGTAGAAACGCTTTCAGACGAACCAGCGGACTCTTAAGACACCGCCGGAAAAACCAGAGCCACCGTGAAGCTATCGCCTTCTACATTGCTGGAAATGGCAACCGTCTGGCTCATCTTACCCAAAATCTGGACCGTCTCGTCTGTAATTTTGTGGGCTCTCTTTCGATGGCTTTCTCCGCTAACGGTAATCAACGACCGATAAAACACATGCACTTTGTCGTCGATGGTCTGGCTGCCGAGCTGGATCTTGCCCGTTGGTACCCTGATCCCACCCAGATCAAGCGCAACCAGGGTCAGAATTCCTTTCGAAAAAGCGCCTGGTCTAACCGATATCGTATCGTGAGCGGCCGATCGGATCGCGCTTTCAAAAGTAACCGTCCGAGGCAGAAGCGTTGCAATCTTTTTCCCGGTTTCCCCAATTAGTTCGGCGGCGACGACAATCGATTCCTGCTTTTCAGTCGGCTCCAAAAGATCGGCCACCAGGATCAAAAGGCGGCGCGACCCATCTGCACTCTCATAGACAAGCCGTAAACTATCTTCCAGGCCGGGGTCAGTTACCCCAGCTCGAAGATGATAGTCAGCCAGCGACAAAATGCCCGAAACGGAATTGCCGAAATCGTGGATCAAGCGACCTAAAAGAAAGTCGAGATACGCAGAACCGCTAGTATCGCCGGTTGATTCACGTGCAGCCTTCGCTCCTGAGAACGCCATATGTGTGTTTGCCCGTAAGGTAACGGGTCTTTTTCGTTCCTCAAGCGGTTGCCGCCCAGGACGCTACGTCTGCTGAAACGAATCCAGCAGCTTGCGCGCAATTTCGAGAATGATCTCGCGCCCTGGATATTCAGGGTCTGTCACGAAATGCGATCTTTCTTTAGCTCCGTGCTCCATGGAGTCCTGCCTTTTCGGGTAGTCGAGCGGGTTCAAGCACTGGGATTCGGGTGCCGTGGGCGCGTTTTTCCTTTTCACGTCCTCGTGGCGTGTCTCCTCCCGGTTATCCATGAATTTCCTGCTTCCAGTTAAGAATCGACCGGTTATGCGCCAGCTTTAGCGTACACCTGCAAAATGCGTAACCTTTTGAGCTTATCGAGCAAAGGCTCTGGCTCAAAAATGTAGGGCTTGCCGAAAAACGTTGCGATGATGGCATTTCGCTCCTATGCTCTTCGGAAACGGCCCCGGTGTCGGCGCGGAAAACTTGGGTACGTTGAGATTTTGCAATTAGCATGTCCATTGAAAAGGTAATCGTCATCGACGATGAGCCCATCATCCGCAAGTCGCTCGAGCTACAGTTTCGCAGCAAACGCCTGACTGTCGCCCTCTGCTCGACCATTGCTGAGGCGGAACGTTACATCGCAAAAGACTCATTTGACCTCATGTTTGTCGACGTTCGTCTTCCTGACGGCGACGGTACCGATCTCCTGGCTCGTCTGGCCACGACACCCGAAAAGCCCCTGATCGTCGTGATGACGGGGTATGGTACTATCGAATCGGCAGTGAATTGCATTCGCTTGGGGGCATTTGATTATATTATCAAGCCTTTCTCGTCCAGTCAGATCGATGTTATTCTGAAGAAAGCGGAAAGCTTCACTCAGGCGGTCAAAGTCAGCCAGATCCTCATCGATCAAACCGCCGAATCATTTCCCTTGCTCGGTGAGAGTCAGCCGATCCGTAGTCTCCGCAAGATGGTGCAAAAGGTGGCGACCACGGAAGCGACTGTTCTTATCATTGGTGAAAATGGAACCGGCAAAGAATTAGTCGCCACGGAGATTTTCCGGGCGAGCACGCGTTCCAAATCGCCGTTCATCAAAGTGAACTGCGCCGCGATCTCAGAAGCGTTGATGGAGAGCGAGTTTTTCGGCCATGAACGGGGTTCATTTACAGGCGCCACCGAAAAGAGGGAAGGACGTTTCGAGCTGGCAAACAACGGCACCATCCTACTGGATGAAATCGGCGAGATCCCGCCAAGACTGCAGGCCAAACTCCTTCGCGTGCTTCAAGAACGGGAATTTGAACGGGTTGGCGGTAATCGTACAATGCGGGTGAATGTGCGTGTTCTCGCGACAACGAATCGCAATCTCGAGAAGGCGGTCGAGCAGAATGAGTTCAGGCAAGATTTGTTCTATCGATTGAACGTTTTCCCAATCGTGGTTCCCCCGTTGCGCGATCGAAAAGAAGATATTCCAATTCTGGCAGAGGCGTTTCTTGCTCGAATCGCCAGACGGAACGGTGCCGAGCCTCCGGTCCTTACGCCGGTGGTGCTGGAAATCATGAACCAATACGACTGGCCCGGCAATGTTCGCGAATTGCAAAACGTGATGGAACGTGCCGTCATTCTTACGGAGCCGGGCGAAGAGGTCACCGCCCACATATTAGGCGCAATGTTTCTTGCCGGTCCCGCCGAGAAGGTTCGGACCAATTCAAAAGAGGTGTCCATCGAAGGAACAACTTCATTCTTTCCGGAAGAAATTGTTCCGTTGGAGGAGATCGAGCGCGCCTACATCCTGCACGCACTGCAAAAAGCTAACGGTAACAGGACCCACGCCGCAGAGCTGCTTGGCATCAGCATCCGTACGCTTCGCAATAAACTCAACGAGCTGAAGCAAGAAGCTACCATGTGACCGGCTGAATTTCCCCTTGACCGGCCGAACCGGCTCTCCTTGTTGTTTCCAGCTCTATGAATCGATTTGCGGACCAAGTCGCCGTTATTACGGGCGCAGGAAGAGGCATCGGAAAATCTATCGCTATCCGGCTCGCTCGAGAAGGCGCCCGCGTGGCTGTCGTCAGCCGTACCGAAGCGAATTCGGCGGCGACCGCTAACGAAATCAATACCGCGTATCCGGACCGGGCGATTCCTTACGCTGTCGATGTTGCTGACGGCAACGCTGTAGCAGATTTGTGCAGTAAGATTATCATAGACTTCGAGAAAGTAAGCATCCTGGTTAACAACGCCGGTATTACGCGCGATCGCCTGAGCATGCGCATGTCAGAAGAAGATTGGGATGCGGTACTGGACACGAATCTCAAAGGCGCTTTTCATTTCGTCCAGAATCTTCAGCGGCCGATGATGCGCAAATCGTATGGGCGTATCATTAATATTAGCTCAATCAGTGGCCTCGTCGGTCGAGCGGGTCAGGTGAATTATGCCGCTAGTAAGGCCGGGCTAATCGGCTTCACAAAAGCTCTCGCGCGCGAGGTCGCTGGACGGAATGTGACGGTAAACGCAGTCGCCCCAGGGTTTATCACAACCGACATGACCGATCAGCTGCCGGAAAATATCAAAACGACGCTATTGAATAACATCCCGCTCAGCCGTTTTGGAGAAAGCGACGAAGTCGCCGCCGCCGTTGCCTTTCTCGCAAGCTCAGAGGCCGGATACATCACTGGTCAAGTCCTCGCAGTTGATGGCGGTATAGCCATGTAGCGCACGCCTTCGGCGCGCGGTTATCGGTTTTCGGTTCTCAGTTGTCGGTTCCAGAGACATGCGGCTAGATCTAACGTCGGTAGGGCTGCCCCGAATGCTTTCGGAGTTAGCTCAGCCTCGTGCGGCCGCGACCTCGCCGGGCTGTGATCTAAACGATTCAGCGCCTCAAAACGAGCCCTCCAATCATCGCCAGAAATAAAACCAGCGCGTTCGCCAACACAATCGAAGGGCCGGTCGGTAAATCATACTGGGCCGATGCCAGAATGCCGAATGCTCCTCCTACCAGCGCAAACATCGCACTCAAACACAACATCTGGCGAAAACTCCTTGCGACCATGCGCGAGGCTGCAGCTGGAATCACAATCAATCCCCCAATCAAAAGCGCGCCAAGCTGCTGGAGAAGCAAAGCAACGACCAAAGCGATCAGCACCACAAAAGAATAGTTCAGCCGCCGCACATTGATTCCCGCAAGTCGGGCCAGGTTCTCTTCGATCGTACAAAGAAGTAGCCCTCGCAGATTCAACGCCAGAAACAGAGCGACGATCAATGCCAGACCAATCACTAACCAAACGTCCCAATCCGAGGCGAACAAAATCTCTCCAAACAAAACTCCCTCCAGGCTCTGGTATCCTTTCAGCCGGCTGATCAGAATCACGCCCAGCGCCGTTGCACCGGAATACGAAAAAGCGATGACCGTGTCCGCTCGAAGCGATGTTCGCTCTAATAACCACGCCATGAACAGCGCGATCACACAACAAAAGACCACCAGCACCGCCTGCATCGAAGGTCCATAAACGTCGTTCGCAAGACGTAGAATTAACCCGAGCCCAACACCCGTCATCGCCGAGTGCGAAATCGCGTCACTAAAAAAAGCCAGACCACGCAACGTGATAATAGTGCCAAGAAGACCAAGGACCGGCCCTGCGATTAACGCAATCCAAAGTGCCCTTTGGAGTTGCGGGTTCTGGAGAAGCTCTAGCATCGCTAGTGCACGTTTCGAAGCGGCACAAAAGCCTCGCGCCCCTCGCCTGTAACCAAGCCAGGCAGGTGACCATAGGCGTGGGAGAGATGTTCAGGCTTTAACACGTCGTCCGGCGCTCCTTGACAGCAAAGCGTGCGATTAATGCATAAGACTCGGTTGCTCATATGCTCAACCAGATGAAGGTCGTGTGAGACCATCAGGATCGTCAGGTGAGCATGATCGCGAAGATGGTGCAACAAACCGTCAAACGAGAGACCCCCTTTCATGTCCAGGCCGGTCTGTGGCTCATCAAGTAGCAGCAGGTCCGGATTATCTAATAGAGCGTAAGCGATCAGTATTCGCTGGAATTCACCGCCCGAAAGTTTCCCGATCTGCCGGCGAATCAGATGCGTTGCCCCTATTTCTTCGAGCTTCCGCCTGAATGCAGCCGATCGAGCTCTTGCGCGTGGAAGCTTCAAGCTCAGAAATTCGTCAACTCGCAGGGGAACCGCGTTATCGATCCGAAGTTGTTGAGGGACGTACCCGATCTTGCGAGCCTCGGTCTTTACCACTCCCGAATAAACTGGAGTCAAGCCGGCAATGGCTTTCAAGAGCGTCGACTTACCGGCGCCATTCGGTCCAATGATCCCAACAAACTCGTTCCGAGCTACTTCAAACGAAACATTTTCAAGAACGTGATTGTCTCCATAGCTCACGTTCAGGTCGCTTACGGTCAGAAAAGCTCCATCACTTGTTGTCATTCAGCACCGCCCTAAGTTTGCTCACGTTTGAGCGCATCGCTCGCTCGTAAAAATACCTGTCGCCCTCCCCGGTTTCCATCGAATCCATTTGCACGACCGGCAGATTGAACTCACGCGCAACCACTTCGAGCGGCTTCGAGTTGTAAGCTGACTCAGCGAACAAGGCCGCTACTTCGTGCGAAGCCAGCAATGTCCGGAGCTGTTCAAGCCTTTTTGGCAATGGCGATTGATCGGGTGAGGTCTCGAACGTCGCTGCAATCCGCAAACCATACTCCCTGGCAAAGTAAGGGAACACGTCGTGCAGCGTAACAAAGTTCTTGTTCCGCACGAACGCCGTTTCTTCTCTAACATCAGAGTCCAGTTTCTTTAGCTCGTCGAGATATCGGTCCGCATTTCGTCGATAGGTCGATGCTTTGGCTGGATCTCGGCTGGAAAGAGCGTCCCGGATATTTTCCACCTGTTTCATCGCACATACCGGAGAGAGCCAGATGTGAGGGTTGACATAGCCCGCAGTCCGTTCGGAATCGGTGATCGGCGAGATCCCTTTGCTTGTATCAACGATCAGCAGGTCTTTTTTTCCTGCGATCTTAACACCTTTCTCCAGCCAGGTCTCAAGACCCAGGCCATTCTCTATGACCACATCCGCACTTCCAATCTTCCGAATGTCGCTTGGAGAAAATGCATAGTTGTGCGGACCACTAGCGGGCGGCAATAAAACCGAAACTTCAGCAGCGTCGCCGCAGACGTTGGCAGCAAAACATTGAATTGGCGCAAAGGTCGCGAGAACGCTTAGTTTTTTCGGAGCTTGGTCTTCTCCGCGCGCAATGCCGGCAAAGAGGCAAACAGCCAGCGCGGCGATTCGGAACGGCAAAGGCATGGCGCACTCTGAAATTGCCAGGGTCTTTCTGCAAGTTAATTGCATTAAGGCACCGACCCTTTGCGACAGGCAACATTGCGCTCCGGGGAAACCTTGGGCAGGCGAAAGAGGGTTGTGACCTCCATTGGACAATGAACGCGACGGGCGAGAGAGGATAGCAGCACCGCTAATTGCTTAAAATCATAGCTTTTATAGAGCATCGAAAAATGCCAAAAGGATTTTGATGATTTTCGCCGATCCCTGCGTCACAACTTCGAAGCAACGCGAGCTATTCGTCTAAAGAGAAGTTGATCTATTCGTTGGAGGATTCAAAACATGAACAAACTGTGGCTATTGGGCCTAGCATCGGCCTTGTTACTGCTCTTTAACCTCGAAGCAAAAGCTAGTGTGTTAATAGACTGGGGGTCGGTCCCAGAATCGCAGAAACACTTGGAGCCGA
>JBKPCS010000139.1:0-5980 GCA_046727495.1 bacterium | reverse complement strand
GGTAGAGGTCCACGGTGTCTCGAACTTCGTTCGGCAGGATCGCAAACACTTTGGCCGGGTCGACACCGGGATTGATCG
Source organism: bacterium (assembly GCA_046727495.1). Lineage (GTDB taxonomy): Bacteria > Verrucomicrobiota > Verrucomicrobiia > Chthoniobacterales > JAFAMB01 > JBKPBY01. The sequence continues at coordinate 5,902 of JBKPCS010000139.1, read as the reverse complement.
TTCCGATTGCGAGAATTTTTGTGGTTGGCGTCGATGTCGTCATGGGCTGTGCGTATCCTGAGTCTGGGCCAAAGAGGCTGAAGATCAGCATCAGGCCAGCGGAGAAAGCGTGTTTCATCTATCTTCTCCATAGGCGACTGGTTGCACAATCGCTTTTATTGAAACAAACAGTCGCCAGCTCCCAGGCATCCACCGATCCAGAAGTTCTCCTTTCTGCTTCTCAGTCCACTGAGCCGGACGGGCTGGAAGTTGGGAATGATAATTTCGGAGTTGACGTCGAAAGCGGCTGGGAACGCTTTCGGCGGGCAAAGCGAGCGAATTACGTCGAACTCTTGTCCAGGGGTGTTTTCGTCAGGTATCTTCGACAAATGTCTCCCGAGTAGTGCTTGGACAGACACCGATGTATACGGAAGGCGTCAGCTTAGAGTGATAGCGGTTCATTGGGCCTCAACTTCTGTTCTTGGCCCTTCGCGACATATTGCGCCGCCGCACGAACGTGGTCGCTAACGGGGCAAAGCGGACGTAGACTTCGTTTATGGGTACACGGCCTTAGTAAAGACGAATGCGAACAATCTTGAACTCGTTCCGACTAGATGTTCCGACTAGACTTTTCTGGCTCAATTCTCCTCGTCGTAAGGGGATAATGCAGCGCTTGGAAAGCGAGGGCAACATCAAGGTCGAGGACCTGGCTGACCGATTTGAGGTCAGTCAGGTAACAATCCGGAAGGACCTTAACGCGCTCGAAGAGCAGGGGTTGCTCCAGCGGACTTACGGGGGTGCAATATTCTCGCACCGCAGCCAATTCAACAATTCGTTCCTCGAGAAGCTGCAGATTCAGGCATCGCAAAAGCAGGTGATCGCGCGAGGAGCGCTGGCCTACATCCACGAGGGAGACCCGATTGTTTTTGACGCCGGAAGTACCACGTTGTCGCTGGCACAAGCGATGATCGGGAAATTTCGTTATCTCTTTGTGATTACGAATTCGGTGCCCGTAGCCTTGGAACTATCGAAGGCAGGATACGAAATTCTGTTAGTAGGCGGGCAGGTTCGCAGCCACAGCTTAGCCTTAATCGGGCCGGCGGCCGTCAAGACTCTCGAAGGTTACCACGCCGATCGTGCCTTTCTTGGCACCTCAGGAATAACTTTGTCGCACGGGCATAGCACTCCCAATCCGCTGGATGCTGAAGTTAAACAGGCAATGATGCGATCCGCTGATGAGAGTTATGTGCTCGCGGATTCGACCAAGTTTGGCCACGCGTGTTTGACCACGTTTGCCAGACTGGCAGAGATTCACTTAACGATTACAGATTTTGGAATGCCGACGGAGTTTACCGAGGCGTTCACAAAGCGCGGCATCAGATTCCAGATTGTTAATTTGGAACAGGCGCCGGAAGATCGCGAGCCCCTGGCGGAAGCGATCTGAACTAACCCCCAACCTAAGCAGTTAACCCCCCAAAAAGAAACTTAGCACACAAGATGAAACCTAAATTCGTTACGGTGCTCGCTCTCGCTGCGAGCTTTCTGTTACCTGTAGCAGTGTTCGCTCAGAAGAAACCTCACATCATCGTGGTGACTCACGGCCAGGTATCGGATTCTTTCTGGCTCGTGGTTAAGAACGGAGTCGACCAGGCGGCAAAAGATACAGGATCCGAAGTGGAGTACCGAGCACCGGAAAAATTCGATATGGTAGCGATGGCTCAGCTCATTGACGCTGCAGTTGCCTCGAAGCCGGATGGCCTCGTCGTATCGATTCCTGATGCAGACGCACTTGGAAAATCGATCCAGGCTGCTGTTAAAGCCGGTATTCCTGTGATCTCCATGAACTCCGGTTCGGACGTCTCGAAGAAACTCGGGTGTTTGATGCACGTCGGTCAGGAGGAATACGTTGCTGGCAAAGGGGCCGGCGAGAGGATGAAAGCCCAGGGCATCAAGAAGGCGGTGTGCATTAACCAGGAAGTCGGAAACGCCGCTCTGGATGCGCGTGCCAAAGGTTTCAAAGACGGCCTCGGTGCCGATGTCGAAATCCTCGCTGTGGGCATGGATTTTACTCAATCTCGTAACGCTTTCTCCGGTTACCTGCAAAAGAATCCCGACGTTGAAGGAATTCTTGCGCTCGGGCCGACCGGATCTGAGCCAGCTCTGCAAGCTCTGCAGCAGGCCGGAAAGGCGGGTAAGGTGAAGTTCGGCACCTTCGACCTTTCACCGACAGTTTTGCAGGCTCTGGAGAAAAAGGAGATGGACTTTGCGATCGATCAGCAACAATTCCTGCAGGGATATTTGCCGGTCGTTTTTCTGGCTAATTACGTCAAATACGGGTTGTTGATCGCGACCAACTCTGTGCCGACTGGTCCCGGTTTTGTGACGCCGGAGAATGCCAAACAGGTGATGGAATTAAGCAAAAAAGCGATCCGCTAGGCGCGTCTCGCGTGGAGGGCGAGAAGATCGCTTCTCGCCTCCACCGAACGCAGACGGCGCAACAACCTTGGAATTAACTATGGCAGCTTTACGAAAGCTATTGGTGCGACCGGAGCTCGGCGCCATCACTGCCGCGATCGGCGTCTTCGTGTTTTTTTCAATTGTCGCCGGGAGTAGAGGATTCCTAACGACGCAGGGGACCGCCAATTATCTCGAAGTGGGAGCGGCGCATGGGATTCTGGCGGTATCCGTCGCACTCCTGATGATTGCCGGAGAGTTTGACTTATCGATTGGTTCAATGATCGGCGCAGCCGGGATGATTATCGCGATACCAGTCACAAAATTTGGGTGGCCGCCCTGGCTGGCGATTCTGTTGGCCTTTGCCTTTTCTTTAGCGGTTGGCTATTTTAATGGTTGGTTAGTTGTTAAAACCCGCCTGCCGTCATTCATTATCACTTTGGCGTCGCTCTATTTGCTGCGTGGGTTGACGTTCGGCCTGACGATAGCCTTACTCAATTACACCCGGGCGTCGGGGATGGGAGCTTACCTGAGCGGCGATCCGCTGGTGGCGATCTTCAGCGGAGCGCCGCTTGGCCTCAAGATCTCGATCTGGTGGTGGGTCGTATTGACGCTGATCCTCGGCTGGGTACTCTTCCGCACGCCATACGGTAACTGGATCTTCGCGGCGGGCGGCGATGCGCTGGCCGCGCGCAACGTTGGAGTGCCCGTCGCAAAGGTAAAGATCAGCTTGTTCATGTTGACGGCGGCAACCGCTACTCTGCTGGCTACCATGCAAGTGATCGACACCGGTTCGACTGATGTTCTTCGAGGTGAACTGGCGGAACTCGAAGCAATCGCGTCAGCGGTGATCGGAGGGAACTTGCTAACCGGCGGCTACGGGTCTGTCTTTGGTGCAACGATCGGAGCGTTAATTCTCGGGATGGTACAGCAGGGTATTTTTTACACGAATATTGATACGAACTGGTTCAAAGCAGTCTTGGGCGGCATGTTGTTGGCGGCGGTGTTGTTGAACAATTATCTTCGCCAACAGGCACTGCGGAGCCGATAATTGAACATAACAATGGGGAGCAGAAACGATGGCTGCGATAATTGAGCTCAAAGACGTTACCAAATCCTTTGGCCGGGTGAACGCGCTGAGGGGTATCTCGGTGAAAATTGACCCTGGGGAAGTCCATTGTCTCTTGGGTGACAACGGAGCGGGGAAATCGACCCTGATCAAGATCCTGTCAGGCGTGCACAAGCCGACCCAGGGCCGATACGAGTTCGAAGGGAAGCCGGTTGAAGTAAGCTCTCCCAGAGAAGCGCTCGACATGGGCATTGCGACGGTATTCCAAGACTTGGCGATGCTCCCCTTGATGAGCATCACAAGGAATTTCTTCCTTGGGAGAGAGCCAAAGAAAAAGTTGGGCCCATTAGTGGTGTTTGACTCGGGGACAGCGAGCAAGATCACCAACGAGGAGTTAAAAAAGATCGGGATTAAACTTCGGGACCCGGATCAGGCGGTCGGTACCTTGTCCGGGGGTGAACGCCAAGCTGTGGCGATTGCGCGCGCGGTTTATTTCGGTGCCCGGGTCCTGATCCTCGATGAACCAACGTCTGCCCTTGGGGTGAAGGAAGCGGCGGTGGTCTTGAAGTATATCGTTCAGGCGAAGACGAAAGGCATCGGCGTGATATTCATCACTCATAACGTCCACCATGCCTGGGCGGTTGGTGATACGTTTACGGTGCTCAACCGAGGTACAAGTTACGGGACATTCAAGAAGGCCGAAATGACCCGGGAGCGCTTGTTGCAGATGATGGCAGGCGGCGAAGAGTTGGAGCAATTGGCTGTCGAACTCGATCTGATCGCTAAGCGTGATCCGAGCGAGGCGGGCAAACTTGAACACCAAGTTGCCGAGGAGCTCGACCGCGAAGCTCATGGCACCAACGATAAACGCTAACGCCGGACTGCTTGATACAGCGGTCGTCGTGGTGAAATTCGATAACGGCGCAATCGCCACTGCAGAGGCGAACTTCTCGGCGGTGTACGGCTACGACGTCCGCGCCGAAGTCTTCGGGTCTGGCGGTATGGTGAGCGCAGGGAATACTGCGCTCACTGGCGTGACCCATCATACGGCTGCGGGTCGTTCACATAAGACCGTGCGCAGCGACGTCGAGTTGTTCCGCGATGCGTATGCGGCAGAGTTCGCAAGCTTCGTGGATGCAGTGCGCTCTGGCGAGGAGCCGTACGTCACCGGCGTTGATGCGCGCCGTGCACTCGCGATCGCCCTGGCATGCATCGAGTCCTACAAGATCCATCGATCCGTACTCATCGAGAAGAAAAGCCTCTGATGGCAGACCTAACTCGATTGAACTTTCCGGGTTCCCTTATAGAGCCTAAGCGAAATGAATACCATCTCTCAATCAGTAGCCTGGTGGTGCTTTGTTCCTGAAAAACTCACCGCAGAACAGTTTGTGAACGCCGTAGCCGATGCCGGCTATAAAGCCATCGAACTAGTGCCTCCCGAGTACTGGTCCCTCGTTGATGATCACGGATTGGCCCTTTCTGCGATTGCCGCACATCAACCGCTGACAATTGGACTGAATAGGCGCGATCAGCACGATCGCCTGGAAGAGGAAATCAAAGCCAGCATTGAAAACGCCAAGCGTTTAAAAATCCCTAATCTAATATGCTTTAGTGGCAATCGAAACGGGCTGGACGACCAAGCCGGAGCTGAAACTACTGCCGAAGGCTTCGTTCGCGTGGCCCCTGCGGCAGAAGTCGCGGGAATCACCCTGGCTTTGGAGCTGCTGAACAGCAAAGTCGACCACCCCGATTACCAGGCCGATCACACAGCGTGGGGTGTTCAGGTGTGTCGAGCTGTTGCTTCGCCGCGCGTGAAGTTAGTATACGACGTCTACCACATGCAAGTCATGGAAGGTGATATCATCCGCACGATTCGTTCAATAAAAGATTACATCAGTTACTATCATACAGCGGGCAATCCGGGACGGAATGATTTAGATGAGGACCAGGAGCTTTTCTATCCTGCCATTCTAAGGGCAATCAAAGAGACAGGGCACGCGGGCTACGTTACACACGAATTTGTCCCGAAAGGGGATCCCATTACAGCTCTGAAAACCGCTTTTGATACCTGCGCCATGTATCTTTGAGAGTACGATTCAAGTGCGTGATGATTCGTCAGAAAGGCTTTCGCTCTGCAGCACGATCGCCCAAGGGACATCGCTAAGCCGATCGCTCGAGGACGGGCTAAAAGCCCAGCTGCTTGCCGATAAGGCTACCGAGTCGCTCAAGACGGGTCGACCCGGTCAAGTTCAAGAAGTGAGTCGCTCAAAATGATTGCTATGAAAAATTCAGGACTGCCGGTGCGGTTGGGAGTTAGCCCACTGAGTTGGACCAATGACGTTCTCGAGGATTTGGGAAGGGACATCCCACTCGAAACGTGCCTGCGGGAGGCATCGGAGA
>JBKPCS010000138.1:0-17422 GCA_046727495.1 bacterium | reverse complement strand
GTGACCAGCCGTTCAGCCCAGCCACTCGATGAGCAGCTGGTTCAGCTGGTCGCATTCGTCCAGGGATCCAGTGGCTGGCTCCATCGATCTCCTCGTAGCGCCGGGTCCTTTCCCGCAACGATCTGACATCTTCATCCATTTGCCGGCCCACCACTTCGAATCAGCACGGGCTTGGGATGCCCAGCGGCAGTCGGTTTTTCCCGCGCCTGAATCCCGCGCCAGTATTTCTCAGGAACCACACCCAGACCAATGATCGCGAATTGACTGATAATAAACGTCAGAAGCACACCAAAAGCCTGATCCATGAAACCATAGGAATGCAAACCGATGCCCAACATATTGACACCGAACCACGATAAGCTGGTAACGATATTGCCAAATACTGTCATCACCGCGATGCCCCGCTCCCGGGCATAGCCACCCCACCGTGCGTGCAAAATAATCGCATTCCAGATTACAATGAGTAGAGCACCATTTTCCTTTGGATCCCACCCCCAAAAGCGCCCCCAGGATTGATCGGCCCAAATGCCGCCAAGGATCGTACCGACGAAGCTGAACAATGTGGCGAAACAGATGATTCCGTACATCATGCGCGCGAGCGACTTTTGTGTCGTTTCAGGGAAAGACTTCGTCAGCAGACCGCGGAAGATGTAAATGATGCCGAGCATACCGGCGAGAAATGTCGCCGAATATCCCAACGTGACCGCGACCACATGAGTCGCCAGCCAAACATTCGTATCCAAAACTGCACGCAGCATATGGAGCGTGTCGCCGTCGAGTTGGAGGTTCTGAGCAATCAGCAATGTCACAAAACCGATCGCGGCGGCGCTGACACTACCAATTCCGTTTTTGTAGAAACGTTCGAGGAACAAGCAGAGCACGACCGCTCCCCATCCGACAAAGATCGCTGAACTGTACAAGTTAGTGACAGGTGGTCGGCCTTGTAAATACATCCTTGTGACTAGGCCAGCGGTGTGAATGAGAAAGGCGAATACCAGAAGAATAACAGCAACCTTCCACAGCGTTTTCGGCCACTTCAGCCAAGAGATCAAAGTGAAAATAAAGACAATGAGATACAAAGCGGTAGCCTGGAGAAATGGCTGGGCCTCGTTGAATACGAATTCCAGACGGGGTCGGTTCAGCTCCTCCGGGATCGTTTTTTCAAGGTGCTGATTATATTCTCTAACGGCTTGGTTGAATCCGTCCTTATCTCCGCTTCGATAAGCCGAGATGAGTCGCCCATAAATCGCTACAGAATAGGAAACTTTGCCGGACCCGATGGCGCTGATCAGCGCTTCGGAAATTGGCTGCCAGCCGTCAGTTCCAGGCGCCCCATTCGATTGCGGAATAGCATAAGCATACTTTATTTCGCTTAGGTCTCGATAGCGCTGCGTAAAAAACAAAATGCGTTCAAGATCCGCTTGGTTGAATGGTTTATTTGCATCTCGATCGCGAACGGCCTGCATCCCCGGCTGAATTGCCGATTCGAACGTCTGAACCTCTTTTCCGAAATCGGGCGAGTCCTCAGGTTGAATCGTGTTTTTCAGCTGGACATACAGAAGCAAAGCATCGCGAAGCCTAACGATTGATCGCTGGAAGGCGCTTTGGCCGTCACTTTCCGCCCGAGCCGCCAATTCGGCTTGTTTTTCGATCTCGCCAAAGGACGGCTTAAAGTCATTAAACGAATAGCTGTTGGATTTTCCTTTGCCTTCTTGCCAACCAAGGAGACCGAGAACGTCCGGATTAGTCACTTCGAAAACTTTTGTTCCGTCCGCGCGCTCCGGGCTCATTAGAACTTCTAACAGCCACCGCCTCTGTGGCTGAGCTTTGCCATCAGGGGTGGTATACGTGCCTCGATGGTTCATCGCGAACAGTGAGACACGAGCCAAGGTATCCATCGGCATCACTCGGCCGCCGACCAAAACCGGAAGACGACCAAAACCGTCAATATCGAATTTGGACGTTTCCTTACTGGGGATCATCTTTGCAATGACCAAGAGCATGAAAATGAGGCTGATGATCCAGGGGGTAAGCTTTTTCATGCCGCCATGCACAGCGCTTCGCAAAATTAATCAAGTACAGGATGGCGCAGACAAACTTCGATTCGCGTCTACGGCAAAATCATCTTCATCGGTTCACATCCACCTGTTAAAAGCCGGGCTCTTCTCCTGCTGGTTTCAAGCTGATAAGGTAGGCCACCAGGTCGTCGATTTCGGCGTCCTTGATGATGCCAGTCCAGGCGGGCATGTAGAGCGGAGGCGGCGGGCGTTTCGGGTCTAGCACATTAATCTCACGCTGGCCTTTGAGGATGCGGTCCCTCAGTTCGTCTTTGGTGTAGCCTTCTGCTACCCGGATCAGGTCTGGCACGAGTTCGGCGGTCTTGGCGTTGGGATTGGGCACGCCGCCTTTGCCATCCATACCATGACAGCCGGCGCAGCCGTAGTTGCGGTAGACTTCATGACCACGCTCGGCTGGGTTCATCGCTGACGGGAGACTCATAGCGACCTTCTGTTCGCGCAGGTGCACCAGAAAGTCGGTCAGAGCGCGGGCCTCCGCTTCCGTAAAACCAAATCGGGGCATGACCGTACCAGGACTGACAGCCTGCGGCTCCCGGAAATGCTGAACCATCCAATCGGGCGAGCGCCGTAGGCCGACGTCATCAAGCGGAGGACCGATTGCACCGCCTTTGCCGGCAACGGAGTGACAGCCGACGCATCCTTTCTGCTCGAACAATCGCTGCCCCACACCAGCACTGGGGATGACTTTCATCGAGGCATAGTAGCCGGGAGCCGTTTCGCCGGTCTGGCTCAGCATGAAGAGTGTGATCGCTTCCAAGTCCTGCTCGGCGAATTTTTGTGGCGGCATCGCGGAGCCGGGTGTGACCTCGGCGGGAGTCAGGAAGTGTTTTTTCAACCATTCTGGCGAGTGGCGAGCACCGACCTTGTCGAGTGCCGGTCCGATAACACCGCCAATGGCGTTGAGTTTGTGGCAGCCGAGGCAACCGCTCTCCTCGAATACCTGTTGGCCACGCGCCAATTCGGGCGCTGCTGGGTTATCGGCAGCCTCGTGACATTTCCCACAGGAAGCCTGGATGTATCGCTGCGGCAGCATCGGCTGGTCCCAATGCGGTACGTCGCCGTGTGCGTCAGCAACGGTGGTGGCGCGGCCCTGACCGCGGTGACAGACGGTACAGCCGAATCTCTCCACCGGATGTTGTTCGTGAAGCGGGTGGTAAGCCAGGGGTTGCGGATAACCGCCATAACTCGGGTCATCCACTGCGAGATGACAGGTCGTACACCGATCCACGCGGTTGAGTTCCGGCAGTAGGGTTTGCCGGATTTCGACCCGTATCTTCCCCGCTATCGCTCGCTGCTGTGCTGTTGATGCACGCCGGATTTCCTCCTGAATGAATTTGTATTGGTAATCCTTCCACTCGCGATTCTCGTCTCTGAAATAGCCGAGCACCACCAGGCCGCCGACCAACAAACCGAGCACGGTAAACCAAATGTAGAATTTGCGGACTGAGCCGTCGGTCATCTCACTCGCCCTCGGTCATTGCAGGTCGTTTTTTCCATGGTTCTTGCCAGGACCAGTTCGGTCCTCGGAAGACGCTACCGATGATCGTTAGCACGATCGCAATGACGAGGCATACGGTGAAAATCGTGTTCGCCAGCACACGCTCGCGAGCAAACCACTGGCCGACACCCTTACGATTGCGATCCATGTAGGGCAGCACCAGCAAAGCCATCACCAGCACCCCCGGAACCACTACGCCGCCCCAGAACGCCGAGTAGCTTACCAATTCCTGTAGACCAAGGAAATACCAAGGCGCTTTAGCGGGATTGGGAGGATGAATCGGGTTGGCCAACTCTTCCAGGGGGGCGTTCCAGAAAATCCCCAGGAACAACACCATCGCCACTACCAATAGGAACAGCAGCAACTCGCGGAATATCAGATGTGGCCATGCAAATACCTCGTCTGCAGGATTGCGACCGACTTGCGGCGTCATGCCGTGAGCAAGTTCCATCAGGCCATAGCTCTTGTTCGTCGGCAATTCGCTGAGTTCGATCTGTTGGGTTGTGTCCCCAGGTTCATCGGGTCGCGATAGCCCGCCGTCCTTGCGCACCCGCCAGAGATGAACCGCGATCATCAGGCCTGCCACCGCCGGCAGTACAATCACGTGCAGGGCGTAAAAGCGAATCAGGGCCTCCTGGCCGACCAAGTTTCCGCCCAACATGAGATACTTAAGTTTTGGACCAATGTAGGGTGCATAAGCGGCGATATTCGTGCCGACGGTAATCGCCCAAAATGCTAGTTGATCCCACGGCAGGAGATAGCCAGTGAAGCTCAAACCCAAAGTTAGGAGGAAAAGACCGATGCCAAGAACCCAGTTGAACTCGCGCGGTCGTTTGTAGGCGCCCGTATAGAAAACGCGGCACATATGTAACAGCACGAAAATCACCATCAGATGCGCAGCCCATCGATGCATGTTGCGCATCACCAAGCCCGCGGATACGGCGAACTGCAGATCCTTCATCACGTTATAGGCGCGTTCGGTGCTGGGCACGTAATAGAACATTAGCAGTACGCCCGTGACGATCAGGATTAGGAACAGGTAAAGCGAAATCAGCCCTAATCCAAGCGAGTAGGACGCGCGCAATGAGTGGCGATGGACTTTCGCTGGCTGTATATGAAGCAGAAAACTGGAAACCATCGCCTGTGAACGCTCTAGATTGCTCTCCGGTATCCCGACTCGGAAAATCGAACGGCCAACGCGCGTGCGCTCGAACCATCTCCAGATCCGTTTGGACAGAGGCGCGTTCACAAGACTAGATATTTGTCCGGGTTAACCCGTTGACTTTTGTCCACCAGCAGCCGGCTATCCTTACTCAGCGCCACCGAGAACCACTCCAGTGAGCGAGGGGCCGGACCGCTTTTGACGCTCCCCTGCTCGTCAAATACGCTGCCGTGGCAGGGGCAATGATAGCCGTGATCGGCGCGGTTGACTGTACAGCCCAGGTGCGTGCAAATCGCCGATACGCATCGGAAAGTGTTGCCTTGACGAACAAGAAAGACCCTTTCGTCTTCCAAGAACGTCACAGAACCATCGGCGTAATCTTCCGGCTTGCCAGTCTTGAAAAGCTGGCTGGGTTCGAATAGGACGTTCGGCACAAGAAACCGAACAGACCCTATGGTTGATGCGCAGACTGCGAAAATGGCTGCGAGCCAACCCAGCGTGAGTTCGAAAAAACCGCGTCGGGAAATTTCGTTCTTTGCAGTGGCATGATTCATCTCAGCCAGGCACCAGTTCGACCCGCTCCATTGTGATCGCCCCGGTAGGGCAACGCACCGCACATAGACCGCACCGGATGCAACTGGTCTCATCCTTAATAATCGCTCCCTGCTGGCCGCGCTCCGGCAGACGCCCGTAACGGGCGAGCAACGCGGCCTGCAAATTTTCATCACCGCGTAAGTCGGCGACATCCACTAACCGCAGGCAGTATTCAGGACAGACGTCGGCGCAACCGCCGCAAAGGATGCATTCGTCGCCGTTAAACACAGGGCCGATGTGACATTTTAAGCAGCGATCTGCCTGGCGCCTCGCATCGGCTTCCGGGTAATCTCTCTCCACCTCGGCGATGCCGATGCGCCGATCCAGCGGCAGCGTCGGTGGCGGACGACGGGCGAGTTTTTCGTAATCGGGCTTCATCCGATACTGGAGCGTGTTGTAAATCGTCACGCGCGCTTGGTGCGGCTCGGCCGGCACGCGGCCCGTCAGGAATTTTGCTATCGAATTCGCCGCCTTTTTGCCCTCGGCGACGGCGGTGATGATAATTCGCGGGCCGAAAGCCACATCGCCGCCGGCGAATACATCAGGACGCGATGTCGCCATCGTCTGCGGATCTGTTTGCAGGCTCCCCCGGGGTGTGAGCTTCAGGTTGTCTTCGGGAAGAACCCAGGACAAATCGGGCGCCTGGCCGATGGCAAGGATAACCGTGTCGCAATCCACTGTCTCCTCGCTACCCTCGACGAACTGTGGATTGAACCGCCGGTTTTCGTCAAAGACACGAGCGGCCTTGATTAGCTCAATGCCCGTGACGTTGCCGTCGCTGCCCAGGATGCGCTTAGGGCCGAAGCGGGTGTGGAGCCGGATACCCTCCCTTTCCGCTTCTTCGATCTCTTCCCGTGCTGCCGGGATCTCGGCGAGGTTTTCCAAACAATACATGTGCACTTCGGGGACACCCTTGCGGATCGCTTCGCGCGCAACGTCCAACGCAAGGCGCACCTCATCGGGCGCTTCAGGCTCGCGCGCAGTTAACTCCTCCAGGGCAGCCGCGGCTTCACGCAAAGCATGACGTAATTCCGGCTCGCTCATTCCTGTAAACATTTCCGCTTGGCGGACGACCGAGCGCGCCACATCGAAGGCGACATTACCGCCGCCGATGACGACCACTTTGCGGCCGAGCGTCACGCGAAAGCCCAGGTTGGCGTTGAGCAGGAACTCGGTTGCCCGTAGCACACCATCGAGCTGCACACCCTCGATCGCCAAATCGCGGCTTTTGTGGGCACCGATGCCCAGGAACACGGCTTCGTAGCCCTGTCGTTTCAGATCTGCGAACGCGAACTCGCGACCGAGCCGCATGTTCAAGCGGATCTCCACACCCAGCGACTCGATCGCCGCGATTTCTGCTTTGACGATCTCGCGCGGCAGCCGGTATTCAGGCACTCCGAGCACCAGCATCCCGCCCGGTACGCTATGCGCCTCGAATACCGTGGCAGAAAATCCCATCAATGCCAATTCGTGCGCGCAGGATAGACCAGCTGGCCCTGCGCCGATCACCGCCACTTTCCGGCCGTCGCCGACGCGTTCGCGACGTGCATCACGCAATTGGGGATAAACGCGGCCGAGATCGAAGTTGTCCGATTCTACGCCGAACCTCTCACAGACGAACCGTTTTAATGCGCGAATTGAAATCGACGCATCGAGCGCCCCCCGCCGGCATTTTGCCTCGCAGGGAGCGGCACAGACGCGGCCGCAGATGGAGGCAAAGGGGTTCGGCCTACGAGCGATAATGTAGGCGTCCTCGTAACGGCCCTCGGCGATAGCTTGAACGTAACCGCCGGAGTCCGTTCGAACCGGACATCCTTCGCGGCAAAGGACTTGCCGGGCGAAATAATTCGCGTCCGGCAGTTCGACCGGATAGGTTGCGGGCATTCCAGTAAATATGGCTCAATCGTACGCGATGATCTAGTGGTACTTGTCTGTGACTTCCTTTATCTTAGCTTGCGCAGCGGCTTTTTCTGATGGCGAGAGCTGCGAGAATTTCTGATCGAGCATCGCCTTCTTCCGGATGTTGGAGTCGTACACGAGAAACTCGTAAATCTTCTTGCCGTCGCCAGGGCCAATGCCCGAACCGGGCTTATTCATCATCCGGTGGATATAGCGCGACCATTCGTCGGGCAACGCATAATCGGAATTGATTGGGCGACTCAACTTGTGACACTGCGAACATTTCTGAGAAAACACAGCGTAGTTTTCCTGGATACCCGCCGGGTATTTGGAGATATTGATAGTCGCGGGGCCTTTTTCGAAGCGTTCGATGCGCGCTTGCGTTGCGGCATCGAGTGCTTGGGCAAGCGCATAACCGCCTCCTGTGACGGCGAGCCCAGCTATCGCGAGAATGACGGGGGAGAGTTTGGTTGTCATTGCTGTAAGTGGCATTCTCATTTCGCTCAAAATCCGTAAGAGAGTTGGAACACCCATTTGTTGCTCGGCAGCGCGGCGGGGCCTTTGCTGTGTACCCACTCATAGTCACCCTCAAACCACAGGGAGCTCGTAAGGTAATACACATACCCGACCGTCTCACGGCGAGATCGCGTCCCGAGGCCGTCGTCTGTCCAATCAAAGCGGGACACCACCTCGAGATTGTTTACGAAGGGGAGATTCAGACTCTGATTCAATCCCGCCAGCTTGTAACCTCCCTGGATCCACCAACCTCGTGGCGTAAGGGTGCCGCGGTCGGTGGTCTGCCACCAGGTGTTGATATACTCGCCCTTCAACTCGAAGTAGGGGCTAACATGCAGGGCGGCATCGACGACGAAAGCCGACCAACTCTGTCTTCCATTGTTACTCCACTGGCCCGTCTGGCCCGAAACTCCGAGTTCCAGGTCATAATGAGGTTTCAGCGGGAAGAACCATCCAATCCGGCCACCGCCGCTCGGATTTTCATGCTCATTCGATTGGTTGCCATTGTTCAGAATGCCGACATTACCAAAGTCAATATTAGGCAACACGTTGCCACTGCTATCAACGGTAGTTGAATTTCCGGAGCCATCTACTGACCCCGGTCCGTTCGCGCCATAAAAGGAATAGGAAATCAGCTGCCCGGAGTGCCCTATTGGTATAGCACCACGCAACTGGACGCCCACACCGGAGTCTGGCAGAACGCTACGCGGAAGAGGGTCATCCGGTATCTTGTTGAGCCAACCGGCACTCCGCTCAGAGTAGGTACCCAACGGCAGCAACATATCGCCCGCGACGATCGTCACGTAATCGTTGAGCATAAAGTCCAACGTGGCGAAACTCAGATCAATGGTGGTGCTACTTCCACTGTTGCCGGTTTGTCCGTTGGCCAAACTCACTGCCCCGTTCTGCAGGCTGACATCGAAACCCGCCTCAAATAAGATGTTGTCGTTTGCTCGAAACAGAAAAATTGGGGCAAAGTTGGCCAGCGTGAATGCGCTGTGCTGTCCCTGGACCTTCCCAAACTGGACCTCCGCGTCTCCTACTATCGCGAAGTTGTGCAGCGCCAGGGGACCGGAAGGAACCGGAGCAACCGGTTGAACCTGGGCGGCTTTTCCTTCGGCGACCGTCTTTTGCGTCTCGCCGACTTGCGCTTCTAGTTGCTGGACTTTTTTCTGCATTTTGGACGCCGCACTCGCTTGCTTTTGCGCGTCGCTCGCCGTTTCTTGCGCTTTCCCCAACTGATGCTGTAGCTGCTGGATTGTCTTTTGGTCTTGCGCGTGTGTCTGCTGGTCTTGCTCGTGCATTTGCTCCAGCTTCTGTACCTTGTCACCCAGCTGTTGAACCTGATCCTTCAGGGCCTTGAAATCATCGTCGCTTATCTCCGCTGCCACGCGCGATGGAAGAAGAATGATCGCCGTCACACAACCGGCTACCAACACTCCGAGTATGTTGGAATAAATTTTCATAGTGTGATCCTCTGCGTCCTTACTGTCCGCTGTCCTGTTGGAGATACTTGAGGACCTCCCTTGCCTGCTCCGCCGTGAGGTTAGCCCGCACTCGCATGTGAATCATGATGGTCTTCCAGTGAGCCGCGGTAAACTCGGTAGCATACCGTTCCGAGTGACAGCGGTTACAGTGGATGGCGTATAATTCCGCGCCTGAGCGTGTCTTAGGTGCGTTCTCTGGATCCGCGTAGACGGCAGGACCGCGTCCCGCGTAGATCGACACAGCAATTACCACAAAAGCGACGCTAGCCAGCAAACGCGGTTTCAATGCACCAAGCTGATTCATGACTTTCACAAGGTGGGGGATCGCTTTTCGACCCGAGCCATGGTGCCTATTCTTAAAGATCTACGCTCCGCCAAAATTGACTTTTTCTTGACTTTTTTTGCTCGATCGGCAGTCGAAGACCACCTAGCAAAACGGACTTGAGCAGGTCCTGATCGCTCTCCAACCTCAACTCGTCCTTCTTCCAATTAGCGAATCTCGGCCAATTTGAATCGGTATTGTGTCGGAGAGTGACCAACAACCTTATGGAAGGTGCGGTTAAAGTGCGGGAGCGTTTGGAAGCCTACCTCATAGGCTATCTCGCTAATGCGTAGGTTATTGTTGTGCAGCAGAATCTTAGCCTTTTCAATACGTATGCGGCTCAAGTACTTCACAAATGTTAAACCGGTTGTCTGTTTGAACCTCCTACAAAAGTAGAACGGGCTTACATTGAGGGCGCGAGCAATCTTTTCGAGGTTGATCGGGTCAGAATAATGAGTCGCAACGTAATCTTTTGCGCGTCTTACAATAGGCAAATCCCCATTCTCCTGCTGCAGCGCGATTTGGTTTGCGATCATGCCAAGATGTTCCGCAAAAATTTCCAACAATCGTACGATCGCGCGATACTGACCGATTGAAACAACTCGGGAACGGAAATACGCCTTCTTGAGCGGACCCAATTGAGTCTTAATGCCCCGCCTGCTCAGCTGGGAAACGATCTTCTTGAATCGGTTAGCGCTCGGAATTCGCAGGAATACTTGGCCAGGTTGCAAAAATGCAATGACTTGCTCTTCCAATTTCACCGGCACACTGGTATTCCTGAGTCCAGCGAAGCAGGTTACCGTCTGCGTTTCCGAAATACTTGCCGCAGCGAGCTCACGCCGAGTTCTTAGGCATTCACCGCAAATTTTGCTCGTACGTGCAAGGATAGCGCAAAACGGGTTGATGCACTTGCTTCGTGTCCGGTGCACCTCCCGCCACCCGCCGCTTGTGGAAAGTTCCAAAGGCAAGTTCGTTGTCTTTTGAAAAGCCTGCGCGTAATTTTGGAAAATACGCGACCTATTGAGTTGCTGCACGAGATCGGAGGAACTCTGAAGCGAACAGCCGACGGCCTGACGAGAAAATGCGCAATGGTTGCCGTGATTCTTTGCCTCCCTCAGACTAAACTCACCGCGGATGCGACCGTACTCCAGTTGGCCGCCAGCGGTATCTCGCTTCGGAGCAAGAATGGCAGCTTCAATCTTCTTCACTAGAACAACCGTAACCAATACTGACCTGAATACGCAGCATGGGTTGTCGGCCTTCTACCGCCGGTTGCCAACGGGTGCCCTCGAGACCTGCTTTCTTCAGTCGGTGGCAATGACGTGCTCGAGATAACGTCGCGCTCGGTGTATTCCGCGGGTTTTTGCCATTCACTCGTTTGGTCTTACCCGGTCCGAAAAAGAGAAATCGATTCTTACGTTTTTAGATCCGACCTCCTTCTGACGGTCGGTCAGTTTGTTTTGTTGGTGCAGTTTGCGCCCGCGCAATCCGCACGAATCGATCGAATCAGATTAGACTGGGCGTACTACGGCCCAGTGAGTCTCGTTTCAAAGGAAAAGGGTTGGCTCGAAGAGGATCTCCCCCCGGACAGAATCGGAGTCGAGTGGGTGCAAAGCTTGGGCAGCAACCAACTTCGGTTCTACTGCAGCACGGACGCGTTCGCCTAAGCATCAAAACTCGTATCGATAAGAATAGAATGATAACTCTTGCGGTACGTCAACTCACGCATGGAGCAACAGTCGTGAATAACAGCAAAGCGCCGCCCATCAACAAAGTAATGGACCAGATCAAATCGATGTTGAACCAAGATCGGCGCAGCACGGCTAACCCGACGAAATCGTACACGAGCCAGGCGACAATTCCGGAAACGAACAGATGAGCGGCTGTGTGGACGAACACCGCTCCAATCGCAAAAGGCGAGCTGGAAAACAGTAACTTAGTTTTACCAGCGAGTGTCCCTCCGCAGGTTGCACCCAACAGAAGTGGCACTAGCATCACGCCAGCGCCATGGGCGTTTGCCATAATCCAGGACCAGGTAGTGAGATCCCAAAAACCAACCCGCATTCCTACCCAGGTCGGATGACGCGTTCGCCACAGCCTCCAGGCACCCCACGCGAGGAGAATCGCTGCGCCACCTAATTGCAACCAAATGGTGGGAAGAATGGCGTCAAAAACAAAAACGACGAATACTGCCAGCCCGATTGCTAAGGCGTGCCCAAGCGCGATTGGGATTAACGCACGGAAAACGGCTCCGAGAGACTGCTGCTGCATCCCTAGCGCTACCGCGAACAACCATCCCATTGCCGGGTTGAGTCCATGCCAGGCGCCTAGCAGAATCAGGGTTAACCAGGGCCATAGCGCAAAAGGCATGGGTAGACTGTCACGACGGAAAACAGTAGGAATCAGAGGAAGCGTCCCCACCATCAAGGTGGACTTGATGCAGCCGGTGTTCGTCCGAAGTGACAAAAAAGTTTGAATCGAATCGTAGAGAGCCGTCTGCGTCGGCATTGGCTTTGACCAACCAGGTTTGAATTCCTTCCGGATAGAATTGCTCATCCCAAGCCGCGTATAAGGAATTGGTGAAATACACTCTTTTGCCGTCGCGGCTCAGCTCTACCATTTGAGGACCGCCATTAAGCGGCCGATTCGGATCGCGAGGATGTGCAGCGTGGCGGACAATCCCGCCGATTTGCAGTACCGAAGCGAGTTTCGGGCTGTCGGGGACTGAAACATCGTAGCGCCGAAGCTCTCCTGTTCCCCAGCAAGAAACATACAACCATTTATCATCAAGTGATAAGTTGATGTCGGTAATCAAAGGAGGAACCGCTTTAAAACCCTGCAGGAGCGGAGGCAATGCATTCGGATCTGCCGGTTCCGCAGGAATTTCAATGATCTTTTTTACTCCCCATTTTCCATTGTCCCGACGCCACAGCCAGACGGAAGCGGATAGATCTTTGACAGAGACGACGACTCCGGCAAATCCAAAGGTGCGATTCGGATCATGGGATGGTCGGAGCTCCAGAACCATCTGGTGTTCCTTGCCGAGATCAATCACCTGCTCATGCTTGCGTTTGCGAAGATTCCAAATGTGCAGTTGATGGCCATAGCCGCTGTTCAGCAGATGCTCCGGTATTAGACCTTGTTCTATCTTGTTCGGCGTCCCCCACTCGCTAGTTATCATCGTGTCATGTCCAAGATGCCACCAGAAATCGTACGCTAATTCCTGAGGTCCTCGGTCGACTTCCCAACGCCCAAGTACGTTGAAATCATAATGGTCGATTAAGAAAATTCCACCTGGTCCAGTTCCGTCCGGGGCTCCCAACGCGCTGACGTAAATCCCTTCCGGACCGCAGTGTATGGTGTGAGGTCGAGAATAACCGGTCCTCTTAAAGAGATCCTGCGGCTCGATCGTTTTCGCAATTTCCGGCTTGAACGGATCCCGTTTGGTATCGATGACATGGATACGGGAAGAACGCAATCCCGGAACGATCAAGTAGCGCCGCTCAACATGAGGATGTGGAGCATAGGGACACAAAGCCGAGCTACATGCGTTCCAACCGAAGTGATGCAGTTCATCTCCAATGTCTGGTAGAACTAAACGTCCAGCGATTTGGCCATAAGAGCCGGATGCCGGATCGAGGTCAACGACCAGGAGCGCATCACTGCGGGAACTCTGCAGGGGAGCCAAAGCCGCAACGTACGCATGGCGTTCGGGCGGTCCTTCCATCGCTAGTTTGGATGTAGGATAAAAGGTCGGATCCGTTTTCCACTGGTTTTGATGGAACCGAATCCGATTGGGAGAATCGTCGGATGCAGGCATAGAGAATACCTGTTTCAGGGGGTCCTACCTCTCAGTTTATCTGAATTGTGTCTAGTTGTCGAGAAACGATGTCATTTCGCTTCTATACTACACTATTTCAGTCGACTCATTACCGCGAGCTACAGCCGTCATATTGGTAAGCAGTGTAGCTAAGGAAAATTCGCCACGGTTGCTTGCGTCAATGCTGAAGGTACTCGATCTTTCCACCGCCAAAGAGCGGCTTAAAATGTTTCCAATCGTTCTGTTGCCGCGCCTGAGACGAATCCTTCGTCACAACTAAATTCTCTCAGCATTGTTTGGAACAGAGCGAGCCTTCTTTTTAGCGTTCAATTTTCAGATTTTAGGTTTAGGAGGCCCGCCATAAGTGACCCTGCAGACACCGCTCAAGTCATCATTCGGCCGCCGCTCGTGTGGGCGCTAGCCTCAATTACCGGGCTCGCACTCAACTGGCTCATGCCCTTACCGTTCGTGCCGGCAGCGGTGCCTGCAGGCTGGCTTGGCGGAGCGGTGTTTGTATCGGCACTTGCGCTGTTCGCCTGGGCGATTACCACCATCACTCGAGCCGGCTCAAACGTGCCCACCAACATGCCCACCACGTCCATCGTCGCCACAGGGCCCTACCGCTTCACGCGTAATCCCATCTACCTCGGCATGATGCTGGGTCTGGTCGGTCTCGCCATTGCTTTCGACAGCCTCTGGCTGCTGATGACGCTCGTGCCCTTCTTCCTTGTCATCCGCTACGGAGTGGTTGCCCGGGAGGAAGCCTATCTCGAGCGCAAGTTCGGCGAGGTCTATCGCCGCTACCGCGCACGCGTGCGGCGCTGGCTGTAACGCTTCTGACTTCACAAGCGGCGTCCATTCCGCATCCCTCATCAGTCCGCGAATCAATCCCGCCTCCCTCGAAGAGTGCCGCTGCTAAACTCGATCTTCAAAGATCGCAACGACCCGGCTCCAGCCGGCCGAACCAACCTTGATTTTCACCGGAAAGCAGCTCACTACGAATCCAGAATTGGGTAGCAACTCTAGATTATGTAGTTTCTCAATGTGTGCATAGCCAATCTCGCGTCCAGCTTTATGGCCTTCCCAGATCAACGCTGGATTTCCGGTTTGCGCATAGCGCTGCGCGGTGTGAACAAATGGCGCGTCCCATGACCATCCGTCTGTGCCAGTTACTCTGACGCCTCTGGAAGTGAGATAAAGAGTGGCTTCGCGACCCATGCCACAGCCGGTTAATAGATAGTCCGGCTTTCCATATCGCGCTCCTGCGGCGGTATTGACCAGGACGATTTCCAACGACCTTAATGTGTGGTTAATCCGCTTCAATTCGGTTTCGATGTCTTGGGCCGTAACCACGTAGCCGTCGGGAAAATGCCGAAAATCAAGTTTGACTCCTGGTTGAAAACACCAGTCCAACGGGATCTCATCGATAGTCCAAGCGCGTTCACCTCGGTTCATCGTCGAAGCAAAATGCCAAGGCGCATCCAGATGCGTCCCGTTGTGCGTGGAAAGGTTGAGCTGTTCAATTGCCCAACCTTCACCGTCCGGTAAGTCCTCCGGTGCAAGGCCGGGAAAAAATTGGCACACTGTCTTGGCTGTATCGGTATGCTGGAAGTACTCTATTTTCGGGCTAGCGCCGGGCGGGTCGGCCAAGACGTCATTTTCCAAAGGCACGGAGAGATCGACAATTCGGCGTTTCATAATGGATATGTTCGTTTGGCGTTCTGATTGAGCAATACAGCAGAGGCCAACGCCCATCGCCCTTCGTTGTCCCAGCTGCAGGTGCTGATCTGCAATTTAGAGGTCGACTGCTACTTCGTAAACGCGCCGTCAATCGCTAGCCTGTTGAACCGGGCAATCTTACGCTTTTTGTTCTTGCTTAATACGCTTTCCCAAAGCAGGCAGAAGCCTTGTTGCGGCTTTTTATGAATAACAGCTATTTTGCCAGGCGTTCCGTCCTTATTACTGGAGGATCGGCCGGGATTGGTTCTGAGTTTGCCCGGCAGCTCGCACCGATGGTTAGTCGAATGGTACTGCTAGCCCGCCGGAGCGATCGCTTGGAAGCGCTCAAATCGGAGCTTAGCGGCGTCAATCCCCGCCTTGAGCTATTCACTCAACCCGTAGACCTGCGTAACCAGGATGAGTTGGAAGGTGTCTGCGATTGGCTGGCTCAAAACGATCTGGTTATCGATCTTTTGATTAATAACGCGGGCCTGGGCGACCATGGACCCTTCGTCGACAGTCAATGGGAACGGGTTGGCTCGATGCTGGATGTGAACATGCGCGCGCTGACTTACCTGACGCTTAGACTTTTATCCGGAATGAAAAAGTCCGGACGCGGTGCGATCCTGAATGTAAGCTCAACTGCCGGTTTGCTCCCGTTGCCCAACAACGCGGTCTATGCCGCGACGAAAGCGTACGTGACCAGTTTCAGCGAAGCAATTCGGGCCGAATTACGTTCTTCCAACATAACGGTTACCGTCTTATGCCCTGGGCCGGTATCAACAGAATACCTGGCGACCGCTACCCGCACGGGCGATCATGAGAGCCACACTGCGCCCGACTTTTTTATCGTCCCGGTGCAAGAGATTGTCCGGCAAGGCTTGGAAGCCGTCGCGAAAGATCGAGCCCGGGTGGTTCCCGGTGCGATCGTGAATTTTTCGATGACGATAATCGCTTTCATCCCGATGTTCATAAAACGCCTGGTGTACCGTGCACGACTTGCACGGTAGAGACGTTCAGCGTTTCGCGTTTCCCGTCTCGCGGAAGGCCGAAGGCTTCGTCCACGCCGATACATCGACACGCCGATACCCCGATACTATTTCTTTCCAAACCTATTTTCTGTCCCGTTCAGCAGACGCACAATATTGCTGCGATGGCGCCAGATCGCCAAGGCCGCCATGGAGATCGAAAACAGAAGCAGGAATGAAAAAGCCGGGTCGGTCTTAGCGACAAAAAAAGCAACAGCAATCGGCAAAGCTAAGACCCCGCAGATCGAAGCCAGCGATGTGTACCGGCTGATAAAGAAGACCACGATCCAGGTCAAGCCGAATGAAATAAACAGCAGGGGCAAAAGAGCCAAAGCCGCGCCGGCCAGAGTGGCAATCCCTTTACCCCCTTTGAACCGAAGCCAGATCGTATAGTCGTGCCCTAGCACGCACGCTATCCCAGCAACGACGCCGCCCTGCACGACGTTGGCTCCGAAATAGGCGGCAAGCAACGAACCAAGGGTTACCGCCAAAATGCCTTTGAGAAAGTCGCACAGAAATACCAAGTAACCCCAGCCTTTGCCCATTACCCGCGCCGCATTGGCCGCTCCGATATTCCCACTTCCCTGCTGGCGGATATCGATTCCTTTTCTTCGTGCAAAGAGATACCCCCAAGGGATCGATCCGATAAAATAACTCAGAACAACAATCAGTAGCCAAAGCATAGGTAGGTGCTACATCAATCCAAGGCGAATGACTACAAATGTTAAGGCTTCGCTCCCCATATGAGGAGACTTTATGAACACATCTAGCGTGAAAGAACAACAGCAGCGAAAGATCAAGACGCAGCCCGGCTTCATTGCTGCGCTGGACCAGAGCGGTGGCAGCACGCCCAAGGCGTTGCGGGCCTACGGAATCAAGGAAGGTGCGTGGTCCAACGAGGAGGAGATGTTTACGCTCGTGCACCAGATGCGCGCGCGCATCATGACCAGCCCCGACTTTAATGGCGACCGAATTCTCGGCGCAATCCTGTTCGAGGGCACAATGGACCGGGAAATCGAAGGACAGCCAAGCGCGGACTATCTCTGGAACAGGAAACGCGTTGTGCCCTTCCTCAAAGTGGACAAGGGCCTAGTCGATGAGAAAGAGGGCGTGCATTTGATGAAGCCGATGCCCGGGTTGGCTGCCCTGCTCGACAAGGCCGTTGCCAAGCGGATCTTCGGAACCAAAATGCGCTCCTTCATCACGCAGGCCAACGCCGCCGGCATCAAGGCAGTTGTCGACCAGCAGTTCGAGCTGGCGGCGCAGATTCTCGCGGCCGGGCTCGTGCCGATCGTCGAG